>NZ_CAMFKT010000001.1:0-366638 GCF_945957325.1 Enterobacter sp. PL1
AGAGTGAGGTAGAAAGTCTACCGCGCACCTGTTTAGCGGAAGTGGGCGGTTTATGGAGGATGTGTGGAGCAAGGGCTCAGATCATTCTCAGAATGAGGTACAGCGGTGCTCCAGCAAAAAAAATGATCAAATAACATTCATAGTAAAAGATCAGATCCTCAATATCGGGCATCGCGTTTAACAGCACGGTGAACGTAATAATGAGATAAACAAAAATCACCATCAGCCAGAAGGCGATGATAAGTAGCTCAATGAACGCGCCGGCTTTATTTTGTATGACCAGAGAAACCACTGACAATGCGATGCAGCCATAGATAAGGGGTGAAGAGAGCAGCGTCGAGGCGACTTTCTCATCCATTCTGTGTACCAGCACCAGCCAGGTATAAAGTAATCCCCACGACAGCAGCAGAAACAGAGAATATATGCCCAGTTTTTTAGGGGAAAAATATTTAGAAAATTCCATGTTCATTATTTCAGCCAACTTCATAAAATCTTTAAGAAACAGTGGTAATTTGCAGCGCGCAATGCACAACGCGTTATGCCTCATTAGCGATTTTGAACGGACATTGTCGAGTCTTTATTGACTGAATGTGTAGGCTGTGTGGAGAAATAACCGGGCATTTAAATCAACCGGGAAATTTTCGTGACTACGGCACTTTTTCCCGGAGGCTGTGTCTTATTGTGCTCAAGATATCTGATAGCGTGCTTAAAGGGATTTCACCCGCGGAGATAATATGAACAAAAATACGCTTATCCTTGTTGTTGAAGATGAAGACGAAATCGCCGATATACTGATGAGCTACTTAGAGCGTTCGGGAATGAAAACGCTCAGGGCCAGGCAGGGCGAGCAGGCGATAACGCTCAATCGCCTCCATAAACCGGATCTCATCTTGCTGGACATTCACCTGCCCGTATGTGACGGCTGGAGCGTGCTTACCACGCTTCGCCATGAAAGCGCTGTCCCCGTCATTATGGTTTCAGCTCTCGATCAGGACGTCGATAAACTTATGGGTCTGAGGCTCGGCGCGGATGATTACGTAATCAAACCCTTCAACCCTTCGGAAGTTGTCGCGCGGGTTGAGGCGGTGCTGCGTAGAACAAAGCCTGCGCTTCAGCAGGCGGGGGCCCTGCCGCTCAGAACGCCATTCATTACGGTCTATCCGGATGATTTCTACGTGGAGGTTACTGCGGGGCCCGAGGTTATCTCCCCGGTCTTAACGACGACCGAATTTAAGTTGCTTTCTTACCTAGTGCGGTATCCGCGCAAGGTCTGTTCCCGTGAAGAGTTGCTCAACGCGTGTTTGCCGGAAGGCGATACGCTCGACAGAACCGTCGACAGCCATATGAGCAAGCTGCGAAAAAAACTGGAGCTGGCCGGTCTTTATGGCGTTCCCGAGAGCATCAGGGGCATGGGTTACCGGCTTGGGGAAAAGAAATGAATAAAGAGTCTGTCCTGAGTCGTCAGATCTTAACGTATATGCTGTTGCTGACGTTTACGATAATTGCCATCGCCATACTGGGCTCCTGGTTTTTTTACTCCTTTATTCTGGATCATCTTCCCGGCGGCCCTGCTGCGGGCGATGACGAGCAGATGACGATGTGGGACTGGGTATGGATTGGGACCGCGACAACGATCAGCCTGATCATTGCCGTATTCTTTACGGTCAAACTTTCATCGCGAATACTCACCCCGCTAAACGCGGTCGCGTCCAGCCTGAAAAAAATTTCTCAGGGCGATCTGGACGCCAGGGCATTCTGTGCCAGTTCCCGGCTGGGAGAGATCAATCACCTGGTTAAGGATTTCAATGAAATGGCAGAAAAGCTGCAAACGCTGGATATCCAGCGGAAATCCTGGAATGCTGCGATTGCGCATGAACTGAGAACCCCGGTCACCATTTTACGCGGAAGGCTTCAGGGGCTAGTTGACGGGGTGTTTACCCCGGATCCGGTGCTGTTTACTAACCTCCTTAAACAGACGGAAGGATTAACCCGTCTGATTGAAGATCTCCGGGTTATCAGTTCGGATGGCGGGGCAGGATACACGTTATACCAGGCCAGAACGGATCTGAAAGGGACACTACAGGACGCGCTCGATACCTTCATGCCCGAGTTCAACCGTAAGGCATTTACCGTCCATACTGAACTGAGGGAGCAGCAGTGCGTATTCGATCCCTTACGCATCAATCAGTGTCTGACCGTTTTATTTGACAATGCCTTACACTATTCAACTTCGCGCAAGCTCACGGTTAAAAATGGTGTTTCGGATAAAGGCAATTTTATCCTGATTCAGGATGGGGGACCGGGTATCCCCAGGGAGTTTCATGACTTCCTGTTTCAGCCCTTTCAGCGCGATAACGGCGCCAGACAGTTGAACCCGGAAGGCTGTGGTTTGGGCTTGTCGGTGGTAAAAGCCATCATGCTGGCGCATGGTGGCGATGTTACCTATACCTTATCAACGCAAAACCACTCGATATTTAAACTCACCTGGCCCGACTCGTGAGCGTCAGCGGCAGGTCAAATGTGCCTGCCGGCGGTAAATGCCATATTTTTCCTAGCTTAGCATCCCATTCCTGCGGGGTAATCGACAGTTTACCGCGTCTCGGGCTTAAGGTTATTTCACTGAAATAGATTTCATCTTTTTTTAGCATGAGGTCAACGCGGCAGTAGTCAATGCCATCCGCCAGTTCCTGGGATGCCAGCAACGCTTGTCGGAACAAGGCCGGTTCGCCTGGCGCCAACGGTGTATTAGGATATTCCATCTGAAAGGGTTGTAAGTTCCAGTACCTGTCGTAAACGTTGATGAAACCTTTGCCGCTGTCATCCGTAAAATCCGCTTCAACATAGTGGGCAACGCCATGAAAGCAATGGATCCTCAGCATTTCGGGCGCTGTGTTCCTGTCTGCATCATCGAAGAGATCGACATACGGTTCGCAAAGTATTTTTGGCGTAATGTTTTTGTACTGCCATTCGCGCGTGGTGTAGTACATATTTTTCTTTAACGCGAGACTGAGTTTTTTACACGCCTCCCTGACGTTAAATTGCGCTTTGTTCGTACATATTATTGTGCTGCCACTGTCATGGTTGCACTTAAGGACAAATTTTTCAGGGAGCGTCGAAAAATCAATCTGGGACACCTTACTGTAGACGCCAAGTAATGGCACCGTTTTCGCACGCGTTGTTCTGGAGATTACGTATTCCCGAACGGCGAGTTTATCGGCAAGCAGGGTATAGACGTTATTGTGGTCATAGACCAGACGATGACATATTTTTTCACTCAACGTCGTGGGTGATTTAATGTCAGGGTGCTTCTCCGATTTTTTCTTGAGCCTCACAGTATGAAAGTACAGGTCCGTCATTAAAAATGAACGACATTTTCTGATGAGGTACTCGGTATATTTGAGAACGTAAGTGGCGTTGTTCATTTCTTCTCCTTCGTAATGTCCGGATATTCTGGAGAAGAACTGTTGATGTATTTTGCTGAGAATATGGAGCAGCTATGGAGATGAAAAAGTTAAGGATTAAACAGCGTGTTAAGGCTATTTAATCCTTATTAAGCGGTGCAACGTTTGTTTACCGATCTTTGCGCCACGCATCGGCCGTCAGTGCTTCACCGAAATGCCCGGCTATCAGCCGCTTTGTCAGCTCGTGAAGCGGGGAGGCCATCACATCCGCCGTGCTGCCGCGTTCGACCACTTCACCCTGGTGCATAACCATCACCTGATCGCTGATGTGCTTCATCATCCCCAGATGCTGGGTGACGTAGATATACGAGATGCCCTGTTTTTCCTGTAATTCCAGCATCAGGTTAATCAGCTGTGAACGCATCGACATATCCAGCGAGGCAAGCGCTTCGTCAGCAATGATTACTTTCGGGCGCAAAATCAACGCACGCGCCAGACCCAGACGCTGTTTCTGGCCGGGAGCCAGCATGTGCGGGTAGTAGCTTTCGTGGTCCGGTAATAGCCCAACCATGCGCAGTGTTTCGAAGATACGCTTACGGCGCGCCTCAGGCTCCAGGTCGGTGTTCAGACGCAGCGGAAAATCGAGGATCTGCGAAATGCGCTGGCGCGGGTTGAGCGAGGTCGACGGATCCTGGAAGATCATGCGGATGCGCTGGCTGCGGAAAGAGTAATCCCCGAACGTGAGAGGGTGATCGTCAATCAATACTTCGCCTGCAGTCGGTTCAACCATACCGGCGAGCATTTTCGCAAGGGTGGATTTCCCGGAACCGTTCTCGCCGATGATTGCCAGGGTCTGTTTTTCACGCAGGGTAAAGCTGAGCGGTTTTACCGCGTCGACAGTTTGACGATGAAACAGCCCCGTGCGGTAGCGAAAGGTCTTACTCAGGTTGCGGACTTCCAGCAAGGTTTCGACCATTTCACTCTCTCTCCATGTTCAGCGGGAAATGACAGGCGTAAAGATGATTTTTGGCCCCGGTCAGGCGTGGCGTCTCGATACATTTACGCTGCGCATACGGGCAACGCGGCCCCAGACGACAGCCTATCGGCAACGATTCCAGCAGTGGAATCGCTCCGGGCAGGGTATTCAGGCGGCTCTTATGCGGCATGGCGCTGCCAAAATCGGGAATAGCGCGGATTAGCGCCTGCGTATACGGGTGGTGCGGCGCGGTGATCAGGTCTTCACTCGGCGCGGTTTCGACCGTTTGTCCGCAGTACATCACATCAATTTTATCCGCCCATTTGCTGAGCATTTGCAGGTCATGGCTGATCAGCAAAATGGTGGTGTTGTTGTTCTGGTTAAGACGCGACAGCAGGCGGAAGATTTGCGCCTGCGTGGTGGGTTCCATCGCGTTCGTCGGTTCATCCGCAATCAGCAAACGCGGCTGATTGGCCAGCGCGATGGCAATCATCACTTTCTGACATTCACCGTCGGTCAGCTCATACGGGAAGCTGCGCATCGCATCTTTGTGATCTTTAATCCCGACGCGGTGTAAAAGCTCAATGGCGCGACGCTTGCGCCAGCCCACGCGTTGCCACCAGCGGCCTTTATAGGTCCAGCCGGGGATGTTCTGCATCAGCTGTTTGCCCACGCGCTCGGACGGGTCGAGACAGGACTGCGGCTCCTGGAAAATCATGGAGACGTTGTGCCCGACCAGCTTACGCCGCTCGCGGGGAGAGAGGCGCAGCAGGTCGATATCATCAAACCGCATACGGTCTGCGGTGACGCGCCAGTTATCTTTCGCCACGCCGCAGATGGCTTTGGCGATCAGGCTTTTGCCTGAGCCGGATTCCCCCACCAGCCCGCGAATTTCACCCTCCGCGAGGGTGATGCTGATGCGATCGACGGCTTTAACCCAGCCTTCACCGGTTTTGAATTCAATGGTGAGGTTGCGAATATCAAGAAGCGGCATTATTGCACCCCCGCGTTAATTGCACGGCGAATACCGTCGCCCAGCAGGTTGATCAGCAGCACGCTCACCATGATGGCCGCACCCGGCAGCATAACCGTCCACGGCGCCACGTAAATTAACTCCAGCGCGTCACCGAGCATCGCGCCCCATTCAGGCGACGGCAGCTGCGCGCCGAGGTCGAGGAAGCCGAGCGCCGCGATGTCCAGAATCGCCATCGACAGGGCGCGGGTGATCTCGGTGACCAGCCCGGACGCGATGTTAGGCAGCACGGCAAACCACAGGATGTTGAAGGTGGTCGCGCCGTCCAGGCGCGCAGCGACGACATACTCTTTTTCCAGCTCGTCATGCACCATGCTGTAAACCGAGCGTACGATGCGGGGCAGGATAGCCAGCCAGACGGCGAACATGGCATGCGACAGGTGCGGACCGGCAAAGGCAACCACAACGATCGCCAGCAGCAGAGACGGAATCGACAGCAGTGTATCCAGAATGTGGTTAAGCACCGCCGAGCGCAGGCCATGCGTGGATCCCGCAAAAATACCCAGCGCCAGCCCGCAGATCGTGGCCGCGAACGTCACCACAAACGCGCCGCCCACCGTCGGGGCCGCACCGCTCAGCAGGCGGCTCAACACGTCACGTCCGAGGTCGTCCGTTCCCAGGAAGAAGGAGACTTCCCCGTAGCGGGACCAGGACGGCGGCAGCAGCTGATAGCCAAGGAACTGCTGGTCAATGCCGTACGGCGCAAACCAGGAGCCAAAGACGCACAGCAACACCAGACCGGCGCAGCCATAAAGGCCGATCATCGCCGTGGTATCACCATAGAATTTACGCCACACGGTACGCAGCACACCGGGCGTGCGCTTTTCACTGTATACGTTATCGTAGGGCATACCATTCCTTATGCTTCAACGGGTTAGCCATGGCACCCAGAATATCGGACAACACGTTAACAATAATCACCAGCGAACCAATCACCATCACCCCTGCGGAAATCGCGGCATAGTCCTGCTGGCGGATAGCGTTAATCAACCACCGTCCGAGGCCCGGCCAGCTAAAGACCATCTCGGTGATCATGGCCAGCGTCAGCATGGTGGAAAACTGTAATCCCAGACGCGGAATAACCGGCGGCAGGGCGTTGTGCAGGACGTTGCGGCGCAGGATGGTCAGGCGCGACAGTCCGCGCGTGGCGGCGGCTTTGACATAGTTCTGGTCAAAGACCTCGATGGTGCTCAGGCGCATCAGGCGGATCACTTCGGTTGTTGGCGCAACCGCCAGCGTCAGTACCGGCAGCACCATATGGCGCAGGGCGCTGACGATCATCTCATGCCGCCACACGGAATCGGACAGCCACGCGTCGATAATGGCAAAGCCCGTCACCGATTTAACCGTATAGAGCAGGTCAAAACGGCCAGAAACCGGGAGCCAGCCCATCGTCAGCGAAAAGAAAAGCGTCAGCAGCAGCGCCAGCCAGAAGACCGGAATGGAGAAGCCGAGCAGGGCGAGGGCGCTAATAAACTTATCCTGCCATTTGTTGCGATATATCCCGGCCAGCATGCCCACGGGGATCCCGACCATCAGGGCAAACCCGAAGGCCAGAATGCACAGCTCCATCGTGGCCGGGAAAACCTCTTTCAACTGCTCGGAAATCAGCTGCCCGTTAATGCTGGACACGCCGAAATCCCAGTGCAGCAGCCCGTTAAACCAGAAGAGCCAGGCATCCCACAGCGACGATCCCTGGAGCGGGGCGTGGGGCGTGAAATAGCTCAGGCTAAAGCCGACAAAGTTCAGGAAAAAGAGCGTCACCAGCAGCAACAGGAGCCGGCGCAAGGTAAAAATAATCATGGTTTTTTCACCTCTTGTTCTTTTTCACGCGACACGCCGGCGAACGAGGCGTTGCCAAACGGGCTCAGCACCAGGCCTTTAATATCATAGCGATACGCCTGAAGGCGCAGGGAAGAGGCCAGCGGCAGTACCGGGAGTTCCTGGGCTAAGATCTTCTGCGCTTCATCATAGGCGTCGATGCGCGAGGCCAGCTGTTGGGAAGCCAGCGCTTTTTGCAGCACGGCGTCAAACTCCCGGTTACACCAGTGCGCATAGTTGGTCTGCGAGTTTATCGCCGCACAGCTCAGCAGCGGCCGGAAGAAGCTGTCCGGATCGTTACTGTCGGTGGCCCAGCCGGTCAGGGTTAAATCATGATTCATGTCCATCAGGCGCGCCTCCTGGAAACGGCCCTCTACCGGTACGATGATCACTTTCACGCCCACCTGCGCCATATCCGCCTGCAGCAGTTCGGCGGTCTTGAGCGGGCTCGGGTTCCACGCCTGGGAACTGGTCGGCACCCAAAGCTGCAGCGTGAGGTTTTCTGCGCCCAGCGCTTTCAGCTGTTCACGTGCTTTTGCCGGATTGTATTCCGTAATTTTAGCCTCACCGTCGTAGGCCCACGAGGCGCGCGGTAAAATTGAGGCGGCGGTTTCCGCCGTACCGTAATAAATCGACTGCATCAGGCGCTGGTTGTTAATGGCCAGCGCAAGGGCGTGACGAACGGCAGGGTTATTCAACGGCGGCTTATCGGTGTTAAAGGCCAGATACGCGATGTTCATCCCCGGGCGTAGCGTCAGACGCAGGCGCGGATCGTCGCGCAAAATCGTGAGCTGGCTGGCCGCGGGCCAGGCAAGCACGTCACATTCCCCGGTGAGCAGTTTTGACAGACGTCCCGTTCCGCCAGAGCCGAGATCGACCACCACCTGCGGCATCAGCGGCGTACCGCGCCAGAAGTGTTCGTGGCGCTGCAGACGAATATATTGCCCGGCGCGGTATTCGGCCAGCTGGAACGGACCGGTGCCGACCGGCTGACGATCGAGCAGTTCCTGACGATCTTTTTTCGTCAGCTTCGCCGCGTATTCGGCCGACATGACGGACGCATAGTGGGTTGCCAGATGCCACAGGAATGAGGCATCCGGGCGCGTCAGCGTAAATTCAACCGTGCGGTTATCCAGCTTGCGCACGCTTTTCACGGTGTCGGCAAACTGCAGGCTGTCGAAATAGGGGAAATTGCTGCCGTTAACGTTATGCCACGGGTGATTGCGGTTGAAGATACGCTGGAAGGTGAAGACCACGTCATCCGCATTCAGCTTGCGCGAGGGGGTAAACCACGGCGTACGCTGAAACGCGACATCATCGCGCAGGTGAAAACGGTAGGTTGCGCCGTTATCCAGCACTTCCCAGCTTTCCGCAAGCTCGGGCACGAGACGGTAAGTGTACGGGTCTACATCAAGCAGACGATCGTAAAGCTGCGCGGCAAGGGTATCCACAATCAGGCCGCTGCCCGCTTTTTGCGGGTTGAAAGTATCCACCTGGCCGCTTACGCAATAGACGAAGCCGCTGTCACGAATGTCAGGCTGCGGCGTTTGCCCGGGCGCAGCAAAGGCCAGGCTGCTAAACAGACCAAGTGCAAAAAAGGACGATAAAACCAGACGCATAATTTTTAAGGTATTAAATATGAAGTGGCTATCCTACTAATTTTAAACGACATTATCCAGTATCGTTTAAGCCTGAGGGCATAATGGGGGCAGTAACGTTTGCAGTCGGTCACTCAGCGTCACAACCCGATGCACTTTCATACCTGCAATCCACTTTGAATATACCTCATGGACTATCTTAGCATTTTCGTGGCGTATCTGACTCGCTATAAACGAAGGATTCGCTCCGGCGGATAGCATCAAGCTTGTGAATGTATGCCGTGAATGACAGGAAGACATGTTGTCGCTATCAGATCTGGGATCATACTTTCTGAAGAAAAATAGCCGGTAAAATGCGGCCGTTTATCACCAGATCTGAGAGCAGATCAAGTACGGGTAAGGCAATGGCATACGAACAGTCTAAATAGCATAGAGTAAAAATGCTCACTTTGTTGTTACGTGCGTACCTGCCACCCTGGTTCATTTTTTCAGCACTTTCATAAGCATCATCAGTACAAACGCTATCATTGCAGACAGACCAAAATTGATCAGAATTGCTGTGAAATCATAGTTATTCATGGCTTCTTCACCATCGCCTGATATCTGGATATGTTGCATGAAAACATCATTAATCCAGCTGTCCGGGACGAGGGTAAACTGGCAATAAGTAAAACAACGAATATTATGATTTTCATCTCACACCACATTTACTGAAGTCAGGTACACCACGAACATCAATTTCGATTCCAATACCATTTTGGCTACCCTATTTGGCGGGTTGAATGGTCAGTTCCAGTATTCATATTTCGTCGTCATCACGGCCTTATGTTATGAGCAGAGGGATAGGAAAGTAATAAGTATGTTTTTATTATTGAATGGCATTGTATGTTGTCCTAAGGAGTGGAGCAGTTATCCAGGCTTGGTTTTGAAAATGTCTGCTGTTAAATGCTGATATTGTCAGCGCATTTGATGCTTTTTAAGCAATGCCCTTAACTGATGGTAGGTCAAACCCAGCAGTTCAGCCGCCCGTTTCTGGTTGTATTTCGCCATCTTCAGGCTTTGCTCCAGCAGCTGTTTCTCCTGGTCGTGCTGGAACTGGCGCAAATCAAGGGGAAGAGCAGGGGCGTCGCCTGGAGATGCTGGTGCGGGCAAGGGCGGGGCGCTGCGCTGAAAAGGATCGATAATGATGTTGTCCAGCTCCGTCTCGCTGCTGCCGTGGCGATAGACGGAGCGCTCCACGACGTTTTTCAGCTCGCGGATATTGCCCGGCCAGTGGTACGCGAGCAGCGTCTCCCGTGCATAATCGCTGAAGCCGGGGAACAGCGGCAGTCCGAGCTCGCGGCACATCTGAATCGCAAACTGGTCTGCCAGCAGCATAATGTCGCTTCTTCGCTCGCGCAGCGGAGGAAGCTGCACGACGTCAAAGGCCAGTCGGTCAAGCAGGTCGGCACGGAATGTTTCCTCTGCCACCCTCTCCGGCAGGTTGGCGTTAGTGGCGCACACCAGGCGCACGTTGACTTGCAGCGGCTGGCTACCGCCGACGCGCTCCAGCTCGCCGTATTCAATCACGCGCAGCAGTTTCTCCTGCACCAGCATGGGCGCGGTGGCCAGCTCATCAAGAAACAGCGTACCGCCGTCGGCGCGCTCAAAGCGTCCGGGATGGCGTTTCTGGGCACCGGTAAACGCACCCGCTTCATGGCCGAAGAGCTCGGTGTCGAGCAGGTTTTCATTCAGCGCCGCGCAGTTAAGGGAAATGAAGGGGCCGTCCCAGCGCCCGGATAAGTAGTGCAGACGGTTGGCGATGAGTTCCTTACCCGTACCCCGCTCGCCGATAATCAGCACCGGTTTGTTGAGCGGCGCCAGGCGAGACACCTGTTCCAGCACCTCCAGAAAGCTGTTTGCTTCGCCGAGTAAATTGTCTTTGTATCCGGGCATGATGAAATTAACCACTCCTTAGCGATATTCACCAGGTAAGAATAGTTCTTTGCTGCATAAAAATCAATCAGTTCTCGTTAAATCAATAAGATAAAAAATTGGCACGGGAATTGTATTATCCATACAGCAGGGCATTGCCCGATAACAGAACTAAGAGGAGTCAATTATGGGTATTTTTTCTCGTTTTGCCGACATCGTGAACGCCAACATCAACTCACTGCTGGAGAAAGCGGAAGATCCGCAGAAGCTGGTGCGTCTGATGATTCAGGAAATGGAAGACACGCTGGTTGAAGTCCGCTCTACCTCCGCCCGCGCGCTGGCGGAGAAAAAACAGCTTACGCGTCGTATTGAACAGGCCACCGTTCAACTGAACGAATGGCAGGAAAAAGCAGAACTCGCGCTGCGCAAAGACAAAGAGGATCTGGCCCGTGCGGCGCTGATCGAAAAACAGAAGCTGGCAGACATGGTCGCGACGCTCGAGCATGAAGTGACGCTGGTGGATGACACGCTCACCCGCATGAAGAAAGAGATTGGCGAGCTGGAAAACAAGCTGAGCGAAACCCGCGCGCGTCAGCAGGCGCTGACCCTGCGTCACCAGGCGGCAAGCTCCTCCCGCGACGTGCGTCGCCAGCTTGACAGCGGTAAGCTGGATGAAGCGATGGCCCGTTTTGAATCGTTTGAGCGTCGTATCGACCAGATGGAAGCGGAAGCCGAAAGCCACGGCATCGGTAAGCAGAAGTCACTGGATCAACAGTTCGCTGATCTCAAGGCCGATGATGAAATCAGCGAGCAGCTGGCGGCACTGAAAGCCAAAATGAAGCAAGACAACCAATAATAATGCCTGCGGCACCTGAACGTGCCGCATCGTAAGACAAGGAGTACACATGAGCGCGCTTTTTCTGGCTATTCCCCTGACGATTTTCGTGCTGTTCGTTTTGCCGATTTGGTTATGGCTGCACTACAGCAACCGTTCCTCACGGGGCGAACTTTCCCAGAGTGAACAACAGCGTCTGATACAGCTCTCCGATGAGGCGAACAAAATGCGTGAACGCATTCAGGCGCTGGAAGCCATCCTGGATGCTGAACATCCAAACTGGAGGGACCGTTAATGTCTGGACTGAATCTGAACAAAAAGCTGTGGCGAATTCCACAGCAGGGCATGGTGCGCGGCGTCTGCGCCGGGCTGGCTCACTATCTTGACGTCCCGGTTAAGCTGGTACGCGTGGTGACGGTGCTGTCGATCTTCTTCGGTCTGGCATTTATTACCCTGGTTGCGTACATCGTGTTGTCGTTTGTGCTTGACCCGATGCCGGAGGGAGAACTGGCGGCGGAAGGCGCTCCCACCAGCAGCGATCTCCTCAATGCTGTGGATGCGCAACTCGCCGCCGGTGAGAAGCGGTTACGGGAAATGGAACGCTACGTCACGTCGGATACCTTTACGCTGAGAAGTCGTTTCCGTCAGCTTTAAGAGAGAAAAGAGATGAAACAACACTGGCAACAGGCCGGTCAGAAGGTAAAACCCGGCCTGAAAATCGCAGGTAAGCTGGTCCTGATGACCGCGTTACGTTACGGTCCGGCTGGGGTAGCGGGGTGGGCGATTAAATCGGTTGCCCGCAAGCCGGTCAGAATGGTACTGGCCGTGGCGCTCGAACCGCTGTTGCAAAAGGTGGCGAAACGGCTGTCACGCCGCTATTTATCCCAGTAGTTTCCGCTCGCAGCAGCCCTTTCTCTTCCAGGAGAGGGGCTGGCGATGATGACCCGCACTTCCTCATTTCACCTGCTTTCTTTGCGGCAGCTCACAATATTGCGCTGAGCTGCTTTGCAATCGCATTTTTCTCCTGCCCGGTCCGTTGACAGATATTTTTCATGGGAGTAGATTGCCATTCCGTGGGACCGCTACCATGGAAAATCAAGTGAACGAAAAAATTAAAGCACTCATTAATCTTGTTTATGGAAAAACGTTTTCTGAAGCACATCTCCATATGCTGCTGGAAAATATTGAAAAGGCCGCCTCTGTTATTACGGAAAGGCGTAAAATGGGCTGGGATGAAAAAGATATCGTTCTGATAACCTATGCCGATCAGTTTTCCGCGAAAGGGGAGAAAGCACTCCCTGTTTTTACACGTTTTTATAACAAATGGCTTTCGCATTCTTTTTCTCATGTCCATCTTTTGCCTTTTTATCCGTGGTCTTCGGACGATGGCTTTTCTGTAATTGATTATCATGAAGTTGCGCCTGAAACGGGAACATGGCGAGACGTTGCTGAATTAAAACAGACAACCAGTTTGATGTTTGATTTCGTCTGCAATCATATGTCGGCCAAAAGTGCCTGGTTTGCTAATTATCTGAAGCAAATGCCGGGATATGATGATTTCTTCATTTCTGTCGATCCCGAGACAGATTTATCCGCGGTGACGCGTCCGCGCGCCTTACCGCTTCTCACGCCTTTCACACTTCATGATGGCAGTGTACGACACCTGTGGACCACCTTCAGTGAAGACCAGATCGATCTCAACTTCGCCTCTCCGCAGGTACTGATTGCGATGGTCGACGTGCTGCTGCATTACCTTATTGAAGGGGCGCGGTATATTCGACTGGATGCCGTAGGGTTCATGTGGAAAATACCGGGAACGAGCTGCATTCACCTTGAGCAAACCCACCAGCTCATCCAGCTTTTCCGCGCCATTACCGAGGCGGTTGCCCCCGGCACGGTAATTATCACCGAGACGAACGTTCCGCATAAAGATAACGTCTCTTACTTCGGTGACGGCGAAAATGAAGCGCAGATGGTTTATCAGTTCTCGTTGCCTCCGCTGGTGCTGCATGCCGTGCACAGCCAGGATGTCAGCACGCTGAGCCAGTGGGCTGCGTCGCTGGCGTTGCCTTCCACAAAAACCACCTGGTTCAACTTCCTGGCCTCGCATGACGGCATTGGTCTTAACCCATTGCGCGGAATTTTACCGGAGTCGGAGATCCTCTCGCTTGTAGAAAAGCTCCAGACCGAAGGTGCGTTGGTTAACTGGAAAAATAACCCGGATGGCACACGAAGCCCGTATGAAATTAACGTGACCTATCTTGATGCCTTAAGTACGCGAGAAAGTCATGATAGCGAACGCATTGCCCGGTTTATTCTGGCCCATGCTGTCCTGTTAAGCTTCCCCGGTGTGCCTGCGGTTTATATTCAAAGTATTCTCGGCTCCCGTAATGATTATGATGGCGTAGAGCGTCTTGGATATAACCGTGCGATAAATCGTGAGAAATATGCCGCGGGTCAAATTGATTGCGCGCTTGAAGATAAAAATAGTCTCCGTTATCAGGTTTACAGTGCGTTAAGTCAGTTAATCGTATTGCGCCGGGCGGAAAAAGCATTTCATCCTGACAGTGAGGCTTATTTTAGTACGTCAGGGAAGCATGTTTTAAAAATTGTCCGCGTGGCGGATTGTGGTGAGAAAATAACAGCGTTGTTTAATTTCAGTGATAATTCTCAAACGGTTGAGTCCGATATTCACTCGGGAAGGGAATTGATTAGCGGAAAAGATATTACCGACACGACTCTGATCCTAAATCCATGGCAGGTATTGTGGATTAAAGAAAACTAAAAAGGACCTTAAACATGAAAATACCCAGAATTGTGCTGATATCAGCACTGGTTTCGTGCGCCCTGTTATCAGGCTGTAAGGATGACAAAGCGTCCTCTGTCACCATTGAGTTTATGCACTCGTCGGTCGAGCAGGAGCGTCAGGCCGTTATTACGAAACTGATCGAAAAATTCGAGAAAGAGAACCCGGGCATCACGATAAAACAGGTACCGGTAGAAGAGGATGCCTACAACACCAAGGTGATTACGCTGGCGCGAACCGGCGCGCTGCCTGAAGTGATTGAGGTCAGCCATGACTATGCAAAAGTGATGGATAAAGAACAGCTTCTGGATCGTGACGCAATCGCTGAAGCAATTAAGGCGGTGGGGGAAAACACCTTCTATGACGGCATCTTGCGCGTTGTCCGCACGGAAGACGGCGCAGCCTGGACGGGCGTGCCGATCAGCGCCTGGCTCTCCGGCGTGTGGTACCACAAAGATGTGCTGGCCGCGGCGGGCATTGAGGAGCCGCATAACTGGGAACAGCTTCTGCAAGCCAGCCAGCGCCTGAACGACCCGGCTAAAAAACATTACGGCATCGCGTTACCGACTGCGGAAAGCGTGATGACCGAACAGTCGTTCTCTCAGTTTGCCCTTTCCGGTGGCGCGAACGTGTTTGATGCAAAAGGGAATGTCGACATCGATACCCCGGAAATGGCCAAAGCGCTGGCGTTTTATAAAGCGCTGGCTGCGACCACCATGCCGGGTTCGAACGATGTTATGGAGATCAAAGACGCCTTCATGAACGGTTCTGCGCCGATGGCGGTTTACTCCACCTACATCCTGCCCGCCGTCTACAAGGACGGAAACCCTGCCAACCTGGGCTTCGTTGTCCCGACTGAAAACTCTTCGGCGGTGTACGGCATGATCACCTCGCTGACGATCACCACCGGACAAACCGAAGAGGAGACCAAAGCGGCCGAGAAGTTTGTTACCTGGATGGAACAGGCTCAAAACGCGACGGACTGGGTCATGATGTCGCCGGGCGCGGCGCTGCCGGTAAACAAAGGGGTGGTGGGCACGGATACCTGGAAAAACAACGACGTGATTAAAGCGTTTGGGCAGTTGCCTTATGAGCTGATTGCACAGTTCCCGAACGTGCAGGTGTTTGGCGCGGTTGGGGATAAAAACTTCACCCGCATGGGCGACGTGACGGGCTCCGGCATTATCAGCTCCATGGTGCATAACGTCACGGTGGGGCAGAAGGACCTTAACACAACGTTAAGCAGCAGCCAGAAGCGACTGACTGATCTCATTACACAACGATAGGAGCGCTCTGCGGAAGGAAATTATGAAGACGTTGTTTTCTGGTCGTTCAGATATGCCTTTCGCCATGCTGCTGTTGGCCCCCAGCCTGATTCTGCTGGGGGGCCTGGTGGCCTGGCCAATGATTTCCAATATTGAAATCAGCTTTTTACGCTTGCCGCTCAATCCGCGCATTAGCGCCGTGTTTGTCGGCCTGGACAATTACATTCGCATCCTCGGCGATGCCGCTTTCTGGCACTCGCTGTGGATGACCTTCTGGTACACCGCGCTGGTGGTGATTGGCAGCACGGTGCTGGGGCTGGCCGTGGCCATCTTCTTTAATCGCGAGTTTCGCCTGCGTAAGACGGCACGTTCTCTGGTGATTTTATCCTACGTCACGCCGTCTATTTCGCTGGTGTTTGCCTGGAAATACATGTTCAACAACGGCTACGGCATTGTGAACTATCTGGGCGTAGACCTGTTGCACCTGTATGACCAGGCGCCGCTGTGGTTCGACAACCCGAACAGCAGCTTCGTACTGGTGGTGCTGTTCGCGATCTGGCGTTACTTCCCGTACGCGTTTATCTCGTTCCTGGCGATTTTACAGACCATTGATAAATCCCTGTATGAAGCGGCGGAAATGGACGGCGCGAATGCCTGGCAACGTTTTCGGATCGTCACGCTGCCCGCGATTATGCCGGTGCTGGCCACGGTGGTCACGCTTCGCACCATCTGGATGTTCTACATGTTTGCTGACGTCTACCTGCTGACCACGAAGGTCGATATTCTGGGCGTCTATCTTTACAAAACCGCTTTCGCTTTCAATGACTTGGGTAAAGCAGCGGCCATTTCTGTGGTGCTGTTCGTGATCATCTTCGCTGTGATTCTGCTGACCAGAAAAAGGGTGAACCTCAATGGCAACAAATAAACGCGTACTGAGCCGTATTGGTTTTTATCTCGGGCTGGCGGTATTTCTGATCATCACGCTCTTCCCGTTCTTCGTGATGCTGATGACGTCATTCAAGAGCGCCAAAGAGGCGATCTCGCTCCACCCAACCATTCTGCCGCAGGCGTGGACGCTGCAGCATTACATCGACATCTTTAACCCGCTGATCTTCCCGTTTGTGGATTACTTCAGAAACAGCATGGTGGTGTCGCTGACCTCATCGGTGATTGCCGTGTTTCTCGGTACGCTGGGCGCTTACGCCTTGTCCAAGCTGCGCTTTAAGGGCCGCACGACGATCAACGCGAGTTTTTACACCGTCTACATGTTCTCCGGCATCTTGCTGGTGGTGCCGTTGTTCAAAATCATCACCGCGCTGGGGATCTACGACACCGAGCTGGCGCTGATTATCACCATGGTGACGCAGACGTTACCGACGGCGGTGTTCATGCTGCGCAGCTACTTCGACACCATTCCGGACGAAATAGAAGAGGCCGCGATGATGGACGGCCTTAACCGCCTGCAAATCATCTTCCGTATTACCGTACCGCTGGCGATATCCGGGCTCGTATCGGTGTTTGTCTACTGCTTCATGGTGGCGTGGAACGACTATCTGTTTGCGTCCATTTTCCTGTCCAGCGCCAGCAACTTCACCTTGCCGGTCGGGCTGAACACGCTCTTTAGCACACCCGATTATATCTGGGGTCGCATGATGGCGGCATCGCTGGTGACGGCACTTCCGGTGGTCATTATGTACGCCCTGTCTGAACGTTTTATTAAAAGTGGTTTGACCGCCGGTGGCGTGAAGGGCTGAGGCGGCCAATTTTAACAAGGAGTCAATCATGAAAAAATTAGTTGCGACAGCGCCACGCGTGGCGGCGCTGGTGGAATATGAAGATCGTGCTGTGGAAGCACATGAAGTGAAAATTCGTGCCCGCTTTGGTGCCCCGAAGCACGGCACTGAAGTGGTCGATTTCCGCGCCGCAAGCCCGTTTATCGATGAAGAGTTTAACGCGGAGTGGCAGATGTTCACGCCGCGTGAAGAGGGCGCAGCGCGCGGTATCGAGTTCGGTAAGTTCCAGCTGGGCAACATGATTGTTGGCGACATCATCGAATGCGGTGCGGACGTCACGGAATACCAGACTGGCGATCGCGTTTGCTGCTACGGTCCGCTGCAGGAGACGGTTATCGTGAATGCCGTCAACAACTACAAGCTGCGCAAAATGCCGCAGGGCGCCTCGTGGAAGAACGCCGTCTGCTACGATCCGGCACAGTTTGCCATGAGCGGCGTGCGTGATGCCAACGTCCGCGTGGGCGACTTTGTTGTCGTGGTCGGCCTGGGAGCCATCGGACAGATTGCGATTCAGCTGGCGAAAAAAGCTGGCGCGTCAGTTGTTATCGGCGTGGATCCGATCGAACACCGCTGCGAGATCGCCCGTCGTCACGGTGCGGACCACTGCCTGAACCCAATCGGCACAGACGCTGGTCTGGAAATTAAAAAGCTGACCGGAAAGCAGGGCGCAGACGTGATCATCGAGACCAGCGGCTTTGCCGATGCGCTGCAGTCCGCGCTGCGCGGCCTCGCCTACGGCGGCACCATCTCCTACGTTGCGTTCGCTAAACCGTTCTCAGCAGGCTTTAACCTGGGGCGTGAAGCGCATTTCAACAACGCGAAGATTGTCTTCTCCCGCGCCTGCAGTGAGCCAAACCCGGATTACCCGCGCTGGAGCCGCAAGCGTATTGAAGAGACCTGCTGGGAACTGCTGATGAACGGTTATCTGAATTGTGAAGATCTGATCGACCCGGTTGTGACCTTCACCACCAGCGCTGAAAGCTACATGAAATATGTGGATCAACATCCGGAACTGAGCATCAAAATGGGCGTCACTTTTTAAGCTAAGGAAAGCAACTCATGAAAATCGCAACACAAAATCAGGCCTTTTTCCCGTCCAACATCCTGGAAAAATTCGAGTACATCAAGGCGATGGGTTTTGATGGCTATGAGATTGACGGCAAGCTACTGGTGGAAAATCTCGCCGAGGTGAAAGCGGCGATTAAGGCCACCGGCCTGCCGGTCACGACCGCCTGCGGCGGATACGATGGCTGGATTGGTGACTTTATCGAAGAGCGTCGTCTGAATGGTTTAGCGCAGATTGAACGCATTCTGGAAGCCCTGGCCGAAGTGGGCGGCAAGGGCATTATCGTGCCTGCAGCCTGGGGAATGTTTACCTTCCGTTTGCCGCCGATGACCTCTCCACGCAGCCTGGAAGGCGACCGCAAAGCGGTGAGTGCGTCGCTGCGCTGGCTGGATGAGGTGGCCGCGCGCACCGGAACCACCGTCTACCTGGAGCCGCTGAACCGCTATCAGGATCACATGATCAACACCCTGGCTGACGCACGACGCTATATCGAAGAGAACGGCCTCAAGCACGTGCAGATCATCGGCGATTTCTATCATATGAACATTGAAGAAGATTCGCTGACGGAGGCGCTGCATCAGCACCGCGATCTGCTGGGCCATGTGCACATCGCCGATAATCACCGTTATCAGCCGGGAAGCGGTAGCCTCGATTTTGCCAGCCTGTTCAATCAGCTGCGTGCGGATAATTACCAGGGCTATGTGGTATACGAGTGCCGCGTACGCGCTGAGGATCCCGCTCAGGCTTACCGGGATTCACTCACTTATTTACGCGAATGCTAAGGATGACGAGCGTGATGAGTGCTTCAACAACGTCGCCACTGCGCGTCGCCATCATTGGCGCCGGGCAGGTTGCGGACAAAGTGCATGCCTCGTATTACGCCACGCGCAGTGATGTTCAGATGGTGGCTGTCATGGACAGCCGCCTCGAACAGGCACAGGCTTTTGCGGAGCGCCATGCCATACCGTCGGCGTGGCAGGACGCGTGCGCCATGCTGGAGGCGGTTAAGCCGGACGTGGTGAGCGTTTGTTCGCCAAACCGATTCCATTTTGAGCATGTGATGGCAGCGCTGGAGGCCGGCTGTCATGTGATGTGCGAAAAACCGCCTGCCATGACGCCGCAAGAGGCCGACGAGATGCGGATCGCTGCCCGCAAGGCGGGCAAAGTGCTGGCATATGACTTCCATCACCGCTTTGCGCTCGATACGCAGCTGCTGCGCGAGGCCGTGATGAACGGAACGCTGGGCGAAATCTACTTCACCTCGGCGCAGGCGCTGCGGCGCTGCGGCGTGCCGGGCTGGGGCGTCTTCACCAATAAAGCGCTGCAGGGCGGTGGGCCGCTGATTGACATTGGTATTCACATGCTGGATGCCGCGATGTACGTGCTGGGTTTCCCGGCGGTCAAAAGGGTCACGGCGCACGGTTTCCAGAGGCTGGGAACCCGGAAAAGCAGCGGCCAGTTTGGCGAGTGGGATCCTGCTCAGTTTACGGTGGAAGATGCCCTGTTTGGCACCATCGAATTCTGCAACGGCGGCATTTTGCGTCTGGATACCTCGTTTGCGCTGAATATCCGCGAGCAGTCGATCATGAATGTCGCGTTTTGCGGTGAAAAAGCGGGGGCGACGCTTTTCCCGGCACATATTTATCAGGATGACGCCGGGGCGTTACAGACCCTGATTCAGCGTGAAGAGGCTGACGATCAGCGCCATTTACGCAGCATGGAGGCCTTTGTCCGCCACGTGCAGGGAGAGCCCGTAATGATTGCAGATGCTGAACAGGGGCTGGTGATTCAGCAGCTTGTCGCGGCGCTTTATCAGTCGGCAGAAACAGGAGAAAGCGTAACATTATGCTAAGCGTGTCTGTATTAACCGATCCGGGCTTTTGTCCGCACAGTCTGAATAAGTACGCGTCCATTATGGCATGCGGTAACGGCTACATGGGCATTCGCGCTGCGCATGAAGAAGATTACACCCAGCAAACCCGAGGGATGTATCTTGCGGGCTTGTATCACCAGGCGGGACGTAACGAGACCACTGAGCTGATCAATTTGCCCGATATCACCGGTATCGAGGTTGAGCTGGACGGGGTGAATTTTACCCTTCTGTCCGGGGACATTCTTGAGTGGCAGCGCGAGCTGGCGTTTGCCAACGGCGAGCTGCATCGCCGCGTTGTCTGGCGCTCGCCCAACGGAAAGCGCTATCGCCTGGAGAGTCGTCGTTTTGTCTCTCTCGATCAGCTGCCGCTTGTGGCCATGCAGCTTGCGATCACCCCGCTTGATGCAGCCTCGCAGGTGGTGATGAAAACCGGTATTGATGCCACACAAACCAATACCGGCCGTCAGCATCTGGATGAAATTTCTGTCAGGGTATTCGACCAGCACTATATGCAGGGTGTGTATGAAACACAGGACCGGGCCTCTGACGTTGTTATCTCGGCTTTTTGTCAGCTATCAGCAGACAGCGAAAGCTGCTTTACCGCTAAAAATCGTCGGCTCTCTGCTCACTATTCCCTGACGATACCGCAGGGTGACACTGTCACGCTGGATAAGTTGGTCTGGGTGGCCCATCGCAGCGATAAAGCCCTGTCGCAGGAATCTTTCGCGCGCGGCGCGCTGGCGGATCTCAAGGTTTGTGCAGCAAGGGGTTATGCCTCTCTGCTGGAGAGTTCAGCCTGCGCATGGGAAGACGTATGGCGTGACGCCAGGGTGGAAGTGGCTTCTGCATCTCCTGACGATCAGATGGCGCTGGACTATGCCGTCTGGCATCTGACCACCATGACGCCAGCCCATGATGAGCGGAGCAGTATTGCCGCTAAGGGATTGACCGGCGAGGGGTATAAAGGCCACGTCTTCTGGGACACCGAAATATTCATGCTGCCTTTCCATCTTTTCACCCGTCCGCAGGTGGCCCGCAGTCTGCTGCGCTATCGCTGGCTGAACCTGGCCGGGGCCCGGGAAAAAGCCCGTCGCAACGGCTGGCCGGGCGCGCTGTTCCCGTGGGAGAGCGCCGCAAGCGGCAAAGAGGAGACGCCGGAGTTTGCAGCCATCAACATCCGTACGGGCATGCGGCAGAAAGTGGCCTCCGCCCTGGCCGAACACCACATCGTGGCGGACATTGCCTGGGCCGTTGTGGCCTACTGGCAGGCCACGCGTGATGACGCATTTATGCGCAATGAAGGGCTGACCCTGCTGGTGGAGACGGCAACGTTCTGGATGGGCCGCGCTACGGAGATTAACGGGCGCCTGGAAATTCATGATGTGATTGGGCCGGACGAATACACCGAACATGTGGATAACAACGCCTACACCAACTATCTGGCCTGGTACAACGTGGCCAGCGCATGTCGGTTTATGTCGTTGTTTGAGCGTGAAGATGCCTGCTTCATGGAGAAGGCGACCACCTTCCTGGCCCGCTTGTGGCTGCCGGAAGCCGACGCCGGGGGCGTTATCCCGCAGGACGATTCGTTCATGGCGAAACCGGCGATCGATTTAAGCCGCTATAAAGCCAAAGCGGGTAAGCAGACCATCCTGCTGGATTACTCTCGCGCGGAAGTTAACGAGATGCAGATCCTCAAGCAGGCTGACGTGGTGATGCTTAACTACCTGTTGCCGGAGAAATTTACCCCCGCCCAGTGCGCGGCCAACCTGGCGTTTTACGAGCCACGTACGATCCATGACTCTTCGCTGAGCAAGGCTATTCACGGCATTGTGGCCGCCCGCTGTGGCGATACGGAAGGGGCCTACGCCTTCTGGCGCGCTGGCGTGGCTATCGATCTGGGCGACGATCCGCACAGCAGCGATGACGGCATTCATGCCGCTGCCACGGGGGCTATCTGGTCCGGCGTTATTCAGGGGTTTGCCGGCATGCAGATTGTTGAGGGCGAGCTGCACCTTGCGCCGAAGCTACCCGCTCGCTGGCGAAAACTTGCCTTCCCGCTGCGCTGGCAGAACGCTCGCCTGCGCTTCACGTTTGAAAATGACGTTTTAACCATCGAGACCACCGCGCCCGTCACGTTAACCCTGTGGGGAAAAACGGTATGCGTATCGGAGCGGCAGGCACTGTCCCGTAGGGAATTTCTTACGTCTTTTAATGGGACCGCTACCACGGAGACCAGCCATGAAGCCTGAAGCTGTTGTATTCGATCTTGATGGGGTCATCACCGATACGGCGCATCTCCATTTTCTCGCCTGGCGTTCGGTCGCACAGGAGATCGGCATCATTATTGATGAGGTGTTTAACGAGGAGCTGAAGGGAATTAGCCGCATGGAATCCCTGCAGCGGATCCTGCGACACGGTGGGAAAGAGGGGGCGTTTGACGACAAACAATGCCTGGCGCTGGCGGGGAAGAAAAATGCGCTCTACGTCGCATCGCTGTCGTCGTTGACCGAGGCGTCACTGCTGCCGGGCATCCGGGAGGTGCTGGCGGACATTCGGGCGGCGAAGGTCAAAATTGGGCTCGCCTCCGTTTCCCTCAACGCTCCTGGAATACTGCATGCCCTGGGTATTCATCGCGCCTTTGATTTTTGCGCCGATGCTTCCCGTATCGTCTGTTCAAAACCGGACCCGGAGATCTTCCTCGCCGCGTGTGCAGGCCTGGACGTCCGCCCCGAGGCGGCCATTGGGGTCGAAGATGCGCCCGCGGGCGTGGCGGCGATCAACGCGGCGGGCATGCTGTCGGTCGGGATTGGCTCAGGCCTGGCCCATGCGGGACTACAGCTTCATTCGACGCAGGAACTGACCTGGAAATGCCTGACCGATTTCTGGGCCTCCCGGGCGTATTGATAAGGAATTAAAAATGGCACAACTGTCACTGAAACATATTCAGAAAATTTACGATAACCAGGTCCACGTGGTGAAGGATTTTAACCTCGAAATCGAGGACAAGGAGTTTATCGTTTTTGTCGGCCCGTCTGGCTGCGGTAAATCGACGACGCTGCGCATGATTGCCGGGCTGGAGGAGATCTCCGCCGGTGAACTGGTGATCGACGGTGTTTGTATGAACGATGTGCCCGCCAAATCGCGTGACATCGCCATGGTGTTCCAGAACTATGCGCTTTACCCGCATATGACGGTCTACGACAACATGGCGTTTGGCCTGAAGATGCAGAAAATCGCTCCGGCGGTTATCGAAGAGCGCGTCAACTGGGCCGCACAAATCCTCGGCTTACGGGAGTACCTCAAGCGTAAACCCGGCGCGCTGTCCGGCGGCCAGCGTCAGCGTGTGGCGTTGGGCAGGGCGATAGTGCGGGAAGCGGGCGTGTTCCTGATGGATGAACCGCTCTCCAACCTCGATGCCAAGCTCCGCGTGCAGATGCGGGCTGAAATCAGCAAGCTTCACCAGAAGCTCAATACCACGATGATTTACGTGACCCACGATCAGACGGAAGCCATGACGATGGCGACCCGCATTGTGATCTTAAAAGACGGCATTATTCAGCAGGTCGGTGCACCGAAGCAGGTATACAACGAGCCGGCAAACATGTTTGTCGCGGGGTTCATTGGCTCGCCAGCCATGAACTTTGTTCGTGGTGCCATCGACGACCGCTATTTCGTCACGGAAACGCTGCGCCTGGCGATCCCGGAAGACAAGCTCGCTGCACTGCAAGCCGCTGGATATCAGCGTAAAGCTGTGGTCTTTGGGATCCGCCCGGAAGATATTCTCACCCAGCAGAGTAGCGGTGAAAATATCGCGGCGAAAGTCAGCGTAGCCGAACTGACCGGTGCGGAGTTCATGCTCTACGCCACCGTTGGCGGCCATGAGCTGGTGGTTCGCGCGGGAGCAGCGAATGATTATGCCGCAGGGGATAATATCGGCATCCAGTTCGATATGAATAAGTGCCATTTCTTCGACGCCGATACCGAAGCGGCTATTAGATAAGAAAGGTGTTTGCCGGAAATGCAAATTTCCGGTTTTTTGTTTGTTAATTATAAAGGGAATATTTTATGAGTACTCTACTAAAAAGTGCTGCGCTCGTGCTGTGCGCAGGGGTGAGCTGCGCACATGCTACAGAAACGGCTAAGCAATGGGAATTTAATATTGGCGCGATGTATGAAATTGAAAACGTCGAAGGCCAGGGAGAAGATAAAGACGGATTATATGAACCCTCCGTGTGGTTTAATGCGACCTGGGATGCCTGGACTATTTCGCTGGCGATGTATCAGGAAGGGCCGGTTGATTATAGCAGCATGACCCGTGGGACCTATTTCGATCGCCCGGAATTTGAGTTACGCTATCGTTTTATTGGTACCGATGATTTCACGTTCGGTCTGACCGGTGGTTTCCGTAATTATGGCTATCACTTTAAGGATGAACACGGCGCCAGAGACGGCAGCGCAAATATGCAGCGCTACAAAATTCAGCCGGACTGGGATATTAAATTAACCGACGACTGGCGTTTCGGCGGCTGGTTTGCCATGTATCAGTTTGCCAACGATCTGGAAAAAACCGGCTATTCAGACAGCCGCGTCGAAACCGAAACGGGCTTTACCTGGACCATTAACGACACCTTTGCCGC
Source organism: Enterobacter sp. PL1 (assembly GCF_945957325.1). Taxonomy (NCBI): domain Bacteria; kingdom Pseudomonadati; phylum Pseudomonadota; class Gammaproteobacteria; order Enterobacterales; family Enterobacteriaceae; genus Enterobacter; species Enterobacter sp. PL1. The sequence goes on from NZ_CAMFKT010000001.1 coordinate 25,022, forward strand.
TAAAGTGAATTACTATTTAGAGCGCGGTTTCAATATGGACGGTTCACGTAATAACGGCGAGTTCTCCACTCAGGAAATTCGCGCCTACCTGCCTATTTCATTGGGTCAGACGACCTTAACGCCTTACACCCGACTGGGGCTCGATCGCTGGTCGAACTGGGACTGGCAGGACGATCCTGAGCGTGAAGGACATGATTTCAACCGTCTGGGTATGCAGTACGCCTATGACTTCAACAACGGTTTATCCATGACGCTTGAATACGCCTACGAATGGGAAAACCATGACGAGGGTAAAAACGACCGCTTCCACTATGCGGGCGTTGGGGTAAATTACGCATTCTGACCCGTGGGTCCTCCAGGGGCTTACCGCCCCTGGTTTTAGCGCAACGAGGCCGCCAGTAAAAAATGGGTATCAACCAGCACTTTTTGCGGGGCGGGGTGACCCGCAATACGCCTGAAGAGAAGATCGCAGCTCTCTTCCCCCAGTTTGCGGGTGGGGATATCAAAGCCGCCTGGTGCGGGCGTTAAAATGAGAGACAGCATCGGGTCACTGTATCCGGCTATCACTACCTGTTCCGGTATCATCAGATTTAACTCGTCCGCCGCGCGATAAAGGCCGAGTAACTTCATGCTGTCGGTAGCAAATACGGCATCAGGCGGCGTGGGTGAAGAGAGCAGTTCCAGAGCCGCCTTAAGCGCACTCTCATGGGTATAACCACCATCCATGATCCAGTCCGGGTTAATCGCAATATGGTGCTTTTCCAGACTGGCTTTATAACCCGCCAGGCGATCGATCGAAACATGATATTCAAGCGGCGCATGCAGGCAGGCAATTTTCCGGCGGCCGTTTTTGATAAAGGTTTCCGTCAGCGTGGCGCTGTCATGAAAATTATCCGTGTCGACGGAATAAATATTCTGATACTCACCTTCCACTTTGCCGATAACCACTACCGGTACGCCATACGCGTCCAGCGTGGTGAAAAAGGATTCATTTGCGGGCGAACTCAGCATGATGATCCCTTTGATCATCTTCTGTTTTATTTTACTCACGCATTTCAGGAGATCGTCTTCACTGCTATTTGAGGTTTGTAAAATAACATCGAATCCTTCTTCTTCCGCTTTTGCCGTAATGGCATGAAGAACATCGGAGAAAAAAGGATTGCCGGCAGTGGTTTTGGTTGAACGGGTCGAAATAACCATAATGGCATCGAATCCTGAAGAGGTCAGGGCACGGGCCAGTTTGTTGGGCTGATAATTTAATTCGTCAATCGCCTTCAGCACTTTGTCACGCGCTTCAGGAGAAATATTCGTTTGTTTATTCAGAACGCGGGAAACGGTTGATTTCGATACGCCCGCAACCCGTGCGATATCATAAATGGTGGGTGACATACACCTTACTCACTCAGGACTGACAGCAATGGCGTTCATCTTACTGGAGAAAAAACGGCAATAGCAATAAATAAGAATTGATAATCAACGATCTGCCCCCATTTATTGTATTCTGAAGCCATGCATTCAAGGCTTCCAGGCAACGAAGGACGGCGATGAAGCGACTTAAAAACGAAATCAATTCACTGGTAAACCGCGGCGTTGACCGTCATCTTCGACTGGCGGTGACGGGGTTGAGCCGAAGCGGTAAGACGGCGTTTATCACTGCGATGGTGAACCAGCTCCTGAACCTGCACGCCGGGGCGCGTCTGCCGTTGCTTGGCGCGGTGCGGGAAGAGCGTCTGCTGGGCGTTAAGCGCGTTCCACAGCGTGATTTTGGCATTCCCCGTTTTACCTATGACGAAGGGCTGGCACAGCTGTATGGCGACCCGCCCGCGTGGCCGACGCCGACGCGAGGGGTCAGTGAAATTCGCCTTGCGCTGCGTTTCCGCTCGAATGAATCCCTGATGCGCCATTTCAAGGATACCTCAACGTTATACCTTGAAATCGTCGATTACCCCGGCGAATGGCTGCTCGACCTGCCGATGCTGGCGCAGGATTACCTCAGCTGGTCACGCCAGATGACGGGATTGCTGCAGGGGCAACGCGCCGGGTGGTCGGCCAAATGGCGACAGCTGTGCGAAGGGCTGGACCCGCTTGCGCCAGCAGATGAAAACCGTCTGGCGGCCATTGCCGACGCCTGGACGGCGTATTTACACCAGTGTAAACAGGAAGGGTTACACTTCATTCAGCCGGGGCGCTTTGTTCTGCCGGGTGATTTAGCGGGCGCGCCTGCGCTTCAGTTTTTCCCCTGGCCGGATGTGGATGGGGTGGGCGAGTCGACGCTGGCGCAGGCGGATAAGCATACTAACGCCGGTATGCTGCGCGAGCGTTACCATTACTACTGTGAGAAGGTGGTCAAGGGATTCTATAAGAACCACTTTTTACGATTTGACCGCCAGATTGTGCTGGTGGATTGTCTGCAGCCGCTCAACAGCGGGCCACAGGCATTCAACGACATGCGCCTTGCCCTGACGCAGCTGATGCAAAGTTTTCACTACGGGCAGCGTACGCTGTTCCGCCGTCTTTTCTCACCGGTGATCGACAAACTGCTCTTTGCGGCCACAAAAGCCGATCACGTCACCGTCGACCAGCATGCCAATATGGTGTCGCTGCTACAGCAGCTGGTACAGGACGCCTGGCAAAACGCCGCCTTCGAAGGGATCAGCATGGATTGCCTTGGGCTCGCGTCAGTGCAGGCGACGCAAAGCGGGCTAATTGACCTTAACGGCGAGAAAATACCGGCATTACGCGGCAACCGGCTCAGCGACGGTGAACCGCTTACTGTCTACCCAGGCGAAGTGCCTGCGCGGCTGCCGGGCCAGGCCTTCTGGCAGAAACAGGGCTTTCAGTTTGAAGCCTTCCGCCCGCAGGCCATGAGCGTCGACAGGCCTTTACCGCACATCCGTCTGGATGCGGCGCTGGAGTTTTTGATTGGAGATAAATTGCGATGACGGAACCGTTAAAACCGCGCATTGACTTTACCGGAACGCTTGAGCAGAACCCTCAGGAGGCGTTCAAAACGGCGCAGACGTTCAGCGGTACCCAGGCCGATAACTTTGCCCCGGCGCTGCAGGACGAGCCGGTTGTTGAGGATGGTCCGGCGGAGGCGGTCGTGGACGCCGCGCTGCGTCCAAAACGCAGCCTGTGGCGCAGGATGGTCACCGCCGGTCTGGCGCTGTTTGGCGTAAGCGTGGTGGGTCAGGGCGTGCAGTGGACGATGAATGCCTGGCACACGCAGGACTGGGTGGCGCTGGGCGGATGTGCCGCAGGCGCGCTGATTGTGGGGGCTGGCGTCGGGTCGGTTGCCACCGAATGGCGTCGACTCTGGCGTCTGCGACAGCGCGCGCACGAGCGTGATGAAGCGCGGGATCTGCTCCACAGTCACGGCACCGGGAAAGGGCGCGCGTTCTGTGAAAAGCTGGCCAGCCAGGCCGGAATCGATCAGTCGCATCCGGCGCTTCAGCGCTGGTATGCCGCCATCCATGAAACTCAGAATGACCGGGAAGTGGTGACGCTCTATTCCCACATGGTACAGCCGGTGCTGGATGCTCAGGCGCGGCGCGAAATCAGCCGTTCTGCGGCGGAATCCACATTGATGATTGCCGTCAGCCCGCTGGCGCTGGTCGATATGGCCTTTATCGCCTGGCGTAACCTGCGCCTGATCAACCGTATTGCGAACCTTTACGGCATAGAGCTGGGTTACTACAGTCGGATCAGACTGTTTAAGCTGGTCCTGCTCAATATCGCGTTTGCCGGGGCGAGTGAGCTGGTGCGCGAAGTGGGCATGGACTGGATGTCGCAGGATCTGGCGGCGCGTCTTTCTGCCCGTGCGGCTCAGGGCATCGGTGCGGGATTATTAACCGCACGCCTGGGGATTAAAGCGATGGAAGTCTGCCGTCCGCTGCCCTGGATTGACGGCGATAAGCCCCGTCTGGGGGATTTCAGGCGTGAACTGATCGGCCAGCTCAAAGAGACGCTCAATAAAAAACCTTCGCCGTGAGGTTTTGTTCACTAATCGTGCTGGCTGTCAATATTTGTTGACAGCCATCTTCCCGATCACCGTGTTCTGACATATCATTTTACTGTTATTGGCTTAAAACGGTGAATTTCCCATGCGTCTTGAAGTCTTCTGTGAAGACCGTCTCGGTCTGACCCGCGAATTACTCGATCTTCTTGTTTTACGTAGCATTGATTTACGTGGCATTGAGATCGATCCTGTCGGGCGAATTTACCTCAATTTTGCCGAAATTGAATTTAATACCTTCAGCAGCCTGATGGCGGAAATCCGCCGTATCGCTGGCGTTACGGATGTACGCACCATTCCCTGGATGCCGTCCGAGCGTGAGCACCTGGCGCTGAGCGCGCTGCTGGAAGCCATGCCTGAACCGTTCCTCTCTCTGGATTTGAAAAGCAAAGTTGAGCGCGTTAACCACGCGAGCTGCCAGCTTTTCGCGCAGAGCCAGGAGAAGCTCAGCAATCATCACGCCGCGCAGCTGATCCCCGGTTTTAACTTCCAGCGCTGGCTGGACAGCAACCCGCAGAACACGCACAGCGAGCATGTGGTGATTAACGGGCAGAATTTCCTGATGGAGATCACGCCGGTCTATCTGAAAGGGGAAGGGAATACCCGCGTGTTGACCGGGGCGGTGATCATGCTGCGCTCGACGCTACGCATGGGTCGTCAGCTGCAAAACCTCTCCAGTCAGGACGTTGGCGCGTTCAGCCAGATTATTGCCGTCAGCCCGAAAATGCGTCATGTGGTTGATCAGGCGCGTAAGCTCGCAAGCCTGACCGCGCCGCTGCTGATTACCGGCGATACCGGCACCGGGAAAGACCTGCTGGCTCACGCCGTGCATCTGGCGAGCCCGCGTGCGGCTAAGCCTTATCTGGCACTTAACTGCGCCTCTATCCCGGAAGATGCCGTTGAAAGCGAGCTGTTTGGTCACGCGCCGGAGGGCAAGAAAGGGTTCTTCGAGCAGGCTAACGGCGGCTCCGTACTGCTGGACGAGATCGGCGAAATGTCGCCGCGTATGCAGGCTAAGCTGCTGCGTTTCCTGAACGACGGCACGTTCCGCCGCGTCGGTGAGGATCACGAGGTGCATGTGGACGTGCGCGTCATTTGCGCCACCCAGAAGAACCTGGTGGAACTGGTGCAAAAGGGGATCTTCCGCGAAGATCTCTATTACCGCCTCAACGTCCTGACGCTGAACATTCCGCCGCTGCGCGATTGCCCGCAGGACATCATGCCGCTTACGGAGCTGTTCGTCGCCCGCTTTGCCGATGAGCAGGGGGTTCCTCGTCCGAAGCTGTCTGCCGATCTGGGCACGGTGCTTATGCGCTACGGCTGGCCGGGGAACATTCGTCAGCTCAAAAACGCCGTATATCGTGCGCTGACCCAGCTTGAAGGGTATGAACTGCGCCCGCAAGATATCCTGTTGCCGGATTACGACGCCGGAACGGTATCGGTAGGGGAAGAGGCGATGGAAGGGTCGCTTGATGACATCACCAGCCGTTTCGAGCGTTCTGTGCTGACGCAGCTGTACCGCAGCTATCCCAGCACCCGCAAACTGGCAAAACGCCTGGGCGTCTCGCACACCGCAATCGCCAATAAGCTACGTGAGTATGGTTTGAATCATAAGAAAGGTGACGAATAACAAAAAAGCCTCTGCAAAGAGGCTTTTTACTTTTCACTTTAGATTTATTCCTTCGCCAACGGCGTGTTAACGATGTCTGTTTTTGTCTCGCCCTGAATCGACGCAATCCTGCTTTCGACCTCTTTCACCTGCTGCGAGCTGTGGAGCAGGGTATAGGTCAGATCAAACTGCGCGCTGGCACCCGGCTGCAGCTGCTTAACCCGCTTCTGTTGGCGTTCAATCGTCACGGGGTAGGCGTAGCTGGTGCCCGGTTCAATGCCTGTGACATAACCCTGCTTCAGCGTATCGGTGTTTTTCCATAAGGTCAGCACGGGCAGCTGGCGCGTATCAAACTGGATTGATGCGCCTTTATCTCCGGCTTTATTGACCACCGCCGCGAGCGTTTCGTGGTTGTTGTCGGCGAGCGGCTGAATGTTAAAGACCATCTCATCAAAGCCTTTTGTCGGCCCGGCATAGGTTTGCCAGTCGTTAACGCCCGCTTTGGCGTAGTCATTGAATGGGCTTACGCTCGCCGCTGGCGCAAGGAAACGTGCGCCTTCTTCGAGGATCGGCGTCCCGAAGTTGCTGTGATAGATGATTTGGTAATCGTGAGGGTAATCGGCATGGTTAGTGAGAACATCATGCAGGCTGAACTGGTTGGTTCCGGGAACGTAGCGCAGTTCGGTCATGGTCTGCAGATCCGCTTTTTTGAACGTGCTCTCTTTGATCAAACCCCGAACGCGGATCTCATGCGGGGCGGCATCCGCCACCTCAACTTCCACCTGTGATACCGGGGTATTCCCGGCCCTGCCATGCAGGGTGTAAATTTGCCCGTCCGCCGTGACCGGATGACCTGTCCACTCATAGCCACAGCGCACCATCATCTCGTTGAAACCATCCAGCCAGCCGAGACCGTTTCGGCTTTCAAGATTGATATAAGCCGGATTCACGACCTCTTTGACGGGGGAATCCCACCCCAGTCGGGTGCCAAACCCTTCAACGTGCAGAAGGTTCATGCCGCGGGTCGGGCTCAGCGTAATTGTCAGGCCATCTTTACTGCTAATAATGATGACTTTACTGCCTTCCTGCTTGCCGCCGTGCAAGACTTTTTGCTCAATGCTGAACGTCTGATCTTTAACTTTCAGCTCATCACTGGAAATCTTCCAGTTTCCTTTCTCTACGCTGCTTTCAGCACTTGTCAGCACCCAGGTTTTAGCCGCGGCATGGCCAGAAACCAGGACCGCCAGGAGCGTAAAAGCGAATTTGATCTTCATAGTTTATCCTTTTTGCTGAAACGATTATTTACTTTCGTAAGCAAATCTAATGTTTAGACAAAAAGGGAAATGTGATGGGCTTCACTGAGGTTAAAATTAGGTGATTTTAACAATTAGAATGCGTTAATGATCACGCAGAAGTTACATTTTGCTGTCTTTATTGCATGATTTTTGTGATCGATGAATATTTTGGCTTTAACGATTCAGCTATTTTCTAATAAAAAACCCCGCCGTGGCGAGGTTGAGAATAAGTTGTATAGAATGCTAAGGACTTATTATGCTTTCAGCACGTCCAGCGCGGCAGTGTAGTCCGGCTCGGTGGTGATTTCGTTAACCAGTTCGCTGAAAACGACAGTGTCGTTTTCGTCCAGAACCAGTACAGCACGTGCTGCCAGACCTTTCAGTGGGCCTTCCGCGATGCTGACGCCGTAGTTCTCGAGGAAATCAGCGCTGCGCAGGGTGGAAAGGGTGATAACGTTGCTCAGGCCTTCGGCACCGCAGAATCGGGACTGGGCAAACGGCAGGTCAGCGGAAATGCACAGCACCACGGTGTTGTCCATTTCAGTCGCCAGCTGGTTGAATTTACGCACGGATGCGGCACAAACGCCGGTATCAATGCTTGGGAAAATGTTCAGTACTTTGCGTTTGCCCGCAAACTGAGCCAGTGTGACGTCAGACAGATCTTTAGCCACCAGAGTAAAAGCCTGCGCTTTGCTGCCAGCCTGCGGAATGGAACCTGCTACAGCAACCGGGTTGCCCTGGAAATGAACGAGTTGTGACATAGATATCTTCCTGTTTACATATAGTTAACGTCGTGGCTAGTGTATGCCATCAGCAGATAACACGGCAAACCAAATTTTTCGCCTTTCCGGGCCGCAAGGAGTCAGTGATGAGAAGCGTTAAGGTCTATGAAGAAGCCTGGCCATTGCATACCCCGTTTGTGATCTCTCGCGGCAGCCGAAGTGAAGCCAGCGTGGTCGTGGTCGAAATCGAAGAAGAGGGGTTTAAAGGCGTCGGGGAATGTACGCCTTACCCGCGCTATGGGGAAAGTCTGGCATCCGTGATGGCGCAGATCATGACCCTGGTACCTGACCTGCAAAAAGGCCTCACGCGCGAGGCGTTACAGCAGCGCTTATCCGCCGGGGCGGCGCGCAACGCCATCGACTGTGCGCTCTGGAGCCTTGAAGCCGCTAAGCAGCAAAAATCGCTGACGTCATTGCTGGGCGTGGTCGTGCCGGAGTCCGTCGTGACCGCGCAAACGGTCGTGATTGGGGAGCCCGAGCAGATGGCCGCCAGTGCGAAAGCGCTCTATGACGCCGGGGCCACGCTGTTAAAAGTGAAGCTCGACGATCGTCTGATCAGCGAGAGGATGGTCGCCATTCGCTCGGCGGTGCCGTCAGCCACGCTCATTGTTGACGCCAACGAGTCGTGGCATCCCGAAGGGCTGGCCGCGCGATGCCAGCTGCTGGCCGATCTGGGCGTGGCGATGCTGGAGCAGCCTCTGCCGGCAAAAGAGGATGCGGCGCTGAAGAATTTTATCCATCCGTTGCCCGTCTGTGCGGATGAAAGCTGTCATACCCGTGAGAATTTGAGCGCGCTTAAGGGCCGCTATGACATGGTCAATATCAAACTCGACAAGACTGGCGGACTGACTGAAGCCCTGGCCCTGGCGGCGGACGCCCGGGCGCAGGGGTTCGCCCTGATGCTGGGATGCATGCTTTGCACCTCGCGGGCGATCGGTGCGGCGCTGCCGCTGGTCAATCAGGTCCGTTTCGCCGATCTGGATGGCCCGACGTGGCTGGCCGTTGACGTTTCACCGGCGCTTAATTTTACCAGCGGCGTACTTCACCTCTGAGGCTGCCAGCGCAACAGATCCATCATTGCCTTTAAGTATTTTTCGCTGGCTTCGTCGGAGGAGATCGCCGGGAACTCAGCGGTGATGCAGGGCAGGCTCAAGTCGGCGCACCAGCTGCCGAATGAACCGGGTGTTTCATAGCCCACGCAGGTGACGAGCGGCAGGTCGAACGCCTGGGCCAGCCATGCGCCCAGGTCAGAGTGGCGCGGATCTTCAATGCAGGCCAGCGGATCGTGGAAGGAGACAACCCAGGCGGGGTGGATCTTATGGATAAGCTGGCACAGCGCCTGCGTTTCCGGCTCCGATCCGGGTTTATCGCCCGTGAGCAGCACCACGTCCCGCTCCTCGGCGGAGCTGTTCCAGCGATATACCGTTTCCCCTGCGCGCCAGTTTGCCGCAGGGAAATTACGGTTCAGGTCGATTCCTCGTGCATTCGCCCGTAATCCAAGCTGACAGCCGTCCGGATTCACGGCAAGAATCACGTGGTGACGTCGCAATGCCGGGGTCAGCGTCCGCAGCGCGCACGAGAGCGTGACGACAGACGAGTTCTCATCTCCGTGCGTGCCGGCAATAACCAAACCGCTGTCGCGATCGGCATCGGGGGCCGGGAACCAGATCAGCGATGCGCCTAAAAATGAGCGGCCATATTGTTCAGCGCCCGGAGGGAAGGCGCCGCGTTCCGCGCGGGGTCGGGTGGTTGCCATACGATATCCTGATAACGAAGTCTCTACAGGCAGTGTTGTGCAAAAGCCGCTGTTAATCAAATAGTTTCCTTAACGGCTGAGAATTGCCTTAAATCACTATTCAGGCGTAAGTTGTTTGCATTTCTTACTGTCGAAACAAATAATTACGCATCTGCTTTTTACCAGAATTTTTTAAAGGGGATCTTATGAAGCATCCTGTTTCGCGTCTTTTTGCCGCACTGTGCCTGTGCGGACTCTCTTCACTCTCATACGCTGCCGATGTGCCACAGGGCACGGTGCTGGCGCAAAAACAGGAGCTGGTCAGACACATTAAAGACGAACCGGCTTCGCTCGATCCCGCAAAAGCGGTGGGGTTGCCAGAGATTCAGGTGATTCGCGATCTTTTCGAAGGGCTGGTAAATCAGAATGAGAGAGGGGAACTGACCCCGGGCGTGGCGACGCGCTGGCAGAGCAACGATAACCGAATCTGGACGTTCACCCTGCGCGATAACGCAAAATGGTCTGACGGTACGCCGGTTACCGCGCAGGATTTTGTCTACAGCTGGCAGCGTCTGGTTGATCCGAAAACGACCTCTCCGTTTGCCTGGTTTGCGGCGCTGGCGGGCATCAGCAACGCGCAGGACATTATTGATGGTAAAGCGGCGCCAGATACCCTGGGCGTGACGGCGGTGGATGCCAGAACGTTGCGCGTCCAGCTGGATAAACCGCTACCGTGGTTTAGCAACCTGACGGCAAACTTCGCCTTCTATCCGGTGCAAAAAGCCAATGTTGAAAGCGGGAAAGAGTGGACGCGTCCGGGAGCGCTGGTCGGTAACGGGGCCTACGTCCTGAACGCGCGCGTGGTGAATGAAAAACTGGTTGTCGTGCCGAACACCCACTACTGGGACAATGCGAAAACTGTCCTGCAAAAAGTGACCTTTATTCCGATTAATCAGGAATCGTCCGCCACGAAACGCTATCTGGCAGGGGATATCGATATTACCGAATCGTTCCCGAAAAACATGTATCAGAAGCTCCTGAAGGATATTCCTGGCCAGGTGTATACGCCGCCTCAGCTCGGGACCTATTACTACGCGTTTAACACGCAAAAGGGGCCGACGGCCGATGCCCGGGTTCGTCTTGCGCTGAGCATGACTATCGATCGCCGCATTATGGCGGAAAAGGTACTGGGTACCGGCGAAAAACCGGCCTGGCATTTTACCCCTGACGTGACGGCGGGCTTCACGCCTGAACCTTCGCCGTTTGAGCAGATGTCCCAGCAGGAGCTGAACGCTCAGGCCAAAACCTTGCTCCAGGCCGCAGGCTACGGCCCTCAGCGTCCGCTGAAGCTGAACCTGCTGTACAACACGTCGGAAAACCACCAGAAAATCGCCATTGCGGTGGCGTCCATGTGGAAGAAAAATCTCGGTGTGGATGTCAAGCTGCAAAATCAGGAGTGGAAAACCTACATCGACAGCCGCAACACCGGCAATTTTGATGTGATCCGCGCGTCATGGGTGGGGGATTACAACGAGCCCTCGACCTTCCTGTCCCTGCTGACCTCAACCCACAGCGGCAATATCTCGCGCTTCAACGACCCGGCTTACGATAAAATTATCCACCAGGCGACGCTCGAAACCACGGCGAAAGCGCGTAATACGGACTACAACATGGCGGAGAAAATCCTCATGGAGAAAGCGCCGATCGCGCCTATTTACCAGTACACCAACGGTCGTCTGATTAAGCCGTGGGTGAAAGGGTATCCGATTAATAACCCGGAAGACGTGGCGTATAGCCGGACGATGTATATTGAGAAGCACTGATGGTTATTGCGAACTGGCGCACGTGAGCGCCAGTTTTGCCATGGATGATACCGCGCTGTGCTTTCCGGCAGCGATGAGACCGGGACGTATTATTCTAACAACGCATTAAACTTCGCCAGCCACTGCGGATGGGCGGGCCACGCGGGAGCCGTCACCAGGTTGCCGTCGACATGTGCCTGATCGATGCCGATCGTGGCATAGTGTCCCCCCGCGAGACGGACCTCAGGAGCACAGGCCGGGTAGGCGCTACAGGTACGGCCTTTCAGGATGCCTGCGGCGGCGAGCAGTTGAGGGCCGTGGCACACCGCTGCAATCGGTTTGCGCGCGGCGTCAAACGCCTGCACCAGCTTTAACACGTCCTCATTTAACCGCAGATACTCGGGCGCTCTCCCGCCGGGGATGAGCAGCGCGTCGTAGTCCTGCTCCTTTACGGCGGAAAAGTCGGCGTTGAGGGTAAAGCGGTGACCGGGTTTTTCGCTATAGGTCTGGGCGCCGTCGAAATCATGGATTGCCGTTATGATGTAGTCGCCCTTCGGTTTGTCGGGGCAGACGGCATCCACCTGATGACCAACCATCTGTAACGCCTGAAAAGGCACCATGGTTTCGTAATCTTCGGCAAGGTGTGTGCTTTGTACATTGTTGATACTGTACGGCCAAAGATGAACATGGTTAGCTATTTATGCATATGATTTATAACTATTATTTATTTTTTTCTGTCAAGTTATGAACATGGTTGTACATGATTTGATATTGTTGTTTATGTTCGTTCATGCGATATTGAGTACAGAATAAGTACATAAAATACCAAAATGGTGAGTACAGAAAACTAACATGGCAATCAGTGACACAAAGCTCCGCTCTATCTATGGTAAACCATATTCCGGGCCTGCTGAAATTACGGATTCAGACGGGCTTGGAATTCGCATAACCCCCAAAGGCGTGATCAGCTTTCAGTTTAGGTTCCGATGGGAAGGGAAGCAGAACCGAATGGGGCTCGGGCGCTACCCAGCGCTGACCCTGCGCGATGCCCGCAATATCGTTGCAGACCTGAGGGAGTCGGCAGACAAAGGCATTGACCCCCGAACGCTGGCTGGTGGCAACAAATCCAAGAGTAAGCCAACGGTAAAGGATTGCCTGGATTACTGGAAAGAAAATTACGTGGACGTAACGCTAAGAGCTAAGACGATAGCGCTTTATAAATCAACGGTTATAAAGCATATGCGCGACGCTTTTCCCGGTATTCCGGTTGAGGATATTCCTGTCCGCTTGTGGGTAGAGAGGTTTACCGAAGAGGAGAAAATCAACCCTCGCCGAGCCCGGCATTTATTGATACAGCTCAGGTCTGCCATTGGTTGGTGTACGCGCCGACAGTTCATTAGCACAACCGAACTCATGCTTTTGCAGCCGAAAGATATCGGTGTTAAACCGGTGATTGGGGAGACCACGCTAAGCTATAACCAGCTTGCCAAAATCTGGATGGCTATAGAAAGAAGTCGTGGGTCAACTTCTAACCGATTGCTTCATCAACTGCTAATGCTGTACGGCGCCAGGAATAGCGAACTTCGGCTGGCTATAAGGGGGGAGTTTGACCGAGAGGAGGGATTATGGGTTGTGCCGGCAGAGAAAAGTAAAACTAACAAAATTATCAGGCGCCCCATTTTCTCCGCCGCAGATGATTTGCTGAAAAAAGCTGAAATGACGTATGGGGATATACTTTTCCCTGGCGAGGACCTGAAAAGCCCTATTACTATTTCTGGTGCAAATAAATTTCTCAGAAGAATCAAGGACTCGTTGGGTTTTGGTGAGTTTACTTCACATGATTTCCGGCGCACCTTGGCAACCCGACTATCCGAGGAGGGGGTTGCCCCGCACGTCATCGAAAAAATGCTGGGGCATGAGCTGGGCGGCGTGCTTTCTGTCTATAACAAGCATGACTGGATTGCCGAACAGAAAGACGCCTATGATCTGTATGCTGAAAAGATATTTTGGCATATCAGGAAGATTTCTGGTTGACACCCCCGTTTAAGATCCACTCCACAATAGCAGAGCGCAGATACTGTTTAGGGTAGGTCCGGACCGGTTTGGGGAAATTATAGCGCTCGGTGTATTTCCGGATGGTCACGCGTGAAGATACTCGGATCATCCGCATCGCCTCTTCCTCGTCAATCATTTCAATGTCTACCATATTTCCCACCTCACACCACAATCAGGCCACGACAGTGGCGCCACAATTCAAATTCTCTTTTCATGTCGCTAACTCCGAAACAGCCAGGCAATGGCGAACGCACAGCCGACGATGCTGAATGCTGTAGGCCAGTCCATCACTTCACCTCAATCATCGCAGCACGAAAGTCTTGCTCCAGTCGCTGTTCAGCTTTAATTTTTGCCCGGCGCAAACACTCACTGAAAACCTCTTTGCTCACCTGGCTTTTCAGTTGCGCCATCAGGGCTTCATTTTCATACTGCCAGCGAAGACGGTTAACGTCCTTTTCCTGACGGCGCAAAATAGCCAGTTGTTCGCAGATTCGTGAGCGAGCCCAGAACCATGATTTGTGCGCAACTGTAGCCCGTCTGTACCAGTCTGATTTTTTATCGGAACGCTGAGATATTTGGTCTTTAATACTGTCCAGCGTCCTGTTCGCCAGCGCGAGTCCGCGCAAGTGATCTTCAATTGTTACCAGGGAATCAAGGTTAATACGTCCATTTTCGAGTGTGATGCTCATCGCTTAGCCTCCCTGATCAGATGTTTGTAAGCCCGGAGGGCGTGCATTGTCTTGCCACTTAAAATCGTTTTCATAATGAAAAAAACGCTGCTCTGGCTGGTCATTTCAGGCGTGAGAAGCAACGCCACATCAATCGCCCGGTTGTGTCGGCGGAACTCAAATACAGTGCTGGTGACCGTGATGACTGATACCGACCCTTGATCATTAAACTCAACCTTCACAATGTCTTTCCTCCCATCCGATAGCCTGAAACAGCCCCATTTTCGGGTGATACCAACGGGCCCCACGGGGTTCGGCTTCTGCCATCATTTGGCGGAATGCTTTCATAAAAGGCTCGAACTCTACGATCGCCCGTCGAGACAGCAGGCCATCAGGCGTCATGAACTCGTGCGTATCGGTTGGGATGCGGTATGCGTTAACAAGGTTTCGACACTTGGCATCGGTCATACCGCTTTTTGCGACCACCTGGCGATAACCGACATATCCGGCCCGCATATTTCCACGCTTAATGTTTTCGACAGCTTCGACTACGGTTTCAACCTGTTCTTCAACCTGGTAGAGGCGTCGCTCCTGCTCAACATTCAGCAGGGCCATTTCAGCGATCAGCTCTGCCTGCGATTTTGGCCGGGAGCGTTCTTCTTCCAGCTCTTTCCAGCGATCTACCAGTCTGGCGGTAAACTCGGGGCTGAGTTGCGCGACCACAATGATGCTGTCACGCTTCCCTTCTTCACTTTCAAAAACGTAAATTGTTGTGGGGCGCCCGGCAGTAGGCTTTACCTCAATTTGAGGAGAAGTAATAACGCCACGCATAATCAGGGTCTCAATCGTGCGTTTCACATTGTCGTGGCGTTTTTCTACCAGCTCGGCGATCTCAAGGCTGGTCATGGATGGTTTGTTAGTGATCAAGTTATTCATCATCATTCCCCTCAATGCATAATCGGTGCTTCTGGCACACCTTCGATCTGGATGTGTTCGATAAAGCTGTCATGGAGGAGGTTAAGCCCCTCCCGGCCAAGTGCTGATAACCTGAACCCAAATTCTTCGTCAGCAATAACCATGTCCTGATACATCCGCAGCGCCAGCTGCTGGCCAACCTCTGGCCCATATTTCTCGATTGCCCCCAGCTCAATATGGTTGGCGAGTGCAAAGCGTTCAGGTCCCGGATAGACGCTAATGGCGCCATGCTTGCTGGAATAGATAACAGCAGTATCAACACTGCCAGTATCATTCGGAACATCGACAGTTCCGTTTTTCTCCAGCTCCTCAGTGATGAACACGGCAGCCAGTAGCCAGCGCCAGAGGATCAACTCTTTTTCGATATTGAGCGTGATCCAGTTGCTTTCTACCGTTTCCATGATGCAGGCCAGAATTTCCATTCCATCGGCAAGGTGTTTGTCATAGCGACCGTTATCCAGCAGGCGAATAGCAGCGGAGTAGCCAATCACCCGGTTTCCAGACCGGATCCCTGTTGAGGTTGGTTCCGGGTTAAGCATGTTCTGAAGCATTGCGCACCTCTGCTGGTTTACAGGCCTGCAGTTCTTCGCGCTCTTTCACGTAGCGGTCGTGCATGGCATCCCATTTTTTGCACCACTTTTGCATTTCTCTTTTGCGGGCGAGGATGCGACGCAGCCGGCGAACGGTGCGCTGGTGGGCGTTGAAATACTCAATGGTCACGGCGCCACGTTGCCAGCTACTCAGTTCTGGATTCAGTGGATGAATTACCTGCACGTCCGGATAACGCTGCTTGAAACCAGAACGCCCAAAAGCTCGGGAGGTCATGAAGAACGCCAGGTAACGAATTGCGGTATCCCGGCTGAAGCACCGCTTCATGCGTCCGTGGCGGATCGCGGCGAACAGATCACCAACCTGCGTTGGGTGCTTTTGTAACGCCAGATCAATGGCGCTGACAGTTCTGTTGTCAATCATTTGTCTTTCTCCCGGTTATAGGTTTCATGACTCATAACTTCCCAGTTCCGGCCATCGTCTTTCGATAACAGGCGCCAGCGTGGGTTAACCTTCAGGCTGAGGTAGCCGGTGCGGCGCATTCGCCGCGGGAATATCCGCCGTCGCCGATACCGCAGCAGGACCTGCAGCGCCTGCAGGTGAACCCTCTCAGGAATTCGTATCGCTGTCAGTGCCACCAGCTACCTCCTCAAATCTCAGTTCCATTTCGCGCGCCATTTCGATAAACGTGGCCAGTGTGCAAATGTGCTCGTCGTCGAACAGCTGGCGGTCGCATATCACCCTCCCGTTCTCGATGTGCACGACTACCCGCCCGGTAAAATCAGGGAGGACATGCAGATCCACGTTCAACACGGGGCGGGGGATCAGCACACCCTGATAGAGCATTGTTTGCTGGTTATTCATTGCCGGACTCCGCAGTAACTGGTTTCTGCTTTTTGACGAACTCCACCAGTTCAGAAATAAGCTCGTCGATTAACTCTTTCCCGCTTTCTGTGAGGAATTCGCCGCTGCCATTAACATCAACAGAGTTGCTGTAAATTCCCTTGAGAGCTTTCACACCTTCCACATTTCCGTACTCACCGAGCGCCAGTCGCTCGAATTTCCGCAACAATCCATCAAGAAGAATCTCAGTTAATTCGATAGTACTAATCCCACCCTTGTTAAGCTTAATGACAAGTAAGCTACTCCCAGTCTTTCGCTGGTGGCGTAACAAGGCCGCTTTTAAAATTCTGCGTCTATAAGTGCTAATTAAATTATTCACTTTTATTTACCGTAAGCCTTTTTTAAATAAAGCATGGCTATAGACCAATAACCAAGTGAGACAAATAACTGAGCTGTTTTAAATGCTTGTTTATTAATCATGGTTACCATTAATTTGATTGCAGAAATCCCAGGAATTACTCCTGTAAATAAAATTACTAATTAATTTTTTAAGCCGGGTTTTTAGACTCTTTCTCAATAAGGTAAGCTGCAACTGGCCCAATCAGATCAGCCAAAAGTGAGGCGACAGATTCCACGTCTGAGTCGGTCAGTTTATGAGGGTAGTTCTCAAGCATCCTCGCCACAATCTCAGCCTGGTAAGCCTTTGATGCTGCTTTTTGCAAAGTGATATCAGACATTTTTAGCATCCTTATAACCGGAAGAATATGTTGCTGAGTTAGCTATTTTATTTGTTGCTATTGCTAATTCAGCGAGGTCTGCAACAACACTAGAAAGCATCATTATTTTATCTTTATTTAATCTCTTTTCTTCTGCCTCACTCATTATGCTAACCCCTATATGATTGATGGCTTGCAAAATAGATATTGTTTTTGTATCGCAATCAGTAGCAATTTTGTCGAAATCAATGTTTTGACATTGCTCTTTATCGGAAGAGAAACGGTAATCAGGTATAGTTACCAGTTGATAAAATTTCTCTGTACTCATCTTTTGCACTCCATTAATCCGCCAATGCATAAACAATACATAACGTATTAAATAAGATCAATACAAAACGGAGTATTTTGGTGTATTATTTCACATCGTTTTGTTTTTCAAGGTTTTTTAGTTTCTGGCGGGGTATTGGAGGCAAAAAAAAGCCGCTTTCGCGGCCAATTTATGGGAGGTTGGTGATTTTTGCGTCGACTACAACCCCGATAATACGGCAGTTGCCATTGATAGGGATTATTGGGTATTGGGGGTTGAGGGGTTTGAGAAATCTTTGACCGGCATCGATAACAAGCTTTTTGAATGTGGCTTCATTGTCACCGTCGAGTTTCGCTACAACCAATTTTCCGTTGATTGCTTCCACTTGGGGATCGACAAGTATCGCCATCCCTTCCGGTATGCTCAGCCCTGCTGGTGATGTCATGGAATCGCCTCTGACGTCTAACCAGAACGAATCCTCAGAGCATTCAACGGTGGTGTCATACCATCGATCTATCGCTCTACGGTGATACGGTTCTACAGCTTCCATCCAATCTCCAGCGCTAACCCAGCTTATAACAGGGTAGCTTCCCTTGGATTCGTTAATGCTATTAAATCTTACATTGTGATCGGCTCTTGAGTCGCTGATAGTGCCGTCAGCATTTACTACGAAGCCGGGCATTTTCAATATGTTAAAAATCTTAGCTATAACCTCTAAGTTCGGTTCACGTCTGGCGTTTAACCAATGGCCCAGCCCGCCCTGCGTTATGCCGAGCGCCTCTGCCAGCTGTTCTTGAGTCATGCCGACTTCTTTCATCCTGGTTTTGGCCAGGTCCTGCCATCTCTGTTTCATAGCCATGATTATTACATTCCGTATTTACTGATCAACTTCCATTTTGTATTATTCTTGTGAGCGTGTATAGTACGTTTTGTATTATTTATGCGAGACTAATCGAATGAGTGGAATCAAGAGCCTTAGACGCAAAGCAAAGGTAACTCAGGGAGAGCTGGCCGCGCTGATTGATAGCTCCCAGGGGGCCGTTAGCCACTACGAAACAGGAAGAAGGATTCCTGATGTTGCAGTCGGAAAGCGGATCGTCAGCGCGTTTAAACAGCTTGGCCTGAATACAAGTTTGGACGAGGTATTTTCAGATGATGTTGCACGGGATGAGGCCTGACCACGGTTTGCTCCCTTCTGTGTACGCATCTGCAGATGAAGAATGGATCAAGCAGCAGTTACTGAGCCTGGCGCCAGCAGCACGACAAAAAGCTATTCAGCGTTATGCAGCTGTGTATCGGGAATCGTTCGAAGCCGAGCCCGTTCCATACCGCAAGGAGAACCGGGCAAGGCATGAAGCCAATGTGAGGCTTCGCAGATTCGTGGATGCACACGGACGCGCGCTGCAGGGGTATACGACCCAGCCACCCTTGGCAGGATCACGATAGCAATCTGAAGGCCGCCTGGCTTAAAGGTGCCTAGCGGTTGAAATCTGATTCTCGTTTGTATTTGTGTACTAGATAACTGGTACGGATTTCAAAAATAAACGAGAGGAGGGGAGGGGGAGGAGTGCCTGTGTGTTAGTGCGAAGCACTGGAACAGGCTCTTCCAACAGACGGGTACAAGGGTTAGGTAGATCTCGATCTATAGGACGAAACCAGAAAATCCGACGTACTAGGCAATGAGTACAAAAAAATAATGGAGAAATTATGAGCGCAGAACTGAAGCAAAAATTAATTGCCCTTCTGGAAGAGCAATTCCATCAGTCGAATGACAAGGTCACTTTCGACTATGTCATGCAAAAGAAAATCAAGTCGATGGGTTACCACCTGCAGCGTAATTTCGCGATCAGCCTGAGTGGTGGTCGCAGAGGGTTCGTTGACTGCCTGGTGACCTCACCTGACGGGCAGCGCTGCGCTATTGAGGTTGACAATAAATCTCCCCGCAAACGCTCCCTGATTAAGCTCCACCAACTACCCGAGGGGATGTCTGGGTTTGTCTTGCTCAGGGATGGTGCGCATCCGCTTCGCTATGCCGACGACGGTATCGAAGTCGTAAGGGCGACCAGGTTTAAGTAATTCCGTATTGTACTAGATAGGTGATACGAAAGGTGATGGTGATGCTGAATATCGAACCGAATTTTGCTCAGGAGCGTGCGCTTAACTCACTGCGCCGTGGGTGGAAGCAAAACCGCACATTCATGGTCTACGCGCCAACCGGAAGCGGAAAGACCGGACTGGCGGCGTTTATCACTGCCGGACACATCAGCCGCGGAAAGCGGGTAATATTCATCGCGCCATACACTATTCTCGTGCGTCAGACCGCCGCCCGCTTTGTGGAGTACGGATTACCCGAAGATGAGATCGGCATTATCTGGCGCAACCATCCCGACTACGATCCGCAGCGCCTTATTCAGATTGCCAGCGCCGATACGCTGGTCCGCCGTGACTTCCCGGACAACGTCGACCTGATTATTGTCGATGAGGCCCACATGAAGAAGCGCGCGTTGCTGGAGGTTATCCGGGACTCCGGCATCAAAGTGGTAGGTCTTTCGGGAACACCGTTTTCCCCATGGCTCGGCAGGTATTACGAAAATCTTGTAAAACCCACCACCATCGGTGAACTGATCCTCCGCGGGGATCTCAGCCCGTATGAGTTCTATGCGCCGACAAAGCCCGACCTGAAAGGGGTTAAGTCAGCCACCTCCGAAGAATATGGCAGCGACTATAACGAAAAGCAGTTATCCGAGATTATGTGCGGATCTGACCTGGTGGGCGACATCGTCGAAAACTGGCTTAAACATGGCCGAGACCTTCCTACGGTAGCGTTCTGTGTTGATAAGGATCACGCCAATTTCGTCACCATGCAGTTTAACAAGGCGGGTATTAACGCTGAGGTCATGGTCGCAGAAACCCCCCACGAAGAACGGCAGGTGATGATTCACCGCTTCGAGACTGGCGCCACAAAAATAATCGTCAGTGTTGGTGTTTTGGTAGCCGGTTTTGATAGCGATGTTCGCTGCATTATCTACGCCCGGCCGACAAAGAGTGAAATCCGCTGGCTGCAGGCGATTGGCCGCGGACTGCGAACTGCCCCCGGGAAAGATGCCTGCCTGATTTTTGATCACAGTGGTACCGTGCATCGCCTCGGCTTCCCTGACGCCATTGAATACGACGAACTACCGTCTAAAAACGATGGCATGAAAGGGGCTGCAGCGCGGGCAGCCAAAGAACGCGAAGAGAAACTCCCGAAAGAATGCCCTGAATGCCACTTCATGAAACCCGCCGGCGTCTACATCTGTCCGAAATGCGGTTTTAAGCCGCTGGCCGGTGAGGACGTAGAAACCGACAGCACCCGCAACCTCAAAAAAATGAGTAAAGGCGAGAAGGTTTACACCAAAAGCGACAAACAGTCCTGGTGGAGTCAGATCAAGTTTTACCAGCGTCATCGTGCGGCGCAGGGGAAACCTGTCAGCGATGGCTGGTGTGCTCATACCTTTCAGGAGAAATTCGGCGAATGGCCCAACGGCTTAAGCGACTTTCCAATGGAGATCACACCGGAGGTCAGCAATCACATCAAACACAAACTTATCAAATTTGCTAAACGCCGCGAACGTCTGCAGCAGATGGGGAAGAAACCTGACCAGGATCTATTTCCACCTCCGAGCGCCAATATCAACTATGAGCCTCCTGAGGGCAGCGACGGGCAATTAATTATCGAAGCAAAACGAAAATTCCAGAAAAACATAAATAGCGCGAGTCAGTGATATGAAAACGGCAGAAGCAGCAAAAGGTCGATGGTCTGAAATTTTTGAATATTACGGCTTGCCGCCGATCACCGGGAAGCACCATTACAAGGGCGAGTGTCCGGTATGTAAGGCGAGGGGGAAGTACCGCGTAGATGACCGTGATGGTCAGGGTACATGGATTTGTGTATGTGGTAGCGGCGACGGCATGAAGCTGCTGACCCTGACCCAGTCAAAAAGCTTTTCCGCCATCTGCGCAGAAGTGGACCAGCTCATCGGGAATAACTATCAGCGCATCAACGTGCCTGCTAACAGTTCGGCGGCGCGGCAGCGCCAGCGAGTCATTAGTAAGTTTTCAAAGTTGCTCGATTTACGGGGTACTAGCGCGGCTGGTTACCTTCTGCAACGTGGGATAAGCCGCCTGCCGGCAGAAGGCATCCGTTTTTGTGACCGCCAACGCCATGCGGGGCGCGTTTATCAAGCGCTGTATGCCCTGGCTACCGATGACAAAGCTGAGCTTTGTTACCTGCACCAGACGCTGCTGGACGGCGACAGGAAGGCAGATATTGATAGCGCCAAACGTCTTAAGTCGCTTCAAGAGGACAGCTATCTGGATCACGCCCGCTCTGTGGCCATTCGCATGTTTCCGGTATCAACGACGATCGGCATCGCCGAAGGTATCGAAACAGCACTCTCCTGTTATCAGGTTTATGGCGTCAATACCTGGGCGGTAATCAACAGCGGGTTTATGAAGAAATTCCGGGTACCGGCAGGTGTGAAGCATCTGATTATTTTTGCCGACATGGACAAGCACTCTGCAACTGGACATGCCGCGGCGTTCGAGTGCGCCCACGCAAACCTGCTGGCGAAAAACGACCTGGTAAAAGTCAGCATCCGCTGGCCCGATAACGGTGATTTTAACGACATGCTCATGAATGGTGATCAGGTTCGTGAGCAGGTATTTT
Organism: Enterobacter sp. PL1; assembly: GCF_945957325.1. Taxonomy (NCBI): domain Bacteria; kingdom Pseudomonadati; phylum Pseudomonadota; class Gammaproteobacteria; order Enterobacterales; family Enterobacteriaceae; genus Enterobacter; species Enterobacter sp. PL1. The sequence continues at coordinate 47,081 of NZ_CAMFKT010000001.1, forward strand.
ACAAAAAGGTGGCTGCATGAAACTTGAAGCATCGTTAAAGCATTTTAGCCCTCAGGGCATGCATATCAGCGACGACGTGAAAAGCACATCGCCAAATCGACTGACCGGAACAGATGTTATGGCGGCCATCGGTACCACCAGCAGTCGTGCGCGCTTCGGCCTTGCCGCTTTCCTCGGAAAGGCTGGTATCAGCAAAACGGACGAACAGCTTGCAATTCAGGCGCTGGCGCAGTTTGCCATCAAAAACGCTCCTAAAAATGTCCGCAAAGCCGCTGGTGACAAGCTCGGCGCCTGCATGTTGACGCTGGCGCAATTTGCCTTTGCGGAATACTCACGTTCGGCGGCCACCAGAGCAACGTGTCAAAGCTGCAGCGGTACCGGCTTTATTTCCCGCCATGAAGATGTAATTAAGCACCCCGGTATTTTCGATGCTGACGGTGTCGAAGTGAAGGCCCCAAAGATTAGAAATGAACTGGTGAAAAGGGTCTGTGGAGTGTGCGGAGGAAAGAAAGTGATCCATGCGCGATGCAGGTGTGGTGGTAAAGGGGAGGTGTTAGATCGCAAAGCGACCAAAGAACTTGGCGCACCGGTTTTCAAAACATGTGAACGCTGCTCTGGTAATGGCTTCTCTGTAGTACCCTCTGCGACGGTACACCGCGCCATTCTGAAGCGTCTCCCGGATCTCCATCAGTCTTCGTGGTCACGCAACTGGAAACCGTTCTATGAGGGGCTGGTGGATATGCTTCACAAAGGAGAGAGACAAGCCGCAGCAGAATTTGAGAAGGCTACCAGTTATTAATGTGATCGAAACAGATGGCTGCAATTTTTTGAACGTTAGTGTTGACTTTGCATAAAGTTGTCCTGTATGCTTTCAATCGTGGCATATAGCGCCTGAACGAAACCAATCATCAAAACCCTGCTTCGGCGGGGTTTTTTCGTTTCTGGAAGATGCCGCTCAGTGGTGGGCGAACCGGTTTGAACCCGGTGGTGCTGGTAACGGTAGGGGTTCGACTCCTCCATCTTCCGCCATATCCCTCCATCTAAATAGCTGCGCCTAATACCGCTACACTTTTGCCTGACTATGTTTTCCTCCGGGGAATGGGCTGGCGGTTTCCATAAAATGGCGGACCTTTTTCAGTAACTGCCACATTGAGCGGCACTGATGATTACGGGTTATCGTGTCATGAAGTGCCTGCCATAGCCGTTCCACATGATTCACCCACGGCGAGTAAACCGGCTGGTAAATTACCCTGAACTTGGGATTTGCTTTCAACCAGCGCTGTGTTTCGCGGCTTTTATGGATAATGTAGTTATCAACGATCAGCGTGATTGTTTTCGCCCGCCGGTAAGTGGCTTTCAGGTGCTTCAGCAGAGCGATAAACAGCGCTGAACTTTTGCTGTTGCCGCCCACGTAGCTGACTTTACCCGTGCCACTGTGCAGTGCGCCGGCCAGATAGTATTTTTCGTTCTGCCCCGGCGTCACTACCCGTTTCTGCTGTCCGCGTAACTGCCAGTCCGCACCGATTTTAGGATTAAGGTGGATATCCACTTCATCTTCATAAAATACCGGATGCTCTGCGCTGCATTCATCCAGCGCTTTGTGGATTACCGCCATCTTTTCATCTTTATGTGGGTCACGGATACGCAGAGTTGGCGCGGCCCTGCGCCATACAAGCCCCGCAGATGGCAACCAGCGGCGAACGGTTCCTGCATGTAACTGGCAACCGGTTATCTCATTGATTTTTATTGCCAGTAATTCGGTGCTCCAGCGTGAACGTTGATAACCAAAATCGCCGGGAGAATGCTTTATCAGCTCACGTAACAGGGGGCAGATATGTTCAAAAGGCCAGCGTCGGGAGCGCCCTGCGGGTAAGGATTTCAGGCCTTCAATACCTGAGTGCGTAAACCAGTTAATCCAGCGACCAACGGATGAACGGGCACAACAGAGAGTTCTGGCAACATCGCTGACCCGTTCACCCCGATGAAGCATCAGCATGGCCGTGAGTCTGCGGGCATGATTTTTATCGCGCGTTTTATGAATAGCTTTCTGCATCAGGCGTCGTTCGCCACGGGGTATTGGTGCTATGATCGGCATCGCTCAGTCCGGTTGGTGGTTTTGGTTGGTTTGGCGATTGATCAGATCGCACAATCCGGGCTGAGTTCCCTTTCAGTGATCTACTATTCCGCGCAGCTATTTAGGGGCCTGATGTATCTCATTAGCGGGCCTTCAGGTAAAATCAAAAAAAAATCTCAGGATGCGAGTGAGGTCGAAATGTCAGATTTGCCCGATGACTATTTTCTGGATGCTGATGATGAGCTCGTGGATTTTCTGGAAAAGCAGGGAGAGGATTGTATTCGTGAGATCACGCAGTCGAATTCCCTGAACAAAGAAAATGGCTATAAACTGCTTAGCATCCTCATTGTTGGCATTGGCTCCTCGTTTCTCCTTCTGACGCAAAAAGATCATCCTGATTTTTTAAATGCTGGCGTGGCTATTTTTACTCTGTACTGGACGTTATGCGCCGTTTATTTGGTTTTAAGGGTGTTATCCGTTCAGACGCGGGCATTAATTTCAACCTCTCCTGACGTACTCTATACCAGGGTGTACAAGACCATAACCGGGAGTGACTATGAGACTCTGCGAGCCAATGGCTATATCGGTGGAGATAGTGCTTTATCGGTGATGAGACGCTATAGATTGAAAAATCTTTGTCAGACGGCAAGCGAACTTCAGGAAGCAAATATACAACTCAGAACCAGACTAACCAGAGTAAGGCTGGCATCAATCCTTACTCCGGCTTTATCCATTACCGTTTCGGCACTGGTGTATTTTTTCTTGTGAGATTCTGGAGAGAATCACCAATTGTCGGGGCAGAATCACCAGTTATTGTCCGTCCCATCGAAAAATCCCTTGGTGGAGGTGGAGGCGCTTTGGTATCCGACTTATTTTGGGTTGTTGGCTGAGGCTTATTTTCACTGATTGGTTTATTAGACTCACTCATGTAATTCTCCATGTTTGATGTGGTTACTTCTGGCGATCTGACCATACCAAATGTAGAGATATGCTGCTATAGGGCTGCAACCATTCACAGGCTGCGAACTTGCGTGGCCTTTTTTTATCCGCGCCACGCCCGGCGCATAAAACCTGCAGAGCTTTTCGGGGTGAGCCTTTGGAATGGTCGTGTGACTGTTCTGCAGGGCGACCACTCCGGGCGAAGGCTCACCTCAAAAGGATAGTCACATGAAAAAAGTCATCATGGCCGCTATTGCGGTCGCTTCGCTGTGCCTGAGTAACGCCGCTTCGGCTGCGGATGTCGTTATCACTACGGGTCAACAGGGCCTGACCTATAACGCGGTGTACGGCGTTAATCTCGCCAGCGCACTCAGCGAGTATGGTTACAGCTCGACGGTGATCCCCAGTAAAGGCTCTCTGGACAATCTCGACAAGGTCGCCAGCGGTACCGCCCAGATCGGTTTCACTCAGGCTGATGCTTTCCAGTTCTGGCGCAGCCGCCACAGCAACGAAGCGCAGAAGGTGGACATCATCGGCGAGCTGGCTGATGAATGCGTTTTTGTCGCGGTGAAGAAGGGCGGCAAGGTCAGCGATGAAGGTGATTTAAAGGCAGGTGTGAAAATCGCGGTCGGTGAGCCCTCCAGCGGATCGTATGCATCCTGGCAATATCTGCAGGGGCTGGAAAAGGATTACGCCAAAGTAGAGACCTATGCCAAAGGCGGTGTGCGCTCGCTGGCGAAAGTCACCACTGGCGAGTATGACGCCTTCCTTTGGGTATCTGCGCCGGACCGGTCGAATAAGTTTCTGGAGGCGGTTAATCAGGAAGGCAGCGGCCTGACGATGATCGATATGAACGGCTGGCACGTTGACGATAAATTGCCGAACGGGAAGCCGGTGTACGAGATGAAAAAGGCGGTTACCGAATCCGGCTGGCTGAGTGATTCGAAGGTGAAGGTTCCCTGCACTAAGACGCTGGTGGTCGCCAATACCGATGCCGGTGATGACATGCTGGAAACGGCCTCGACTGTCCTGCTGAAAAACCTGAGCCGGGTACTCGGCACCAACGGTAAGTAATCATGCTGCGCAGGCTGTGTTTCTGGGCGCTGTTTGTCGTTCTACTGTTCGTAGCCTGGCGGGTGGCTGGCATGCTGATGGATCTGGTTCTGCTGGTGGTTATCGTCGGGGCGCTGGCGGTGTGCTGGCCAATCAGAATAAAAAGAGGCTGACGGGCTCAGCCTCTTTAAGATAAAGATCAGCGCATGATCAATACCGCTTCTTAAAAGTATTTTTAAGCTTTTTCCTGTCCTTGGTGTAAGAAACGAAAGAAAGTACAGCGACTATAAAAAGAACTACCGCCAGTGCTAAAATGAGTAAATTTGCCATGCAGGTTTAATCCCGTGAAATGTATGTGGACATTTTTGTTTTTTGTGGGGAGGATTCTATGGTGAGGGTAAGAAAAATCCTAATCAATAGTTTTGGTAAATTTATAATTTTAGATGATTTTTTATTGTTGTTATTGAAATTATATTTCATGCATTGATTATGCATAATCCGACTGATTATTGAATCTTAAGGAAGAAGTTAGCGCACTGGTATCGCAGCATGTTGACTAAGTGAATGTTGCATAGCTAATGTATGCGCGTGGTGAATCCCCCTATGCGGAGGGGCGTAACCTCAGCTACCGGAGATAAGCTTCCACCCTTTTCTGATTAGCATGGTTAATGCGAGTTAAGGTGTTTAACCAAAGACTCACCGGGAGGCACCCGGCACCACAGCCAATATAAAAATGATGATAGCCGGAAGGCCCACTCGGTGGGCCTTTTCTTTGGGCGAAAAAAAGCCCGCTTAGAGATGGTTAAATCAGCGGGCGCATTAAGGTGACATGCAAAAGTTGGACACCTGATGGTTCAGCTCAGGTAGCGCGATAATATCACTGCTTTTAAAGAAGTAAATCCGAATCACAGGGCTGCCAACAGGCGGCTCTTTCTGTTTTGGTCGCCAGAACGTCACTCACTTTGTGCTTTGTCGTAAATTCATCTGGTGGCCATTCCCCACTTCACACAGCGCCATCCGTCATCAACGGAGGTGAGGTTATGACAAAAATGAGCACCATTTACAGCAGACTTTCATACGGCACCGGGACCGCACTGACGGGCTGCGGTGTCTCAGCAAAGGCGTATGCCGGGGCAGTTAAGGCAGAGGTATGGATTTTGGCCGACAAAATAGCGGGGATGACCCTGAGTGACTGGGCAATTATTGTCGGTATCGCCTGCACCATTACCACCTGTGGGGTGAACTGGTACTACAGGCGGAAAGAACGCGAGGATCGGCTCAATGGCTATGACACCAAAACTGAGGAATAGCGTTATCGCTGCCATCGGCGGTGGCGCCATAGCCATTGCTTCTGCGCTCATCACAGGCCCGACTGGTAACGATGGTCTTGAAGGTGTGCGATATGTTCCCTATCAGGATGTGGTAGGCGTCTGGACTGTCTGCTATGGCCATACTGGCAAAGACATCATGCTCGGCAAGAAGTACACCGAGGCTGAATGCCGTGCGCTGCTCAGCAAAGACCTGAACACCGTTGCTCGCCAGATTGACCCATACATCCAAAAGCCGATCCCCGAGACAATGCGCGGGGCGCTTTACTCATTCGCGTATAACGTCGGCGCTGGCAACTTCCAGACCTCCACAATGCTGCGCAAAATCAACCAGGGCGACCAGAAAGGTGCATGTGATCAGCTTCGCCGCTGGACCTACGCCAAGGGCAAACAGTGGAAAGGCCTGGTAACTCGCCGCGAGATTGAGCACGAAGTTTGTCTCTGGAGTCAAAAATGAGCCGATTAGCAGCCATTATCAGCGCCATTGTGATCTGCCTGATAGTCAGCCTCGGCTGGCTGGCCAGCCACTACCACGACAACGCCACCGAGTTCAAAAGGCAGCGGGACAAAGTGACTGAGCAACTCAGCCTGGCAAATGACACTATCGCTGACATGCAGACCCGCCAGAGAGACGTCGCTGCGCTCGATGTCAAATACACGAAGGAATTGTCCGATGCGAAAAAAACCATTAACGATTTGCGTCGGGATGTCGATTCTGGCGCTAAACGGCTGCGCATCGCCGCAACCTGCCCTGGAGTGCCAAAAGCCACCTCCTCCACCGGCGTGGATGATGCAGGAGCCCCCGAACTTACTCCAGACGCTCGACGGAATTATTTCGATCACCGGGACGGAATCGCAACCGCTGACAAGATGATTCGCGGCATGCAGGACTACATCAAAGAGCAGTGTCTTAAATGATTCGTTACCCAAATAACAGAGCCTGACTTCGGTCGGGCTTTTTTATGCCCGCAGTAAACCGCGCATCGCAGCGCATAACAATCCCGAGTCTTTCAGAAAGCTGAGCCTGAGAACTGCCGTATATGGTGGCGACCATCTCGGGGCGGCTTTTCTGTGCGAACAGGCTCATCTTTCTAAAAGGTAAAGACGCTATGAATAATCCGTCAGTTATTCCGGCCTTCGACTTCCGCGAAATGGTCACGACCCTCGACAACAAGATAATCACCACATCACTCAAGGTGGCGGATTACTTTGGCAAGCGACACAAAGACGTTTTGCGTGCCATACGTAACCTGAAATGCTCCGATGACTTCACCCAGCGCAATTTTGCGCCCATTGATTTCATTGATAAAAATGGCGATGTTCAGCCTATGTATAACATCACCCGCGACGGATGCATGATGCTAGTGATGGGATTCACTGGCAAAACAGCTGCCGCAGTGAAGGAGTGTTACATCAATGCCTTCAACTGGATGGCCGAGCAGCTAAACCGGCGCATGGCGATGGGTGAAGAATTGCAGCATCGCTACGCCATCAAAGAAACGCGCTCAAAGCTGAAAGGCACAATCGGCAGCCGGTTGATGAACGAGCGGAAGAAAGAGAAGCGCGTTCTGGAGCTCGAGCATGAGCACATCATGCAGGTGACGCAGCCAGAACTGCTGATTGGCTGATCGACATTACAGAGCCACTTCCAGAGGTGGCTCGATAATGTTGGAGGAAACCATGTCAACGCTTAAGGATTTATCCCGGCAGCTAAAGCAGCTGCAGAAGCAAATCCCTTTCGCCACGGCGCAAGCCATGACATCGGTAGTAAGGGATATCGCCGCAGCGCAAAAAGTGGCGCTGGGACGAAAACTGGAATCGCCGACGCCGTTCACCGTCAACTCAGTGGGCTCTGCTGGTGCCAGAAAGAACAACCTCCGCGCAAAAGTCTTTGTGCGTGATGTCGCCGCTGAATATCTCGAACCCTTTGAATTCGGCGGTGAACATAAGCTGAACAGCCAGGCTCTGCTCAATCCAAAGAACATCAAACTGAACAAATACGGCAACATGCCGCGCAACAAGCTGTCGCAGTTGAAAGCGAAGCCGAATGTGTTTGTTGGTGAGGTCAACGGTGTTGATGCTGTCTGGCAACGGCGTAAACCGAAGAAGGCGAAAAAGAAACGAGCCCGGCGCTCAGCGAATGGTACTCGCCGACCAAAGCGGAAACAGCGCGCCCCTAAGCTGCTGGTGAGGTTTGGCGATGCACTTCCTGTGACCCCTGTGTTGGGGTATATGGACCGCTCGAAGGCTATGGCAGAGGCGTTGATGCCTGCTGCATTGAGTCGTGCTATCGCAGATGCTATCAAAACGGCAAAATAACCCTCAAATGATAACCATTATCAAAATGGGTCCTTCCTGAGGCTTTTGTAAGTCACGGGCATTGCGCGCCGCAGTGTTTTCCTAGCTACAAGTTTTCAAATTTAGGTAACAGGTAACAGTTACGTTTTGTTACGTGTTAAGCTTTGTTCTTGATTACAAAAATATTTCCATCATCTGGTTGTTACCCTTGATGTTACCTCGTCTGGTTGAGTAACAGTGTCAGGTAACAGATCCGGCTGCAGGTGAGGTAACAATGAACCAGTCAGATTTTGCACGGTTACATGGTGTTAGCCGCAAGACCGTTACGATGTGGAAAAGCCGGGGATGGCTGATCATGTCCGGCGATGATATCGATGTTGCCGCTTCAAATGCACAGCTTGAAAAGTACAGGAAAAGCGTTAACCGGCCCGATAAACAGAAAACGTCTGTGCCAGAAAAAAAGAGAGCTGGCCAGGTGTTGCCTGCGCGCGAGCCGCCGGAAGAAAGTGACCCGTCACTGGAGGGGCTTGCGCGGGATTTCCTCCTTGAAAACGGCGCTGAGTTATCGCTGGATGAAGCGCGCCGGGTAAAGGAAAACTACCTGGCGTTACTGACAAAATTAGAGTTTCAGCAAAAAGATGGCCAACTCATTGAGATGGCTGCCGCCGAGGAGGTTCTTTTCAACGCCTTTCGCCAACAGCGTGACGCCTGGCTTAACTGGCCGTCAAGAGTGGCACCATTAATGGCTGCTGATCTGGGCGTGCCGGCGGACAGGATGACAGAGGTGCTGATTGAACATGTCCACAAACATATCTCAGTCCTCGGAGAACCAGAGTTTAACCCAGCAGAAGATTGAGCGTCTTCAACTGAGTGTCCGGAAAGGGTGGACACCGCCACCACGCATCAGCGTCCCGCAATGGGCCGATGATTACCGGAAGCTGGCGAAAGAAGCTGGCAGCACCTCCGGGAACTGGGAAACATCAACCGTTGAAATTGCCCGCGGTCCTATGCTGGCCGCGACGGAATCTGGCGTTCACATTATTACCGTGATGTGCTGTACCCAGTTAATGAAAACCGCGCTGCTGGAAAACCTGTTTGGTTATTTCGCGCACCTCGATCCATGCCCGATTTTGCTACTGCAGCCGAAGGAAGAGGCCGCCGAGCAGTTTTCCAAAGAACGTATCAGCCCGCTGGTTAGGGTGACGCCAGTTCTGCGTAACATCATAGGTGACTCAAAGCAGAAGAGTTCGAAAGAAACCATTCTGTATAAAGCCTTCACGGGCGGATTTCTGGCGCTGGCCGGCGCTGGTAGTCCCGATAACCTTGCGCGACGTCCGATCCGTGTTCTGCTGGCGGATGAGGTGGATAAATACCCGATAACCCGTGAGGGCGATCCCATTGCACTGGCGGAAGAGCGAACCGCCACATTTGGCCTTAACTGGCTGTCTGTGCGGGCCTGTTCGCCGACGGTTGAAGATGAAAGCCGGATTGCTGACAGTTACGAAGACTCAGATCAGCGGCGGGCCTCTGTGGTTTGCCCCCATTGCGGGCACCGACAGTTCCTTGATTTCTTCAAACATGTTCAATGGCCGAAAGAAGGCGATAAGCACCTGACCAAAGCGGCCATGATCCATTGTGAATGTTGCGGTGCTGGCTGGTCGGAAGGTGAGCGCCTGCGGGCATTACAGACAATTCGCTGGCACCAGACCAAACCATTTGAATGCTGTGGTTCCCGTCACTCACCATTAATGGAATACGACCAGAAATGGCATGAAGGCGATGAGGGGAGTGTTGATACTATCTGGCGCTGGTCGGAGTCGGAACGGCATGCCGTATACCGGGCGATTTGCCCGGACTGCGGGGCCGAGGCGCTGGATAATCACCATGCCGGGTACCAGGCGTCAAAACTCTTCAGTCCCTGGCAGAAAGATAAGCCGTCGGATATTGCGAAGAAATACCTCGATGCGAAAGGGGATCCGGATAAGGAACAGGCCTGGTGGAACACCCAGATGGGATTACCGCACCGGCCGAACCACGGCAAACAGCTCCCGGTTGATGTTCTGCTGGCGCGCCGCGAAGTCTTCCCGGCCGTCGTTCCTGATGGCGTGGCATTGTTAACTGCCGGCGTCGATACCCAGGATGACCGATTCGAAATAACGATCACTGGCTGGGGCCGGGACGAGGAATCGTGGTCAGTTGCGCATGACGTCATTTATGGCGATCTGGAAACTGAGGAACCGTGGAAGCGCCTCGATGCGTATCTGAAACAGATATGGCGACGAGGTGACGGGCGAGGGCTGAATATTCTGGCTGCATGTATGGACTCCGGCGGTCACCACACGCAAAAGGTTTATGAGTTCTGCAAAGATCGCCTTGGGCGCCGCATCTGGGCTATCAAGGGCGAATCTGCGCAGGGTGGCAAACGTAACCCCGTCTGGCCAACCAAGCGACCGACATCGAAAAGTAAAGCCAGCTTCAGGCCAATTATACTTGGCGTGAACTCTGCTAAAGATGTTGTCCGTGGTCGTCTGCATCTTGAACCGCCTGCTTTAGGTACTGCAGGTGCGGGCTATATGCATTTCCCGGATGATCGTGACCTCGGATATTTCAACCAGCTACTGGCAGAGCGACTGGTTTACAAAGTGGTGGCCGGACAGCGATTCAGTGTCTGGGAGCCCATTCCCGGCCGGGCGAACGAAGCGCTCGACTGTCTCGTATACAGCTATGCCGCGCTGTGCGGGCTCAAACATATGGGGTTAAAACTCAATGTTCGGGCCGCTAACCTTCAGGCCGATCCCGATAAGTTCCTGCCGGCGCCAGTCGAGCCAGAAGAAAAAATCAATTACGAGTTACCGGGCGCCATCGTGGAGGAAATCAGCGCTCCCGTTAAGCGTAAGAAAATTTCGAAACTTCTGCCGCAATAAGGAAAACCATGTTTAACCGAAACACGAGCTTACTTGCTGGTGGGATGACTGATGAGCAACTCAGAGACGCTCTGCAGAAAGCGCAGCAGGCTTATATCGATCTGACTACCGGCAGCCGGGGCGTCTCATTCTCCTATACGCAGGGTGATGGGACGCGCTCAGTCTCCTATCAGCAAAGCTCTCTCGCCGACCTGCTGGCGCTGATTCAGTTGCTGCAGGCGCAACTGGGAATTGTCGCCCGGCCACGGAAGCCAGTGAGGTTCAGATTCTGATGAATAAAGTGCAAATCCTTGGTCCGGACGGAAGACCTTATCAGGCACCAAAACCCAGAATGTTGACAGGTGGTAGCCGGGTGCCATATGACGCCGCGGACTCCTTCAGTGATCAACTGGCAAACTGGCAGCCCGCGTTATGGTCGCCGGATAATGAAATCAATATCTACCGTGACCGTATCGTTTCCCGTGCTCGGGATTTGGTGCGAAATGATGGGTGGGCGAACGGCGCAGTTACGCGTTTGCTGGATAATGCAGTTGGAGCGAACTTCAGGCCCATAATGAAACCAGACTACCGGGTTTTGCGGATGATGACGGGCAATAAGAGCTTCGACGCGGTTTGGGCGGAAGAGTACGGTAAAGCGCTTGCCTCACACTGGCGCACATGGGCGTATGATCCGGGCAGATACTGCGATGTTGAGCGCAAATTGACGGTGCCGCAAATGCTACGTCTGGGTTTCCGACACAAGCTGATTGATGGTGATGCCGTCTCCGTTCTGGAGTATCGACTTGATCGGCTGGGTCGTGGAAAAGGGCGTTATGCTACGACAGTACAGATTGTGGATCCTGACAGACTCAGCAACCCGCAGCAGAATTTTGATATGCCGAATATCCGCGGCGGGGTTGAAATAGATGCTGATGGAGCTCCCGTCGCTTACCACTTCCGGGAAGCCCATATCGGTGACTGGTGGAGTGGCGCCAAAACAATGACATGGCGACGAATCCCGCGCGAAACCGCATGGGGGCGCCCTCATGTCGTTCACGACTTTGATCATGAACGTGGTGCACAGCACCGGGGTAACGGAATTCTCACCCCTGTCATCCAGCGCCTGAAAATGTTGGTGAAATATGACGAGAGTGAGCTGGAAGCCGCGATCCTGAACGCTATTTTTGCGGCCTACATCGAATCGCCTTATGACCCTGAAATGGTCCAGGCGGCACTGGGAGAGAATTTCGATGATACCAGTCTTGGTGCATATCAGGACGGACGTATCGAGTTCCACAAAGACCGTCGGTTAACGCTGCAGAACGGCGCACGTATGCCAATTATGTACCCCGGTGAAAAAATCAATACGGTCAATGCGGCCCGGCCGTACAGCAACTTTGAAGTGTTTGAATCCGCAGTGCTGCGTAATTTCTCATCCGGTACGGGGTTATCTCCTCAACAGGTTACTCAGGACTGGTCTGATGTGAATTACAGCTCTGCGCGATCTTCCTTGCTGGAGGCATGGAAAACACTCACTCGCAGGCGCGATGATTTTGCTACTGGATTTGCACAACCCATTCTGACCGCCTTCGTTGAAGAAGTTCACGATAACGAGGATTTACCCCTTCCGACTAATGCTCCCGATTTTGTTGATGCCCGGGCGGCGTATTCACGTGCGCGCTGGATGGGGCCGGGGCGTGGATGGGTGGATCCGGTGGCGGAGAAAAAAGGCGCCATCCTTGGCCTCGATGCCGGTCTTTCCACTCTCGAAATTGAAGTGGGTGAAAACGTGGGTGAAGACTGGGAGGAAATTCTTGACCAGCGCCAGCGGGAAATTGAGTCCTGCCTGAAGCGCGGGCTGCCATTACCGAGTTGGGCGCAGGCGGACCAGTTCGCCAGCCAGACAATTACCGATCCGGAGGAAAAGTGAATCTACCTCATCTGGCCCAGCGCCTTTTTAATACACCGCTGGCGCTGCACCCAAGTAAAGCTGAAGTCATCATGGCATCCGTTATGGACCGGTTTGGCATCAGTAAAATCGAATCCTCTCTTGCCATGGATGATGACTGGTATGGATATGACGATAACCGGGGGCGGGAAACCCGTAGCGATCCGGGTTATGACAATGTGTTGGGCGTTGCGGTTATCCCGATTAGCGGGACGCTGGTGCAAAAGCTGGGTAGCCTGCGTCCGTACAGTGGCATGACCGGCTATGACGGCATTCGTCAGGCCTTTCTGACCGCCATGGAAGATCCCGATATTTCCGGGATTTGCCTTGATATTGATTCGCCTGGCGGCGAGGTCGCGGGATGTTTCGATCTGGTCGATGTCATTTACGGCGCCCGCGGGAAAAAGCCCATTCATGCAATTCTGACGGAATCCGCTTATTCCGCTGCCTATGCCATTGCCAGCGCAGCGGACCGGATTTCTGTTCCCCGCACCGGCGGCGTGGGTTCAGTCGGCGTGATCACCATGCACCTTGACTGGACCCAGCGGATTAAAGATGACGGTCTCAAGGTCACCATCATCACCTACGGTTCTCGTAAGGCTGAGGGGTCACCGTTGAGAGAACTGTCAGATGAAGCGCTGGCGGCTATTCAGCAGGATATCAACACCATGGGCGAATTGTTTGTGAATACCGTCGCCAGAAATCGGGGGATTAGCGCAAAGGTTATCAAAAGTACTCAGGCTGCCTGTTTTATGGCTGCTGATGGTGTGGAACTTGGACTGGCTGATGAGGTATGTCCTCCTGATGCTGCGTTCAGAAACTTACTTGAAAAAACAGGAGCCTGAAATGGCGAAGAAAAAGACATTTAGTTTTGCTCATCTCATTGGCCGTGGCGCGACTGCTTCCGAAGAGGAAGAAGACAAAAAAGCCAAAAAAGCGAAAGGCCGTCGCGCGGAAGAGGATGAGCGCGAAGATGATGCCGAGGACGATGAACGCGAAGATGACGCGGAAGACGACGAGCGTGATGATGACGCTGAAGATGACGGTGACGACCCGGATGCGGCGGAAGACGATGACGATTCCGAAGATGACGGCGACGATAACCGCAAAGAAAGTAAGGCGGTGAAAAATGCCCGCGCCGCCGAGCGTAAACGTTGTGCCCGTATCTTCGGCAGTAAGCACGCTGCGGCGAATCCTTCACTGGCTGCGTCGCTGGCATTCAATACCGGCATGAGCTCTGCTGCCGCTATCAATGTTCTGGCTTCAACCGCGCCAGCTTCACAGCCAGCCACAACCCGCAAGCGTTCACTTGACCAACGGATGCAGGACAGCCATCAGGCCCGTCTGAATCCGGACAGTGGCAAGAAAGAGAGCGGTAAATCGGCACTGGTAAACCAGATGACCGGCCTCTACAACTCCATTAAAGGAGAGAAATAATGGATCAATTTGGTCAGAATGCCTTTGCACCAGGCATGAAGAGTTCAGTGTTTATGCCGGATCAGTTGGTTGCCGGTACGCTGCAACTGGTCACCGATACCGGCACTATCACCGGCGGCGTGTATAAGCGTGGCACTGTGCTTGGCATGATCACTGCCAGTGGTAAATACACAGTCAGTGTGAAAACCGCAACGGATGGTAGCGAGACGCCGGCAGCGATTCTGGTTGATGATGTTGACGCTTCCACCCATGGCGATCAGTCCGGTGGCTTGTATCTGATGGGGGAGTTCAACCAGAATCATATTATTTTTGACACTTCCTGGACTGCGCCGGAACTGAAAACAGCACTACGTCCGCTGGCCATCTTCCTGAAAGACAGCGCCCAGGCGCCTTTAACCACCTCCTGATTTATCCCTCATCTCTCCTGGCGGATGCTTTAAACGGCAGGCGCCGACCCATTTAAAATTTATGCCAGCGTGCGGCTGGCATTAGCAAGAGACTGAATATGGAAAATATTTATGATACCAGTGTGCTGGTGCAGGTCGTTCCTAACCTGAAAACCAGTCAGAACTGGCTGCTTGATCGCTTCTTCCCGAACGTCGTGACTTATGAGACTGAAGAAGTGGCGATTGACGTGGATGTCGGCCTGCGTCGTATGGCGCCATTTGTCTCCCCACTGGTGGAGGGCAAGCTGGTCGAGTCCCGTAAATACCAGACCAATACTTTCAAACCGGCTTACATCAAAGACAAGCGGGCGCCGGACCTGCGTAAACCTATCCGCCGTCAGATCGGTGAGCGTATTGGCGGTGAATATACAGCCGCAGAACGCGAAATGTTGAACCTGCAGTTTGAGATGACTGATCAGATTGACATGATCAACCGTCGCCTGGAGTGGATGGCGGCGAGTGCGCTGGTGTCCGGTACCGTCACGGTTGCCGGGGAAGGCTATGAAACCAAAGTGGTGGATTTCGGGCGCTCTCCGGATCTGACTATTACCCTGAGTGGTTCCGATAAGTGGCCGCTGACGGTTGCCGCTGGTGCCACCAATACCCAGCCCTCTGATGATATTGAAATCTGGCAGACACTTTTCCTGAAAGAATCCGGTTCCGTCGCAACGGATCTGGTGTTCACAAGCAAATCATGGCGGGCGTTCCGACTGGATACCACCATCAAAGATAACGCCATCACGTTCCCGGCGCTGAGCCCGTTTGGTAACCAGATTAATGCTGGCCCACAGGCGATGAAGGGCGCTATTTATAAAGGGCGCTGGGGTAACTTTGACCTCTGGTTATATAACGACTGGTTTATTGACCCACTTGATAATGTCGAGAAGCCGATGATCCCCGACGGCGCTGTGATTATGTCTGGCGCCGATCTGATGGGTACCCGCGCCTTTGGCGTTATCCTTGACCCGGCATTTAACTACGGTCCTCTGGCCTATGCGCCAAAATCCTGGGTGAAAGAAGATCCGGCCCAGCGTCTTATTCTGATGCAATCCTCTCCGCTGGTTATTCCGAGCCGGGTAAATGCATCCCTCTGCGCGACGGTGGTCTGATATGGCTAAAACAACCAAAACTGTACTGGGCGATGATCTGAATGCGGAAGGAACTGCAGATGATGGTCTGAATATTGATGAGCTGAATGCAGGTGGCAGCGTTCACGAGACCCAACAGCATGACGATAAACACGGCGAACCATCAGATGATGAGGATACCGCTGAAGAAGATGACCAGGAAGAAGACGCGGAGCCTGAGTTTGTGGTGCTGAAAGGGAATTGCATTCGCCATGACGGTGAGGTCTACCGGGAAAACTCCCTTATTCCGGTCTCCGGTAAGGATGCCGAGCGTCTGCTGGCAGCAGGTGTAATTGCCGATGTCCATGCTCTGCGACAGCGCGCGTTATCTGCTGCGCGTGGTGTGAAAATTACAACGGAGTGAGCCGATGGGCGTGGACTGGGATTTACATCTTCTGAGTCCGCTCCATGGCGTGTTTGGCGATGAACATGAGTACCGTCCCCGCAACGGTACTCCTTTTACGATTAACGGTATTTTTGACCGTGGCTATGCGCAGGTTGCAGAAAACCTTGATGGTGATTCAGAAATTAACACCTCCAGCCCGATGCTGGGGGTACGTGATGCTGAATTTCGTCAGCTGGGTAAACCGCAACCTGCCGTATCTGACCGTGTGTATATCAAAACGGTCGGAGGTCAGGTCATCAATCAGTTATTTGTTGTGTCCAACGTCGAACCCGACAGCCATGGCGGCTCGCGTCTTGTTCTCAATGTGGCGAAAACCCGATGAATGCTTCCGCAATACGACACATGGTCGTGGCCGCGCTGAAAGATAAAACGGCTGCCGCCTATCGTGTTTATTCCCCACGTGACTGGGCAACCTCGCCGGACCTGTACCCCGCGCTGCTTGTTCAGACGCCATTTGATCACAAAAAGGCGCAGGGGCGAAATGTCCCGGCCTTTACCTCTTTGACCACCGTTCGCATTACTGGCCGGGTTCAGGAGTACGACAGTGAAACCACTGATGATGGCGCCATGCGCGCGGAGGTTGCGCTGGAAGAGCTCCGGGAACAGGTAGAAAGGGCGGTGATTAACAGCTACGAGTTAACCCGGAACATCCAAAAATATGCGGAGGTCCGCTCGACGATTGATGTTGATGCGGATGGTGAGGCGCATATGGGCCAGCTGCTTATCGAAATTGATATTGAGCATTATCAGGGACCGGAAGACTTTTATCCGGTCGATACGGTGCCGCTGGCGGGGATCGACATCACCATCGACATGCCGGACGGTACGCCGCAGCCGGGCGTAAAAATAGACCTTCAGGAGTAATCATGTTTGTAAAACCGAAGGACGGGCTCAGCGTTCGCTGCCCTGTCAGGGGGGAGCCTTTGCCCAAAGATGGCGCGGAGGTACCTGATAATACGTTCTGGCGTCGCCGCCTGAAGGATGGCGACGTCAGTCTGGTACCGGAAAAGGGCGTTAAAAACGCCGTAAAAAAAGAGGGCGTAATTAAATGACCGTTCCATTTTCGCGAGTTCCCGGCAATTTACGTGTGCCGCTTTTTTATGTGGAGTTTGATAACTCCATGGCCAACACGGCGACGGCTACACAACGAACGCTGTTGATTGGTCAGATGCTGGCATCAGGCTCTGCACAGGAAAAAATCCCGGTAAAAGTTTCCTCTCCTAATGCAGTGGGTGAACTCACCGGAAAAGGCTCGATGCTGCATGGCATGATGACGGCGTATCAAAAAAACGATACTGCTGCGGAGGTCTGGATCCTTCCGCTGGCTGATGATGCGGATTCGATGGCAGTGGCAACTGGCAGTATCAAGGTTGCCACACAGGCGGCAGAAACTGGCGTTATCTCTCTTTATATTGCTGGCGTTCGCGTACAACTGACCGTACTGGCGACTGACACTCCGGCTCAGATTGCCACTGCGCTGGTCGCGGCGATTACCCGCAAAACGGAACTGCCGGTGACAGCTGCTGTAAAAGCCGATTCAACGGATACCGTGACACTGACGGCCAAAAATGCCGGGTTGCTGGGCAATGGTATTGATCTCAGGATGAATTATCTCGGTGTTCAGGGTGGTGAGGTGACGCCCGCGGGCCTGACACTCACCATCACGGGCATGAGCGGTGGCGCCGGCGCGCCGGATTTTGTTGATGCCCTGGGCAACCTTCAGGATAAGACCTTTGATTTTGTCATCAACCCTTATGATGACACCGCATCATTGGACGCCATCAGAGAATTTCTGAACGATGCAACCGGTCGCTGGGCATGGGATAAACAGCTTTATGGCCACGCATTCACCACCACCAACGGCACTTACGCCGAGCTAGGCACCAAAGGGGAAACCCGTAATAACCAGCATGAGTCACTGCTTGGCGTGTACCGCTCACCATCACCGCGTTATATCTGGGCGGCGGCACTGACAGGGGCCGCTGCACCCAGCCTGCGTAATGACCCCGGACGCCCGCTACAAAGTCTGCCTGTTTATGGCGTGCTGGCACCGGACCTGGCGGATCGCTTTGAGCTGACAGAGCGCAACAACCTGCTGTACAGCGGCATCTCCACTTACACCGTGGGTGATGACGGGACGGTGATGATTGAAAACCTGATTACCACCTACCAGAAAAACAGCTATGGCGACGAAGACGACAGTTACCTGCAGGTGGAAACACTCTTTAGCCTGATGTTTGTCACGCGATATCTCCGCACTGCAGTGACCAGTAAATTTGGTCGCATGAAGCTGGCCGCGGATGGCACGCGTTTTGCGCCGGGGGCGGCGATTGTGACGCCAAACATCATCAGAGCCGATCAGATCGCGGAATACCAGACGCTGGTCTTTAACGGCTACGCGCAGGACGCTGAGGCCTTCGCCAGAAACATTATCGTGGAGCAGAACAAAACAAATCCGAACCGCGTCGATGTGTTGTGGCCGGGAACGCTTATGAACCAGCTGCGCATCTTTGCGCTGCTTAACCAGTTCCGCCTGCAGGCTGAATCAACAGGAGCATAAAACATGGCTGGAGATACCACTAATCGCCTGGCAGGTACTGCTTATGTCACCGTAAACGGGGTGACCGTTATGGTGGAGGGCTCATTTAAGTATCAGACCTCCACTGTTAACCGTACCACGCTGACAGGCATGGACGGTGTGCATGGCTACAAAGAAAAGCCGGTTGCCCCGTATATTTCTGCCCGTCTTCGCGACAGCGGCGGTACCAACGTACTGGGTTTTAACAAACAGACGAACGTCAACGTGATCGCCGAGCTGGCGAACGGAAAGACTATTATCGGTCGCGCGCTATGGACGGTGAACGTTCAGGAAGTGGAAAGTGAAGATGCAGTGTTTGATGTTCGCTGGGAAGGCCGGGACGTAACGGAGAACTAAGATGGCAGAACTTGAACGCACCAAAGTCATTCCCCTCATCAAGCCTCTGGTCGATGAGGCGCAAAAAACACGCTATGAGCAACTGGAGCTGAAGGCGCCGACACTCAGCCAGGCCGAGCAGTTCTACGAAAAGCAGGCATCGTCCACTTCACTGGCGGCGATGCGCCTGCTGATCTCGCTGGTCGCGGATACGCGGGAAAGTGTCCTTCAGCCGATGGATTTTATAGACTTCCGAAAATGTGAGGATTTTTTGCTCGGTTTTTTGACCTGGAAGCCCTGACCGCCTGGCAGGAAACGGCCGCTGACGTCACATTTTATTTCCGCTGGACAGAAGACAGGGCATGGGGCATGACCTATGCCCGTCTGAAGTGGTGGGTATCGCAGGCCTCCCGTATCAATAAACTCAGGAATACCAAACCCGATGAGTAATTCTTTCGACTTTGAGCTGGTGGCCAGCGACCAGGCGACGGAAGCCATTGAACGTATCAATGAGGCTATCCGTGATCTGGAACCAAAGCTGGATAAAACCAAAGAGGGACTCCAGTTAGGAGGACAGGAGACTCTCGATGGATTGAACGGCTTTATTTCCCGCTTCGAAAATCTGTCCAAAAATGCCCGTGATAACGTGCAGTATATCGGGGATATGGTGCCGCCGCTGAAGATGGTCGGTGAGCTCTCCGGTAAGCTGGCATCGCTGGGTGTGGTTGGAGCGGCGGGATATGGGCTAAAACAGATTGCCTACGGTTTCCATGAGGCCTCAAGGGAAGCCTATAACCTCGATGTTGCCGCGAAAAATGCGGGTATGCGAGTGGACGATTTTTCCCGACTGTCCGGTGCCATGCGGATACTGGGTGCTGATGGCGACAGTGCAAATTCCTCCATCGAGGGGATGGCTAAAAGCCTGAAGGAGGCCGCCAGCGGTGCCAACAGCCAGGTGCTCGGCGCATTGTCACAGATTGGCGTTCAGATCCAGAAAAACAACGATGGATCCGTTGATACGCTGAGAACGCTGGAATCGATAGCGCGCGTTTTCCCGAGCCTGCGACCTGACCAGCAGAAGTCGGTTTCCGATGCCCTCGGGTTGACGCCGGAAATGCTGGCGTTGATGCGTGAAGGCGTACGGATGAAAGCATTGCTGGCTAAATCTGATGAACTTGGCCTGACAGTTGATCCGGAACTTAACCGGCAATTGTCCGAGGTTAACGGCTCCATGAATGAGCTGGGCGCAGCATGGGATGGGCTGAAAAACCGTTCGAAAAACTCTCTGTTTAAGGGATTGCTTTCCGATGGCTCGGTGAAAGACGGTCTTGAAGGTGTGACCGACTTGTTCACGAATGGCGATTTCACCGGGCTGTCGCATGCGCTGGGGTTTATCAGTAGCAAGGATGCCGGGAAGCTACGCCGCATTCAGGGTGATAAGGCGCTGTATAACACCCTTTCCCGGCGCGAGCGCGGAGCGGTGGATGCCGGCTTTATGACGGATGCCGTTCGGAAACGCTACGACGCGCAATATGGTGCCAGTGACAGAGCTGAACAACTCCGTAATGATTTGTCTGTCATCCTGCCAGCAGGTGCAGCAGCTCCACGCGGAGAGGTGAATTACAGCCAGCCATCTAACCAGGCACTGGGCCTCAGAAATAATAACCCGGGCAATCTCCGGATCGCGCCTAATGCGACCGGGGTGAATCGTGGTTTCGTCACTTATGACAACAGCAACGACGGGCTGGCGGCAATGGCCCGGCAACTGATGTTATATGGCGATCGTGGGAATAACACGCTTAACAGCGTGATCCACACTTATGCGCCACGCTCGGAAAATGATACGCAGTCCTATATCAATTCAGTATCGGCCGCGACAGGTATTCAGCCCCGGCAGCAGATGGATCTGCATAACCCGGAGGTGCTGAAGTCAGTCATGGCGGCCATGATTCAGCATGAGAATGGGGCGCAGCCATATTCTGAAGATGAGATACGTGCGGCAATTCAGACGGCTATCAGTGATCCGCGTTGGTCTGGTCTTCGTGACAGCCGTGTGCTCAGCCAGCAGAGAGAGAACATCCTCGTACCACAACCGGACAAGTTTGACAGTTCCTCAATCCTGACAGCTTCCGGTAATGGGAGAGATCCGGTCAGTGAAAACCTGACCCGGTCTCTCAAAGAGGCGATGGCCGACCAGAAAATGAAGCTGGAAATCACCCTGGTCAACGATAAGGGTGAGAAGAAAACCTATAACGTCGAGGATAACGGCAGAATAACAACCGCCATGAATTACTAACCCTATTAAACCGCCACCCTGGCGGTTTTTTAATTCAGGAGGCCTGATGGCAATTATCCAGGATGCAATAACTTCTCTGATGGGGGGAGGCGGTAGCGAGGACTGGTTGAGCCAACTACGTCCCGGCTCGTTTCGGGGCGTGCCTTTTGCTGTGGTGAACGAGGAAGGCAGTCATGGCCGGCGGCAGGCGGTTCATGAATATCCCTACCGTGATACTGCCTGGATTGAGGATATGGGGCGCGGGACACGGCGATTTATTATCCGCGGCTTTCTTGTTCAAAACAGCCTGGTTTATGGCGGCGGTGATGTTATTTCCCAGCGGCAGTCATTGATTGATGCCTGTGAAACCAGAGGAAGTGGCACGCTTATCCATCCCACTCTGGGGGAGATGACCGTTTCCATACCCGAGAACGGCTTACGACTCTCCGGCTCTGCCGAAAACGGCCGTTCGTTTGAATTTACTCTGATGGTAATTGAGTCGGGGTTAAAGGTCTTCGCTGTTACCGACAGCGCCGCCGCGGGGGATACCGTTGGCACCAACTATCTGAAGCTGGTCAGTACGGCAGTTGCCAGTACTCTCGCAAGAATTAAAAGCGAGATCCGTGGTGTGTCGCAGGGGATTCAGACTATCAAGGGAACCGTGACGTTCTGGACCAATATGGTGGATAACACCATCAGTGAAGTAACAAACGTCAGCAACGTGTTGAATTCTACGTTCGGTAATAATCGTTACGGGCGTTACAGCAAGGGGAGCGTGGGCGGGAGTTCGTCGGGTATTAACGGCAAGCGTGATGCCGATGACTCAGAAGCCTATCAGGCGTTGTCTGAACAGGTTTCCGCCCGGGCCGTAATGGACCGCCAGGGTGTACTGGATACAACCGCTGTACTGAGTGAATCTGTATCGGTCGATGAATTGGTTCAGGGCGTTGCCGATGTGATCAATCGAATACTGGCCAGTGCCGGCGGGGTAAGTGACAAAATTGCCGCGTTTGAAAAACTGGCGGCTTCAACCAGTACCGAATACCAGCGCTCCGAAAGCAGCCAGCAACTGGCTGGCACAATTAACACGCTGATCATTGTGCTGTGTACCGGGGCAATGACGAATGCTGCCGCCGATTATAACCCTACCAGCCGTAATGAGGCCGAAGACATCACGCAACGCGTAGCCGCGCAAATGGATACGGCGTTACTACTGGCGGGTGACCGTGGCGATGACGATCTCTACTCGGCACTGATGGGAGTGAGAACCGCTTTCCTGAATGCCATGGCTCAGATTTCATCCGGGCTGAGTGAGCTGATGCAAATCAATACGGCTGCGCCGGTTCCTGCTCTGGTACTGGCAAATCGACTCTATCAGGATGCCTCGCGTGCAAATGAACTCATACAGGAGGCCAGCGTTCCGCATCCTGCATTTATGCCGACGACGATGAAGGTGTTGAGACAATGAGTACGGACAACGATCAGGAGATCGTCTCTCTCACAGTGGGCGGGAAAATCATTGAGGGGTGGGATTCTGTGCGGGTGACCCGTGGCATTGAGCGTTTCCCCTCCGATTTTGACCTGGGGCTGATGGACTATTTTCCGGGCAGCGACCAGAAGCAACTGGTAAAGGAAGGAATGCCCTGTCAGGTAAAGCTCGGTAGCGATCTGGTCGTGACGGGTTATGTTGATGACTGGTCGCCTGCTATTTCCCGTTCGCGCCATGAGGTCAGAGCCTCAGGCCGTAGTAAGTGCGCAGATCTCGTGGATTGCTCCGCAGAATGGCCAAATAACGTCATTAATAACAGCAATGCGCTTGAGATAGCGTCCCGCCTCGCATCCCATTACAACATTCAGGTAAGTACAGACGTTGATGACCTGGTGAAAGTCCCACAATTTTCCCTGAACTGGGGGGAGTCACCGCAGGAAATTCTTGATCGTGTTTCCCGCTGGTCGGCATTGCTTTATTACGATCAGCCTGACGGAAACTTATTTCTGACCCGGGTGGGGACAGCGCGCGCAGCCAGCGGTATCGCTGAAGGGGTAAATATTGAACAGGCTTATTACCGCCGTTCGATGGCTGACCGCTTTTCTGATTATGTCGGCGTATCGATGAGCATCTCTCCGATAGCAGGATTTTCGCCGGATACGGCTTATGACTCTGTGACGCTGGCGACGGCACGCGATCCGGAGGCCGCCAGTATGCGTTACCGAAAACGGATCATTATTGTTGAAAGTACGCTGATGGCTTCCCAACAGGCACAGCGCGCTATTGACTGGGAGATGAACCGCCGATATGGCCGTTCCCGCCAGTTGACGGTGACGATTGACTCATGGCGCGATAAGTCCGGGAAATTATGGGAGCCAAACACTCTCATCCCGGTCAACATCCCCAGTCTTCAGCTGCCTGACACGGAAATGCTTATCGCTGAGGTAACTTATATCAGAGACAGTGACGGCACCCATGCACGACTTTATCTGATGCCGCCGGAGGCTTTCAGTGTCCAGCCGTACGCTTTCTATCAGCAAATACCCGGACTAAACCAATGAATCAAAATTTAAAGAAATCGGCCACGCGCATAGCCGGCATGCTGGGCATTGGCCGTATTACCACGCAGAAAGATAGCGGGGCTGTGCAGGAAATCCAGTACCAGACTCCGTTGGAAGTGGCCAGCGCCCCACGGCTCTCTGATTTTGGTTTTTCATCGGGGTTGCCGGCGGGATCGGATGTGGTCATTGCCTTCCTCGGCGGAGACCGCTCCAGTCCCGTCGTCATTGCTTCCAACCATCAAAGCTTCCGGTATACCGGGCTTAAGCCAGGCGAAACCGTAGTCTATAACCAGCAGGGGATGAATATTCATCTGACCGAGGCGGGAATTTTCATTGATGCAAAAGGCAAAGATGTAGAGATCAACAATGCCAGAAACATTACCGCGACGGCAACAGAGCAGGTAAAGCTGGTCGCACCAAAACTCCTGGTGACGGGTGACATCATCGATAACTGCGAGACGAATGCCACAACGTTAAAAGCGTTACGCGATGCTCACAATGATCATGACCATGACGTTAAGGAAGTTCAGTCCGGTGACAGCACCGTTACCAGTGAAAAAACAGAGAGTCAGGTATGAGTGATATTTCCTCATTCTGGGATGTGGATGCCATTCATGCTGACTGGCAAACCGGTAACGGCGTACTGACATCTGAGAATGATATGCACACGGCCATTATTATCAGTTTGTTTACTGACGGACTGGCGCGCGCTGATGATGATTATGAAGGAACTGACCGCCGCGGCTGGTGGGGGGATCTGGACAGCGACCTAAATATTGGCTCAAGGCTGTGGCTACTGCGGCGTGAAAAACTGACGCGCGAAGTGGCGATGAGAGCTGAAGATTACGCCGAAGAGGCTCTGGCCTGGATGAAGTCGGATGGTATTGCTGCAGCTATAGAGGCTCAGTCAGAGATTGTTTTCCCGAACAGGCTGAACCTCATCATCCGGTATTTGCCGCCGGCGGGGGACTGGCAGGAGTTCAAATTCTTCTGGCTATGGGAGCAACTGAATAATGCCATTTAAACGGAAAACACTGAGCGAACTGCGCGAAGAGAATCGCCAGTTTATGCAGGCAGAGCTTGAAAGCGTCGGCGCGCTGCTACGGTTTGGAAACCTTAAGGTGCTCGCTGATATGGATGCGGGCATGGCCCATCTGCACTATGCCTACCTGGATTATATTGCCCGTCAGAGCACGCCATTCACCTCTACCGATGAGTGGCTTGCAGGATGGATGGCACTTAAGCAGATATACCGAAAAGCCGCCACTGCGGCACGTTCTCCGGCAGCGACCGTTACCGGGACACCGGGTAAGACACTGTCAAAAGGGGCCGTATTAAACCGTGATGATGGTTACCAGTACACAACCGATAGCGCCATAACGATTAACACCGCTGGCAGTGCGACGGTCGCCGTAACAGCGGTTTTGCCGGATATTACAGACGATGTGACTGGAGGCGGGGCTTCCGGAAATGCCGATGCTGGCACCATTCTTACACTGGATGCTAATGCCCCCGGCATAGACAGCTCGGTTACGCTGATTGAGCCCGCCACCGGCGGCGCCAACATTGAAAGTGAAGAGGATTTCCGTTTACGTGGTCTGCTGGCATATCAGAATCCCCCGCAGGGCGGGAGTGACACTGATTATAAAAGCTGGGCTTTATCCGTGTCGGGGATCACCAGGGCATGGATACGGCGCCGGGGGATGGGGCCGGGTACCGTGGTGATTTACATCATGTGCGACGGCGATGATAAAACCAATCATGGATTCCCTGTAGGTACTGACGGTGTCTCTCAACTGGAAGAGTGGGGGGCGGTAAAAGCCACCGGGGATCAGGGGAGAGTTGCCGATTATATGTATCCGCTTGCGCCTGTTACCTCCCTTAACTATGTGTGTTCACCAATCCGGCGCGAAGTTAACTTTGATATAGCGGGTATACAGAGTGCTGACAGCACCGTTGTGCAGGCTATCAAAGATGCCATCAATGACCTGTTTTTTGATGAAGGTAACCCGGACGGAACGGGGAAAATTTATCTGTCAGATCTCAACCGGGTAATCAGCTCCGTAAGCGGCACAACAGGGTATTCGCTTGAGCAGCCGGCAGCTAATATTGTGCTGGCCATCGGGGAGCTTCCTGTTCTCGGGGAGGTGATATTCTCATGAGCCTGTATTCACAGGATGATTATGCACAGAGTTTACATTCCCTGTTACCAAACGGGCGCGCATGGCCACGCGAAAAAGGTAGCGTGCAGTATGCCGTACTGAAAGCGCTGGGGAGAGCGTTCGCCCGATCTGATTCGAGTGCTCAGGGGCTGATTACCGGGGCTTTCCCGTCTACGGCAACAATGATGCTTCCGGAATGGGAAAGTACGCTGGGATTACCTGATGACTGCTCTATCGGCGAAATAAGCAGTATTGGCGATCGACAGCGCGCGGTGGTGGCAAAATTTATCAGTAACGGCGGCCTGAACCGGGCCTACTATATCGGTGTTGCCGAAGCGCTGGGATATACCATCAAGATAACGCAGTTTCGCCCGGCAATGGCCGGAATGTCAGTGTGTGGAGATGCGCTGAACGGTGATGAATGGCCGTTTACGTGGTTAATTACTGCCCCTGAAACGACAATCAAATATACCGTAGCGGGTCAGGCTTATTGCGGCGATCCTTTGCGTGCCTGGGGCAATAAACAACTCGAATGCACACTTAGCAAAATAGCGCCTTCACACCTTAATCTGCTGTTCGGCTACGCCCAGTAACAGCCAACCCTCTTTTTCTGAAAACTATCGCTTAATGAAGTGAGGATACTCCATGCTCAAAATTAGTGATGTTGAGCCGTCAACAGCGCTTGATGGATTGTTTACCGACGGCAATGTTGCTGGTGGTATTTCGCCAACACGGCTTGTTGCTGCGTGGTTTAACGTGATTCAGACTGAACTGGTGAATGTTGTTGAGAGTTCCGGGATGGATCTAGACCCAGATGATTCGACACAGGTATTACAGGCGCTGACAAAAATGTTTCTCAGCCGCTCAAACCCGTTTGCTGATATTGCGGCGGATGGTTCAGAGGCAATTGCTCAGGCCCTCTCGAATCTTGGTATCGATACGGCATTGGCAGAAAAATCCGACCTTGCTACTGGCGTGTTGTCCAGTAGTGGATATATCAAAATCCCTATTTCAGTCAGCGGTAATTCCTCCACTTTGATTTTACAGTGGGGGACGTTCACCGGGAAAACCTCATCGTCTGCCGGTACCGATAATGTTTATGAAAACTCGTCGATTTATGTTACATGGCCGATTACGTTCCCAACGGGAGTTCTTCAGGTTATTACGGGAGGATCTTCTGATGTACCAGGCGCAGGCGTTCAGGAGATAGCCTGGAATTTAGCGAAAACTAATACGGGTGCCACCTTTGGTGTTTCTTGTCGTGAGGCTTCTGCCTCAATGTCTGGTTCTTATATTGCAATTGGATATTAAAGTGAAATTTTCAGTAACAACTCAATCATTCTTTGACGATTCATTAACGTATGGCGACAATCTACCGTCAGATGCGCAAGAAATAACCAGTGAAAAATACTCTGAACTGTTTGAG
Organism: Enterobacter sp. PL1; assembly: GCF_945957325.1. Lineage (NCBI taxonomy): Bacteria > Pseudomonadati > Pseudomonadota > Gammaproteobacteria > Enterobacterales > Enterobacteriaceae > Enterobacter > Enterobacter sp. PL1. Next base: position 74,367 of record NZ_CAMFKT010000001.1, read on the forward strand.
GCTGTAAATGCGAATAAGCATGTGTATCTATCAAATGGAGTAATGGTCATTTCAGAAGCCAGGCCAGACAAATATTATACCTGGAACTCTGAATCCAATTCCTGGGAGATGACGGCAGCGGCAGTAACACAAAAGGCATCTGATGAGGTAGCGGCTGCTGAAAATTATCGGTCCAAGCTAATTAGTTTTGCTAAAGACACCATCTCAGTATGGCAAACAGAGCTACTGCTGGGAACAATCAGCGACGACGATAAGGCTAGTCTGACGGAATGGATGGCTTACATTAAAGCGCTTCAGGTCGTGGACACCTCCGATCCTGAAAGCATCACATGGCCTACCGAGCCAACAATCAGTTAAGGACAAAAAAGCCCTTCGTATTACCGAAGGGCAAAATGATGATGCTTGCTACTGTCTCGCCTCTTATAACAAAGCGGCGCGCATACTAATGGTATAGCCATATAAAGTAAAGGGTTAAGGGGGAATATCAGCACGTTTGGCAAAAAAAATCCCTCACGGTCGGGAACCGGGAGGTAGAGAAATCTCTTTCAAGAAATCAATTTGTTGTGAATCAAGGCAAGTCTATACCCCCGGTGAGGTGAGTTCAATCTCTTTGGCTTAGCGGCTGTCCAGTTGTTGACTGGTGAGCTGTATGTTTTGTCCGGTAACCGTATACAAGAGTTACCGGCCAGGGGATTGATATTGCTTTTAAGCAGATTGATGCTATCGACACACAACCTATAGTATTATCAATCTTCTTAAAGATAATGGATTTAGATTAGTTGTATTTTGCCCAAAATTTCTTTCTGTTTAATCTTTTGAAGCCCTCTTTCCAGTAACTGGTCTCTAATTCTGATGCGTAAATTTTACCGGGGAACAGCCTTTCTTTTAAAGGTAGTTTTTTTGCCAGCATAATCCTTTCCGCGTTACCTCCAACCGATTCTGAATGAGTGAGTGACGACAATGCCTCAATTTGGTAGGTTGTTGGATTAGAGACTAATTGAAAGAATGGCTCAGACAGTGTTGTACTGTTTAACTCATCAATATTTTCTTTATTTAATAAAGGATGTAAATATTCGAAAAAAGCAATGATTCCTGACTGAAGTCGCTGTGCTTTATTTAAATAGCTAACCTCAGAATCACTGTTTTTTTCTCTTACGGGGATAATGCCGTCAGCAGTCTTTTTATAACCTATTGTGGAGCCTGTGTTGTCAGCCATAGCGAACTCCATCAGTTCAATGCCACCAGCAAAGAAAAGATCACATTTTTCTTGAGGTATACCGTAGTTCGCTAACCAACCAAACATTTTATTGTATATTGAGCGGTTATCATTTGCACCATGAAATGTTGCCAAATAAAATCCGTGTATATTCTTAGTAGCCCAGCCATCGCTAAGTGAGCGAGCGAAAACGGATTGTATATTCCCCATCCAGCCAACATCTATCAATGCAATATTTTTATGTTCACCACAAGCTTTTTTAAAATAACCAGAATACTCATTTCTATTTTGAGTGTTTTTTAATAAGATATTAGAAAATAGTTTATTTATTAGCCAGTGAACTTTATGTTCATCACCTTGTTTAGGTATATATTCCTCGTTGGGAAAACCAACGTTGTGTATATCTGAAATATATTTTTTGGCGTCTAATCCAGCTATAGAAAGAATTTTCTTTAGACTCTTTTTATTTTTACCGCCAAAAAGATGCCATATTCTATGCATTGGCCAATCTGTCATACCTATCATATAAGAAGAGGCACGAGAAATATACACATATTCGCTTTCTATCTGATCGTCTGAAAAGTATTTGTTATAAATTTTGTAAATTAAGTGTGCGTCACGAGCAAGGAAAAGAGCTTTATCAATTTTATGGACTTTTAACTGGTTTGACATCCATGATATATAGCCTAAAAGTAAAGGCCCAAATACTTTAAAACCAATCTCAGTTAATGGATCTTTTGTGTAAAATGATGAGGTTTGTTTAAGTGATAAAGCTTTATATAATGATTCGCCAACAACATCTTTTGCTCTCCAATGAAAAGATGTGCCATGCTCGTATTCAGACCAGTCCGCTTGAATTGTATGGATTCCATGTTTTTTAGCATTACTTATATCAGAACGAGGATTATCTCCAACATGTAGCCAAGAATTTTGACGAGGTTTCTCACGTTCTTTTATAAGAGTATATAATTCCCCGCTATTTTTTGATGCGCGCATTTCTCCTGATGAGTATATGGGGATGTTATCAACATTATAGCCGCATGAAATTAACAATTCCTTTAAAATACTAGTTGGGAAATACATGTCGCTTATTATAATTATTTTTGAGCCATTTTTTACTGCTGCCTGAAATAGTTTATATCCTGAATTATTTTTATATAATACTGCTTTTTCAGTGCTGATTTCCAGTTGAATAAGTTGGTTGATAATTTCTTTTGAGATGCCAACGTTTAACTCTTTAATTTCATCATATATTTCAAAAATAGTAACTTCTGGTTCACCTCCGAATTTATTGACTCGTTTAGCTCTCGCTGAAACTTCGGCCTGGACCCTCATTTCAGCGAAGTTATCTATTATTTCTTCATGGCCAGATAATAAAATATTAGAATTATTGGCTATTTCAATTTGCATTAGTGAGAAAAGATCTGCTGGGCGATATATTCTCCTGCTAACTAATGTGTCAAATATATCAAAGCTTACCGTGTCATATTTTTCTATATTCATTTTATTTTCTTTCATTTAATTTGTTTTCAATGTTGGATAGTTTATATACCATATTGCTATTAGTTAGGTTTGATAGGAGTGTGTTTAATAGCGTAGAGTTTTTGCTATCTCTCATCATATTGTTAATCATTAATCTATAATCAATCTCACATTCTTCTCTGTTAATCTCTGTGAAATTGCCGTACTTGAAATCGGTACTTTCTCTAAAATGATAGAATGCTAAAGGTTCTGGAAGAATCCAAAGATCATTTTGTGATAAATAATCAATTAAGAAGGGCCAAAAGAAAGATGGCGAAGAAAAGTTATGTTTATTTATAATATTAAATATTGAGTTCTTAACAAAAAAACATGATGAAATTGGAAGGCTATTCTTGTAATGAATTACATCAAAACTAAGCGGGCCAACTGCTAAGTAATGATTCCATGGGGATGTTGTGTTAATAATTATTCTATTTCTCTCCGCAACCTCTACCACTTTATTACTGTGGCATGCTATGGCATTGATTGACGGGTATTTAAGACGTGTCGCTGTAAGCGTACTTGAAATGCGAGATAGATACTCTGGAGCCCAGGTATCGTCATCATCTAAAAAACATATATATTCACAATCACTTTTTTTAATTATTTCTGATACATCTTGATTGAACGGTATTAGACTAAGGTTATATTTTTCCTGGATTGTGTTAATATACGAATACTCATCTTTAGAGAGATCCTGTTCAGCACCCATGCAATATATTGCTACTTTTACTTCCTTGAATGTTTGGTTATAAACAGAATGTAATGCTCTTAATAAAAAACGGAACCTACCTGGTTTATGTCGTACTATCGTTAATATCTTTTCCATTTGATTTGCTTATATATTAATTTTTTGCTTATATGTAAAATACTACGCTACCGCCCTTGGCTATCGCAACCAAATGGCGAAATTGAACAAGTTGTATATGTCCACATAGTAACAGTGGTAACCAATTGTTATCTTTTTATGTGTGCATTGCAACAAAAAAATGTGGGGGTAATGCTGCCAACTTACTGATTTAGTGTATGATGGTGTTTTTGAGGTGCTGCCGTGGCTTCCATCTCCATCAGTGGTCCCTCCTGCTCTGCTACTGAAGGCGTGGTGCGTAACGGTAAAAGTACTGCCGGACATCAGAGCTATCTCTGCTCTCACTGCCGTAAAACATGGCAGCTACAGTTCACTTACACCGCCTCTCAGCCCGTATACACCAGAAAATTATTGATATGGCCATGAATGGCGTCGGATGTCGCGCCAGTGCACGCATTATGGGCGTTGGCCTCAACACGATTTTACGACACTTAAAAAACTCAGGCCGCAGTCGGTAAACTCACGCATACAACCGGGCAGTGACGTCATTGTTTGCGCGGAAATGGACGAACAGTGGGGTTACGTCGGCGCTAAATCACACCAGCGCTGGTTGTTTTACGCGTATGACAGGATACGGAGGACGGTTGTGGCGCACGTCTTCGGTGAACGCACTCTGGCCACACTGGAGTGCTGTCGGCCTTTGAGGTCGTGGTATGGATGACGGATGGCTGGCCGCTGTATGAATCACGCCTGAAGGGAAAGCTGCACGTTATCAGCAAGCGTTACACTCAGCGCATTGAGCGACATAACCTGAATCTGAGACAACATCTGGCAAGGCTGGGACGGAAGTCACTGTCGTTCTCAAAATCGGTGGAGCTGCATGACAAAGTCATCGGGCATTACCTGAAAGTGGACTATTCCCCGGCGGATACATTTGAAGCCATTGTAAACCCTGAACTGAAATACAGGATTGGTCGAAATATTACCAGTGAGGTCGTTGACGCATCTGATATCGGCGCAGCATTGATTTTTGACCGTGTATTATCTGATACGGAAATAAATTCAATTTACGAGTACTTCAAGGACTACTACGCCCGCCGTGGCATCAGCATTTAAGAGGTGATTCTATGGCATCTGGTGGCGGTGGCATATACGGAAGTGGTCACAGCCTTACCGGTGGCACCAACGCAAAAATATATCGGCACCTCTGCATCGTTCCCGATTGCATGTGCTGGTAAATTCTATCGATGTAGAAAAGACGCTCTAACCGCAACCACACAGACAGCTGCACAAATTCTCCCGGCAGATTTTTCCTCGGTTGGTTCTCGCTTCTCATAAGGCGGTTACGTTGTGCTGGATATCTCCCTGAAGCCAAAGCAGGGTAGTCAGGTTCTGATCCAGCACGGCGGCGGGACGGAGCTTGCCACGCTGAGAGGAAGGTCGCTGATTACCGAAGATGGAGAAGCGATCGAGGGCGAAGCCCTGGACGATGTTACTGTCATCGGCGTCGTGACGTTTACTATCTGCGATGTGCGCCAGGACAACTCGGTTGTTTAGTTGCAGTCAATTGATGGAAGATTTCGCATGGCAGGCGTCTTGGGGCATGAGTGGGGCATGAGAAATCGATAAAATTCTCCAAATATTGCAAACAACAAATTTTGGATGCTATCTCCAGCCATTAAAAATGGCGCTCCTGGACGATATTTGTCGATTTTTAAATTTACCGCGTCACGCAGTTAAAGTGGCGGGCGTACTCTTCAAGGCTGGTGATGCCAAGGCGCATCCATTTCGGGTGCGACCACTGGGGAAGCCCAATATAAATCATAGCGCGGCGAGGATCTCCTCGGTGCTGCGCACGTGCCAGGGAGAGTCGGCAGCCGCCGCCGGGTAATGACTGAAGAAGTGGTGGAGCGGTGCCGCAGAATGCTGGAGAACGGCGCTACCCGGCAGCAGGTGGCTGATGTGACAGGCGTGGACGTGAAAACAATCTACAAGTACCTCCCGGCGACTTGAAGACAAAGATTTCACTACTTTTCCTGATATGTTACGTTTGGCTTAATCAATTCATTCAGCCTTGAAAACAGTTTGGTTTGTTCGTGAACGGTAAGAAAACAATAAGTTTTGAGCAATTTTTAACTATTAACAGCAATCTTGTTTCCATCTCAGATACATGGGCTGACTTGTGGGCGTTAATTTTTCACACGGGTTTAAGCGCTGGAAGGCTGCTGAGTATTCGATATGATGATATTGATGGTGACTTGATACTGATACGAAAACAGGGTCACCTGAAGGAGCTACGTGTTAAATCACCCCCTCCAGTGGAGGCGATGATTGCTCGTAGAAGACAACGCTATCCAGAAGATGTTTATTTATTTCAGAGTCATTCTAACCGTGTGAAGTACCATCGCCGGCCGGTCACTATAATTGCTTTCAACGCCGCTTTACGTCGCGCCGCTAGATCATTACCAGACGTTAACGTAAGCAGTAGTAGCGCGAGAAACATACCGGACTAACCGCCTGTCCAGTCGCGTGTGGCCGATGTGACAGGCGTGGGGGTGAAGACTATTTACAAATATTTGCCAGTACAATACGGCGATAAAAAATCCCCTTGAGCAGGCACACTCAAGGGGAAAATACTACATAACATCATTGCTGTGTGCGTCTTTGCGCTCGTCTATCTTCCATGAAGATGCCTAAAGCTTCCAGATATTTCTGGTCTGAGCAGTTAAAACATTGTGTCTGTGGCCTATATGCTCGGAGGGGGTGAAGACGATTTATAAAGATTTCCCGGATAGCATACTGCATGAGGCTGGGTGAGGATTTGGTGTAAAAACCCACCCGGCAGCCGTATATAAGACCTGCCGAGTAGGGTAACTGCAGGTGTTCATGCCGTACAGTCGGGAGGCACTATACCCATAACTCAACACACAAACCAGTCGTCAGCCGTCTCCCAGGCGTCTTTTAGAGTGGTCTCTACAAATTCTTTGGCGATTTCTTTATCAGTCGCCCACAAAACGCTCAGTCCATCATTACTGGCTGTTTTCACGATCACTTCAACGTCGTCATATTGCTTGCTGATTCGACGGGTCATTTCGTCTTTCAAGGCCTCCATTGACCCCTTTGGCATTTTCGCGGCTTTCTCTTTGGCAATGCTGATTTCTACACGCATGATAATCACCTTTGTGCTGGTTGGATATACAGTATTTAACGAGAGATGATTACTAGTCAAATGGATTGTTTAGGTTTGTGAGTACATAATTAAGTACATACTTTAGGCGAGTATTAATTAATTTTATTTTAAATCAGTTGGTTGTGAGTTTGTTCAAGTAATCTTCGGCGTAATCGCCCACCAGCATCAGGATCTTCTTGCTCATCATTCCTCTCCCTTGTCATTAAAGATGATTAAGATATAGCCTGGCGTGGCTGAAATGCCGGAAATAAAAAAGCCCGTCAGAGCACGGGCAACATAAGCAAGTGAATAAGTGATTCGTTATCAACGTAGTTGGAGGATAACGACGCGTATCTTACGCGGCCGTCAGGCTGGCAGATACCTGACAAATTCGGTAGGTGAAACACGATATTAAACGTGCGTTAAGGGGCGTCGAAGGTCGGGTAAAGACTATTTTCGAGAAACTCGACGAGATACCAGATTTCCCCGCTAAAAATAAACCAGAAGCCAAATATAATAAGGAGCAAAATAATTAAGGTGAGTATTATTTCTGTTTTGCCCATTGCAGATTTTACCCACCTGACGTTAATTTATTCGAGGCAGGCATTGTAGCGGGGCTTTCCCGTATACTCCAGTTTCATGCTGCAAGGACTTTATTGCGCCCATCATTTTTAGCGCGATACAGCGCATCGTCTACACGCTTAAACAGCTCATCAATCGTCTCCCCCGGGTTATGTCGCGCCACGCCAATGCTGACGGTAAACCGTGGTAAGCCCGGAATCGTAATGCGGGCAACGGCTGCACGGATCGACTCGGCAATCTGCAACGCGGAGTCGAGAGAGGTATGCGGCAGCAGGATGACGAACTCTTCGCCCCCCCAGCGGAACACCATGTCGTTCTCCCGACTACAGGCTTCCAGCGTTCGGGAGAGGGCAATAAGCACCTCATCGCCCTTCAAATGACCAAACAGGTCGTTGATGTTTTTGAAGTGATCGGTGTCCACCAGCAGCAGGCTAAACTGCTGCTGGGCAGGTCGATTATTGAGATTGTTGGGGTCGGTAATCGCGTAGAACTGGCGTCGGTTGAGTAACCCGGTCATGGAGTCACGTAACGCGGCATGTTCCAGCTCTTGCTCCAGTCTTTTTTGCTCGGTGATATCGTGGATGATGACAGCATCAGCTTGTCACCGTAGATCTCAATGGGTCCGGCATACGTCTGAACATGGCGGGTGGAACCATCGGCAAGGCGGTGAACGAAGTTGAGCGGCTTATGGCCGCCGGGCAGCGCGGCAATCGCGGTCATAATGGGCATCACGTCTCGCCCCAGGGTATTGATTTCCCAGGTATGCTTGCTGCACATACCATCATGCGAGTAACCGTAAAAATTGAGCGCAGCCAGGTTGGCATCAACAATCTGACCATCGCGGGCAGGATCGATTAACAGCATCGGCGCGCTGTTGGTCTGAAAAAAACGGGCGTAAAACCCCTGTTTTTTTCGCCGGTAGGTTGCGGAGCGGCTGGCCTTCAGTCCTGAGAGGATATGTTGGGCGATCCCCTCGAAGACAATCACATCCCCCCAGGGGGCGTAACGGGCAAGCGAGAGACGACAGCTTAACGGCGTATCCAGCCCATCCCGGCTTCTTATTGTCCAGATTTCGACGATCTCCTGCTCGGTTTTCAGTTCAGGTACATACATCGACAGGAGAGCTTGTGCATTCGCGGAATAGATGCCTTTACGCAGCTGATCGAGCGTCTTATCTCCCATAAGCTGCGTTGCGACCACGTTCGCAAAAATGATCTCTTCCGAAACGGGTGAAATAAGCCACACGGGTGTTTTAATGACGTTCAGCGCTTCAAAACCGTTTTGCGACATAGGCATTTCCTGTTCATCGGCTTAATACGCCTGACAATCATGACAGACGTGACTCGTGTGTTCTGCTTTGAAACATACTCTACTAAACCCCGTCAGGCATGGTTTTTTTGTGAAATAAATGCGGCGTCCGTTTGAATTTTATTAAGGGGGATAATTTGCCTTTCTGAGTTTATCTGCAGAAGCAGCCACGGCACCTGTTCGGCAGGTAAGGGGCGGGAGAAGAGGTAACCCTGCAGGTAGTCGCAGCCGAGACGGGTGAGAACCGCCTGCTGTTCTTCCGTTTCAATCCCTTCTGCCACCACGTTCATCTCCATGGTGCGGGCGATACTCATAATGGTTTCAACCAGCTTGTAGGTTTTTTCATTTTCCAGCATCGACGTTACAAAGCTTTTGTCGATCTTGAGCTCTTTTGCCGGCAGCACGCTCAGCATCAGCAGGTTGGAGTAGCCCGTACCAAAATCATCAATCGAGACGGTGATCCCCGCATGATTAAAAGCGTTGAGCAACTCAATGCTGCGGTCGAGATTTTTCAGCGCGGTGCTCTCCGTGACCTCAAGGATCAGCCTGGACGGGGACAAGTTATATTTTTCCAGCATCGACGATACAATGTGGAAAATGTCCGGCTGCTCGAACTGGACGGGGGATAAGTTGAGCGATAACGTCCACTGGCTGAACCCTTGTTCAGTCCAGAAATGCAGCTGTCGGCATGCCGCTTCAATGGCCCAGTTGCCCACCGGAATAATTAAGCCGGTTTGCTCCAGCGAGGGGATAAACAGACCAGGCAGCACAACGCCTTGCTCAGGGTGCCGCCAGCGCAGCAGGGCTTCAAAACCATGGATAGTCTTCTCTTGCGCATACCAGGTTGGCTGGTACCACAGTTCAAACTGATCGCGCTCAAGCGCCTGAGAGAGCTCCTGAAGAAAACCGGGTTTTGCCGGGATTGCTGTCGACATCTCGGTTCTGTAACGCGCCCAGCCGTTGCGGCCGTCGTCTTTGACGTGATGCAGGGCTGCATCTGCTTTGAGTTTCAGTTCATGCAGCGTTTCGCCATCCTGAGGATAGAGGCTGACGCCTGCACTCATTGTCGTGTTAAGCGTATGACCACAGATCGAAAGAGGACGTCGCACATCCTCGAGCAGCGACGCGAGCAGGGCGTTGAGTTTGTCGTCGTCACATTCCGGCACCAGCAGGATAAAAGCGTCTCCTCCGAGCCTTGCCAGGGTCATCTCACGCGAGAGCCGGGAAGTGATGCGTTGTGCGACGGTGATCAATAACTCATCGCCGACGCTGTGACCCCAGGTATCGTTGACGCGTTTGAAGTGATCGACGTTCAGGAAAATAACGGCAAATTGCCTGTTGCTCAGCAACGCGCTGCGCAGGCAGTCCTGCATGCGGAGATCCATCTGATGGCGATTCGCGAGTCCGGTGAGCGCATCAAAGCGCGCCTGGAGCTCAAGCTGCCGATTGAGTTGTCGAAGATTATCCGTCAGCCGGCCGGTGCGACGGTGAGAATCGATAAGGGAAATAATTAACATCACGCCAAGCAGGCAGAGCGTGGTGACAGAAACCCAGATGGATAACCCCAGCTCGCCGATCCCGCCGGGGAGGGTATGCGACATTTCCGGGTAATGCGCAGCGCTCATGCCGGTATAGTGCATCGCACAAATGGCGGCACCCATGACCAGGGCGGCGAGAAGGCGCTCGATAAAAACCCCTTTGTCTCGCAGGCGGAAAGCCAGCCACAGCGCCGTGCCGGACGCCACCACGGCAATGACCACCGACAACCCCACAATACGGCGATCCCAGATAATGCTGCCATCCAGCATCAGGGCAGCCATACCGATATAGTGCATAGATACCACGCCTGCGCTCAGGATAGCCGTGGCAACGATCGGTCGAAACGAAGAACGTTTTTTTCCCGCGACGGCAATATCAAGGGCCGTGGTCGACGCAATAATCGCGACGCCCAGAGACGCAAGGGTTAACCAGAGGTCATAGCGCATCATCATCGGCATCTGCATCGACAGCATGCCGATAAAGTGCATCGACCAGATGCCGATCCCCAGCGTCATACCCCCGGCAATGCGCCAGAACAGGGCAGCCTTTCGGCTGGAAAGGGGGATCTTTCCGGCACTGTCCAGCGCCACAAAGGAGGCGATAAATGCCACCAGATAAGAGATAGCGATTAACACAGGGTCCCACGATATATTGAGCATTATGCAATCCCACGCCTGAGAGGGTTACCGATTTCGCCTGCCGGGCACATCTTAATCTGGCAACGAACATGCGCATTCAAACAATATTAGTTATTTATCGTGAAGCATGACCAGTCATATTAATACTCTACATCGCATTAAGAATATAAAATATATTCTCATTGTTAACGTATTAAGCATTGCTAAACAAGAGCGAATAATAGTAGCAAAGCTCCTTAAATATAACGGCGATTGTATCGGTTCGCCGCAGCGGATGGTATCGCTTAACGTGGCGGCAGACCAGTATCACAGCATGCTGCGAAGAACATTTTCACTAATACGCTTTTTTCATCTGACTTAAGCTAAATCCCAGGCTGCTAACGGCGAAACAACAAACCCGTGAAGTTTCCGAGGAAAAACGTTTGTGCCAATGCTATAAGTCTAGATGCCGACCAAAATATAAAATGTGGGTATCATCATGCTAAGAAATATTAGTGTCAGAACCTTTATTATCGGGTTCCTTTTATCGCTATTTTTGGTAAACGCAGGTGTCGTTGTTCTAATTTCCAGCAAGCCCTCTCTCTTTATTTCCCTTAACGCTATCAATTTCGTTGCGCTATTTTTGCTTTGGGTCTATATGACCCGGTATCTTGTGACGCCGATCAATACGGTGAAGAAAAGTATTGAAGAGGTGACTGCCGGCAACCTGGGGGTTTCTATCCCGGAGTTTGGCAATAACTGTGCGGGGCGACTCATTCCCGGGATCAACAGCCTGTCCGGCAACATTGCGACGCTGGTGCGCGAGATCAGGGCGTCATCGCAAACCGCCATGACCTTATCGGATCAGCTCTCAACACGTAGCGCTCAGCTCTCGGTCAAAACCGAACAGCAGTCTGCGTCTTTAGTGCAAACCGCAGCCAGCATGGAGCAAATGGCGGCGAGCACTAAAAATAACGCCGATAACACCCGCCTGGCGAGCGAACAGGCGAATATGGCGACGCTGCAGGCGCGTAAGGGCGGGGAGCTGATGGGGCAGGTTGCCAACAATATGCAGTCCATTACCGAATGCGCCCAGCAGATGACGGAGATTATTTCGCTGATTGACGGCATTGCGTTCCAGACCAATATTCTGGCGCTCAACGCGGCCGTTGAGGCGGCAAGAGCGGGCGACCATGGAAAAGGTTTTTCTGTCGTTGCGGAAGAGGTCAGAAACCTGGCGCACCGCAGCGCAGAGGCCGCGAAGAATATCAAAGCGCTGATTGAAGTCACCAGCAGTAACGTCACGCAGGGCGCGACCGTGGTGTCGCAGGCAGAGAAGAATATGCATGAAATCGTGACGGGCTCGGGAAACGTCAGTCGCTTAATGGATGAAATCTCCGCGTCGACGTCTGAGCAGGAGAAAGGTATTTCCCAGATCACGCTGGCGCTATCGGAGCTGGAGCGGGTCACGCAAAGCAACGTGGCGATGGCGGAGGAACTCAACGGCTCCTCGGATGTACTGCGCAATCAGGTGATTGAACTCCAGGCCCGCACGCGGAATTTTAGATTGGATCACGGGTCTTCGTCCCCATTACCGACCGGCTCCCCCTCCTTCCTCCAGCAGCCAGAACACTCTCTCTGAAAGCGACACGAAGCCTGGCATGCCAGGCTTTTTTCATACATCTGCCCACCCAGCTCAATTCCCGAGCGATTTCAGCGCGATGGAATACATAGTTGTTGCTTAACCCCTCATGAAAGCTAGACTGACACCGAAAGAGTTAAAAAGGTGGAGGTGCTGTGGAAAGCATTAAAGGATCTGAACTTAACGTTCCTGACGCAGTTTTTGCGTGGGTGCTGGACGGCCGCGGCGGTGCCCGACCGCTGGAAGATAATGATGTGATCGACAGTGCGCATCCCTGCTGGCTGCATCTGAACTATACCCATCCGGACAGCGCTGACTGGCTGGCGTCGACCCCGCTCTTGCCCAATAACGTGCGCGATGCGCTGGCGGGTGAAAGCCTGCGGCCCCGCGTAAGCCGCATGGGTGACGGGACGCTGATTACCCTCCGCTGTATTAACGGCAGCACGGATGAACGTCCGGATCAGCTGGTGGCGATGCGGGTCTATATGGACGATGGGCTGATTGTCTCCACCCGACAGCGTAAGGTCCTGGCGCTGGATGACATCGTCAACGATCTGAAAGAGGGCACCGGGCCGATCGACTGCGGCAGCTGGCTGGTGGACGTCTGTGACGCGCTTACCGATCACGCCAGTGAGTTTATTGAAGAGCTGCACGACAAAATCATCGACCTGGAAGATAACCTGCTCGATCAGCAGATCCCGCCGCGTGGTTTTCTGGCCTTATTGCGCAAGCAGCTGATTGTTATGCGCCGCTACATGACGCCGCAGCGCGACGTGTATGCGCGGCTGGCCAGCGAAAGGCTCGCCTGGATGAACGACGACCATCGACGCAGAATGCAGGATATTGCCGACAGGCTGGGCCGCGGGCTGGATGAAATTGATTCCTGTATTGCCAGAACGGCGGTGATGGCGGACGAAATCGCGCAGGTGATGCAGGAGTCGCTGGCGCGAAGAACCTATACGATGTCCCTGATGGCGATGGTGTTTTTACCGAGCACGTTTCTGACCGGGTTGTTTGGCGTCAACCTGGGCGGAATTCCGGGTGGCGCTTATCGCTACGGTTTTACGGCGTTTTGCGTGATGTTAGTTGTTTTGATTGGGGGTGTTGCATGGTGGTTGCATCGTAGTAAATGGCTGTAAATTTACGCTTTTTTCATCTTTTTCCGGGATTAAAACGCTCTTTTAATTGAGCGAAGTCAATAAACATCTACCCCGTAAGGTGCAATATTACTCCCGCAGGTGAATGCAACGTCAAGCGATGGGCGTTGCGCTCCATATTGTCTTACTTCCTTTTTTGAATTACTGCATAGCACAATTGATTCGTACGACGCCGACTTCATAGTCGGCTTTTTTTTGCCTCCTGATTCTGAGCGTCTACCCTAAAAGGGATGACAGCAAATTATGGAGGGAATGATGAGCATCCTTAACGCTCTGCTACTGCCACAATCGCGTCAATCCGATCCTATCCCCAGCGATCCGGTACCTATGCCCGATCCCATCCCGCGTCCCCAGCCGATGCCCGACCCGCCGCCCGATGAAGAACCGATTAAATTGTCGCATCGGACCGCGAGATCTGCGAGGATACGCGCCATCTGACCGCAAAGATCACCACGAGAGACAATTGTGACCGCTTTTTCTACCCTGAATGTTCTGCCCGATGCCCAACTCGCTAACCTCAACGAGTTGGGATACCTCACGATGACGCCTGTTCAGGCGGCCGCCTTACCCGCCATTCTTGAGGGCCGTGACGTGCGCGTGCAGGCGAAAACGGGCAGTGGGAAAACGGCGGCCTTTGGCCTTGGCCTGTTGCAGCATATCGATGCGGCGCTTTTTCAGACCCAGTCTTTGGTGCTGTGTCCGACCCGCGAGCTGGCAGACCAGGTTGCGGGTGAACTGCGTCGCCTGGCACGTTTCCTGCCAAACACCAAGATTTTAACCCTCTGCGGCGGGCAGCCGTTCGGTGCCCAGCGTGATTCGCTTCAGCATGCGCCGCACATTATTGTCGCGACGCCGGGACGCCTGCTCGATCACCTGCAAAAAGGCACGGTCTCACTGGATGCGCTACAAACGCTGGTGATGGATGAGGCCGATCGGATGCTGGATATGGGCTTCAGCGAGGCCATTGACGAAGTGATCCGTTTCGCACCGGCCGATCGCCAGACGCTTCTGTTCTCCGCAACCTGGCCGGAAGCTATCGCCGCCATCAGCTGGCGCGTGCAGAAAAATCCTCTTACCATTGAAATCGACAGCGTAGATGCGCTGCCCGCCATCGAACAACAGTTCTTTGAAACCTCGCAGCAGGGGAAGATCCCGCTCCTGCAGAAATTACTGAGCCAGCATCAGCCTGCCTCCTGCGTGGTGTTCTGTAACACCAAAAAAGACTGTCAGTCGGTTTGTGATGCTCTGAATGCCGCCGGGCAGAGCGCGCTGTCGCTGCATGGCGATCTTGAACAGCGCGATCGCGATCAGACGCTGGTCCGTTTCGCGAACGGCAGCGCCCGCGTGCTGGTGGCGACCGACGTCGCTGCGCGCGGTCTGGATATCAAATCGCTTGAGCTGGTCGTGAACTTTGAACTGGCATGGGATCCGGAAGTGCACGTGCACCGTATTGGCCGCACCGCGCGCGCAGGAAACAGCGGTCTGGCGATCAGCTTCTGCGCACCTGAAGAGGCGCAGCGCGCCAATATTCTCTCTGAGATGCTGCAGATTAAGCTGAACTGGATGAATCCCCCAGCCGGCGTCAGCCTTGTGCCGCTGGAGGCCGAAATGGCGACCCTGTGCATTGATGGCGGTAAAAAAGCCAAGATGCGTCCTGGTGATGTACTCGGTGCACTGACCGGGGATGTGGGGCTGGACGGGGCGGATATCGGTAAGATTGCTGTCCATCCGGCGCATGTCTACGTCGCGGTTCGCCAGGCGGTTGCCCATAAGGCATGGAAGCAGCTGCAAAACGGGAAAATTAAGGGTAAAACCTGCCGCGTACGTCTGCTGAAATAAAGCATGAAGCGTCTCAGACGGTGTTTCTGAGACGCTAACCGCTTACTTCACTTCAAGCACGTTCAGACGCAACGCTTCAAACTGATTGTCATCGTCTTCCGGCTGCCAGCCTGCTGGCTGCATCGGGATCTCTTCCCGGTCAAACGCCAAATCTCCGCCGTTCACGACTTCTGACTCGTGATTGATGCCTTTAAAGTCGAACAGTTCCACATCCGCGAGATGGGAAGGGACGACGTTCTGCATGGCGCTGAACATGGTTTCGATACGTCCCGGATAGCGCTTATCCCAGTCGCGCAGCATGTCGCCAATCACCTGACGCTGCAGGTTCGGCTGAGAGCCGCAGAGGTTACATGGAATGATCGGGAACCCTTTCGCCTGAGAGAAACGCTCAATGTCTTTTTCACGGCAGTAGGCAAGCGGGCGGATCACAATATGTTTACCGTCATCACTCATCAGCTTAGGCGGCATACCTTTCATCTTGCCGCCGTAGAACATATTGAGAAACAGCGTTTGCAGGATATCGTCGCGATGATGGCCCAGGGCAATTTTGGTCGCGCCCAGCTCGGTCGCGGTGCGATACAGAATACCGCGGCGCAGACGAGAGCACAGAGAGCAGGTGGTTTTCCCTTCAGGAATTTTCTCTTTCACAATACCGTAGGTATTTTCTTCGACGATTTTGTACTCAACACCCAGATTTTCGAGGTATTCCGGCAGAATGTGCTCCGGGAAGCCCGGCTGTTTCTGGTCAAGGTTGACCGCCACCAGGGAAAAATTCACCGGCGCGCTTTGCTGAAGATTACGCAGGATCTCCAGCATGGTGTAGCTGTCTTTACCCCCTGACAGGCAAACCATAATGCGGTCGCCTTCTTCAATCATGTTGAAGTCTGCAATGGCTTCGCCCACGTTACGGCGCAGTCGCTTTTGCAGTTTATTCAGGTTGTATTGCTCTTTTTTGTTAATCTCTTGATTCTGTTGCATTGAGTAATACCTTCGGAGCCAGCAGGGGCAAAAATTGTATGCCGCGTATGGTACGGATTCCGGCGGCGAATGCCAGCACGTTTTACTGTTGCGTGAAATCTGGCGCCGATACGTGATAAAGGGTAGCGTTCAGACGTTTGGATACGATAGCGACTTTACGGCAAACGGCGCAGTTGTGGCGCAATCATCTCCGCCAGTATCAATGTTGAAGATTAGCAGTAAGCATGCTGTAATGAGCTTACTTAATTTGAGGGTAACTTGAGCTTAGATTTAAAAATGATAAAAACTTCTACTCTTTTCCTTTGTACTTTCTTATTTTCAAGTATGGCTTTTGCAGAAAATTACTACATACCTCTACTTTATAACTTATCGACTAGGTTTGATTTCAATCCAGTTAAGGGGGCTGTTAAATCCTTAGATACTGATGTTGAGGAGAATGGAAAAATCACTTATAAAATCTCCATCAGACTGAATAAAAATGGTTGTGTTGATAGCTTAAACCTTGATAATGTTTCTTCTGGGCATGAAACCATTCTAAAATATACAAATGGAAGTCTTATTGGCCATAGAGATGGCAAGCCTTTCTCAATACAACTTGATGAAAAATGTCACATTTTGAGTGAAAATGAAAATGGTGACGAGTTGCGTTACACTCTTTACCCGAATGGATTAATTAAAGACACCTATTTTTTAGGCAAAAAAATATCTGAACATTTTTATGATGAAGACGATAATTTGACGCGCTCTGAATTTTATAGTTCAGAAAGCGTTATGTCTAAAAATGAAATATCTTATGTTGATAAAAAAAGAAAGCCTCTTGATTATAAACTAATAAACTCATCAGTTTTCTCGGAGGGGTATACAGCAACCAGCTCTTGTCATTATAACGAAATGCTTGTGCCTGAAATATGTAATGCCACAGTACAGAACGCAGGTAATCCGGCACCGAAACCAGTTTCAATGACAGCACATACGAAAGTTGAATTCTACTAGATTAAAACGATTCCAATAAGCTACCTCCGGCGTCATGGTGTTTTATCGGGACGAGTTCAATGAAGGCACTGGCTTAATGTAAGAGGAATTTAAGATGAATATAGAAACGGTCCGCTTAATCCTGGAACCCTTTAATGATTCACATTATGAAGGCTTAAGGGTAATGGATAGTGATGCTGAGGTGATGCGCTATATCAATAAGGGTATCGTTAAAACGCCCGAAGAAACCTGGGAGGGCATCAGAAAGGTGCAGGCTCGCTGGGATAAGTATCACTTCTCGTGGTGGGCTATCAGAGAGAAATCTACTGGTGCGATCGTTGGTGCGGCATGCCTCCAGCACCTGGCGAACGTGGAGGGGGCACCATTAGAGATTGGCTGGCGCCTCGTGCCTGAACACAATGGCAAAGGCTATGCTACAGAGGCAGCGAAAGCGATCGTTGATTACGCTGTAGAACGGGTGGGAGCATCTTATCTGGTGGCCGTGGCCGATCCAGAAAATATCGCATCGCAGCGTGTAATGAAAAGGTTAGGTATGTCTTATAAAGCCATAGAGCGGCATTACGATACGGAATGCGTTGTGTACGAGCTTAACATGAGTAAGCCTGCTTAATTAAGCGACACATCACTGCCACTTTATCTCAGCTTACAGCACCTCAACCAATTCAAATTCTTCTGCGATCAGTTCCATATCTTCAGAAAAATGGCCTTCGCGGAAGAAAAATCGCTGATGCTCTTTCCGCCAGTATTCAAGGCTTAAATCACCTTCACCCTCTTTGCGAGCGAATTCCTCATTAACATCGCAAAAACGCACCAGTCGCATGGAAACCAGCCGGATCACACAGACCGGGACATTCTGACCATCAAGGATTATGTTGTAGCTTCCTATCCGTGGAGCAGAGACATCCTGCGAGTACGAGGCAAAAGATCCGCAGGTGGCCGTTTTGAGCCCTTTTTTAATCAGGTCCGCAAGCGCGTTCGCCAGTTCCGGGCTGTCACCCATTTGCCAGGCCGCTGCGCCTGGGTACTTCATTTTTAATTCCTCAACCTTAACCATTGAAATCCCTTCTCAACCCTTGACCATAAGAAACATAATAGCGGTTTTAGCATAAACTCCCTCGATATTTGAAGCGTAATCGGCTTTACTTCTACTTTTGAACACAGGCTGGCTGGAATACAAAGGGTTGCATGCATTGGTTGTGTAAATATATTCTTATGGGGGTATCTGTGTGGTGAATCTGCTGCCTGCAGCCCGGCGCGTGACGTTATAATCAGTAACGAGTCATCGGGATGCTATCGGCACCACGCATTTTCTGTAACTTTTATCCCATTGGAAGGGGTTAGCGTGTTCAAGCTTAATACATCTCTACTGGCGGTTTTGCTGCTGTCAGGCTGTAGCTCCGATCTGGTTCTCAACCCACCTAAGCAACCTGAATACAAGTCGATGCCTGAAATAACGCAGTCTGTGACGCCATCACAACAGCGTGCAATCATGGCTGGCGAGCGGCCTGACTGGTCAGAAAGAACGCCGGTCAAGACAATAAAGCAATACTGATAAGCACTTAACAACCAGGGCTGCCGTTCGGCGGCCTTTTTATTTACCCATTTGAGAAGGTGCAAAGACGGAGCCTGGTTTGGGGAAAATTTCTGACGGCGGACATGGTATTTCTTTCTTTATCAACCATGCTTAAGGCGAAGATAATTCAATCACTTCAGCATCACCGAAGCGGCAACGTCACTCGAGTCGAGAACCCTGAATGCGCCATGCACCTATCTCCATAGCTGCAGCCACGGCAATTTTTGTGCTGGGCGTTTTTATCATCAATATCCAGGTCTGGTACTCGGCGCGGGCTGACAGCCTTGCCGGGGCGCACTACGTCGTCAGGAATATGCACGTTATTCTTACAGAAGCGCATCATGCGACCCAGGTTGCAATGCGGCTTGCTGAGAATGAGTGTGATGCTGAAGGACAGTATCGGCTCGGCACTGAAGCGGCATTACAACCCCATCTGAGAACGATCGTTATTCTGAAAAAAGATGTGGTATGGTGCTCCTCCTTGCCGGGAAACCGCGTGTTGTTGGTTAACGGCTCAGCGCTGCCTGAAGCGCCATTGCTACTTGTTCCATCGAAAAGTACGGTCAACGGCCTGCCGGTTCTCTTATACCAGACAAATCATGCCGGCAGCCGAATCATGGTGAGCATCAGCGACAGCCATATCCGGGATGCGCTGAATATGCCACTACGTGGCGTGGCGTATTCGCTGCTGGTCGGCAATCGTCGTTTAGGCCAATCAGGCGATGTCTTGACGGCAGCCCATTCAAACAACGATGTTCTGACGGTAAAAGCCGCTGATTATGCCTTCGCGATTCAATTTAACGCTCCGCCTCTTTTTAGCCTGACGCGATTATTCGACCAGGCCGGTGGAGTGGTGTTATTTCTACTGCTCGTTTCCTCTCTTTCTGCTTATCTTCTGCAGCGATATCTGTCTAAGGATATTTCACCGGAAGAATCGCTGCGTACCGCCATCTACAGAAATGAAATTATTCCCTATTACCAGCCCGTCGTGAGCGGAAAAGAGGGCACCTTGCGCGGTGTAGAGGTGCTGGCAAGATGGAAGCATCCGCAATCCGGGTTTATTTCTCCCTCGTCATTTATTCCTCTTGCTGAGAAAACAGGGCTAATAATTCCACTAACCCAAAGCTTAATGCGTCAGGTTGCAACGCAGATGAATGCTATTTCTACGCTGCTGCCGGAAGGATTTCATGTCGGGATTAACTTCAGTGCGTCTCATATCGTTGCCTCTACCTTTTTTGAAGAGTGTCTGAATTACAAGCGCAGCTTTGTTCAACAGGATCTTAATCTCGTTGTGGAGGTGACCGAGCGTGAACCTCTCCACGTAGATGAACATCTCGTTAAGACCCTGAATGCGCTACATGAAATAGGGTTTGCCATTGCCCTGGATGATTTTGGAACGGGATATTCCGGCCTGTCCTACCTGCAGGACCTGCACATTGATTACATCAAAATCGACCAAAGCTTTGTTGCCAGGGTTAATGAGAATGAGGATTCCACCCTGATCCTGGATTCGGTACTGGAACTGGCAAAAAAACTGTCAATCCGTATTGTGGCGGAAGGGGTTGAAACCCAGGAACAGCTTGATTACCTCATGCGCAATAACATCACGTTTTTACAGGGCTACTTCTTCTACAAACCCGTTCCTTTTAAGGAGTTGATAAAAATTCTGTTATCGAAGCCAAAGGTTAAAGTGAGGGTGGAGTGACTTTGTCCCGTTGTCAGCAATTCCCGCCCGATACATTCATAAGTAGCGTATAATGCGGCGTCGAAAACCGCTCAACACTTCTCTGGCCAGTACTATGACCCTCAATCGCGTTTGTTATTTACTCCTGCTCTTTGCTGCGATCGGCAGTCTTTTTACCTCGAGCCCTTTGGCTATGTGGTTTCTGCTGATCAATATGCTGACGTTGGTCATGTATGGCGCCGATAAAATAGCGGCGCGGAAAGGCATGCGCAGGGTTCCGGAAGCCACGCTGCTGGTATTTGGCGTAACGGGCGGCTGGCCTGGCGCGATTGTGGGCCAACAGCTCTTTCGCCATAAAACACAAAAGCAGCCGTTTAAAACCTACTTTTTCTTAAGCATTGTCGTTAGCATCGCCGTGATGGCGGCGGTTTACCATTTCTCGCCTGTTTCTTCTTTATGGCCGTTTTGACATCAAGTTAACCTGAGTTTTTCAGATGCCAGCACTACGTTGATAAGAACGGTCATTCGGATAGCGCGTCGTGAATAAATCCTCCATCACTGCCAATAGTAGTAGGACTATTCTTAAGTTGTTGCTGTTTTTTGCACAATCTGAATAATACGTGCAACTACACGGACGACAACATCCCATGAAAATAGTCTCTATTACGCTGGCAGCGCTGGTGCTTTATTCTGCACCTGCCTGGTCCGCTTTTCAGGAGCGGGAATATAATACCTGGTATATGAAAAATGCGGTGCTTTACGATATGACGCAGACCTCAGAAGGTTTTCCCGTCATGGTGAGCGTATCCCAGCCTGGGAAAAAATCCGCTAATTTGCTGGTGTCATATATTACGGAAGGCCGCTGTGGTGAGAATAACCTGCCGCTTAATGTGAATGGTAAAGTGCTGCCCGCCAAATATAATTGTGTTCAAATAGGAAAGAACAGAATTGAACATTTTTCAGTGGTGGATGCGGAAAGCGTCAATGGCATGGTGACGCATCTGAAATCTGATTTCACTATTCTCCTGCAAAACGATATCAAAATTTGGGCAGCAAATATCAAAGCGCCAAAATACGGGCTAACCCCGCGCTTTTAAAATCATGCTACGCTTGTTTGTTGTATCAGGAGCATGAGTATGAAGAACAAAGACGAACAAACAGGATTAGTGGGGCTGGCGATTGGGGCGGCCGTTATTGGGCTGGTTTCTGCCCAGAAACCAATCGATCGCGACAGCATTGTTGATGAGCTGGTCAGGCTCGGCAGGCAGAAAGGCGATGGTGTAGAAGATGAGGTTTTCGTCAAGGCTGCTGACCTGGTGAGGAAGGGGATCTAGCCATGGCTGATATTCGTCATGCGCAGTGCCATTGTGGCGCGGTGGCCTTTACCGTTGCGCTAACGGATGGCCTGAATACCGCGCGGCGCTGCAGTTGTTCCTTTTGTCGCATGCGGGGGGCGGTCGTCGTCTCTGCGCCGCTGTCAGGGATTACCGTGACCAAAGGTGAGGATAAGCTCACGGAGTACCGCTTCAATACGGGAACGGCACGGCACTTTTTCTGCTCGGTGTGCGGAATTTACACGTTCCATCAGCGGCGTTCTAATCCAAACGAATATGGCGTGAATGTGGCCTGCTTTGATAACGTCTCACCGTTCGATTTCCCTGAAGTGACGGTGATGGACGGGGTTAACCATCCCTCGGATGGAGATAGCGGGGTGTTTGGCTACCTCTCTTTTCGCAAGAAAGGAACAGGTCAGGCGTAATTGCCGCCTGGCCACTCTGTAATTAGCCTGGCTATAGTGGAGGGTGGTTATCTGAAACAGGAGAAACTATGCTTTGTGTTGAAAAAGACGATCCGCGTGAGGCCCCTGAATCAGGTGATAAAAAGCCTCAACCCGTAAAAAAATAACGCAACCTGTGCGTTTTCCCGCCACCGGCACTGCTGGTGGCTTTTCATTTCTCAGGGAATACTGTTAACCGCCATCCAGGTGGTTCAACACAGCACTGAGATGCCCGACAATATCAGCAAAATCAAAAATTAACGCCATCCAGATGAGCGCTAAAAGAGTTAGTACGACAACGGATACACGACCAAACAACGCTGTTATCCTTAGTGATGGAAAGGCTATCACCTGAGTTTAAACAGCTTTACCTCAACTTACCCTCAACCACGTGATTTCAGAACCTGCTTTTTGTGATGAACGTCAAGAGATGGGTGAGCCCGCATACTGATGCGGGCTCTGGCAATCAGAACTGGTAAACCAGGCCCAGTGCCACGACATCATCCGTGCCGATGCCGTTGTTTTTGTAGAAGCTGTCATCTTCATCCAGCAGGTTGATTTTGTAATCAACGTAGGTGGACATGTTTTTGTTGAAGTAATAGGTTGCGCCGACGTCAGCGTACTTAACCAGATCCTGGTCGCCCTGGCCGTTGCCAAGGTCCTTGCCTTTAGACTGCAGGTAGGAAAGGGACGGACGCAGGCCGAAGTCGAACTGGTACTGTGCGGTCACTTCGAAGTTCTGGGTTTTGTTGGCCACGGCGTCGGTATTATCACCGTAAGGCGTCATATTGCGGGTTTCAGAGTACATGGCTGCCAGATAAATGTTATTGGCGTCATACTTCAGGCCCGCAGTCCATGCATCTGCTTTGTCACCGCCCGCAGTGGTATTCATCACCTGCTCGTTGGTACGGTCAGAAGAGGTGTAGGCTGCACCTGCGGTAATCCCCATGCCGAAGTCATAGGTGGTAGAGATACCGAAGCCGTCGCCGTTCTCGTGACGCGTGTCGCGACCATTGTTGGTGCCTTCCTGATTGTTGCTGGCATCTTCATTTTTGCCCTGATACTGCAGCGCAAAGTTCAGACCCTGCACCAGACCATAGAAGTCGGTGTTACGGTAGGTTGCTACGCCATTGGCGCGGCCGGTCATGAAGTTGTCGGCTTTGGTGTAGGAGTCGCCGCCGAACTCAGGCAGCATATCGGTCCAGCCTTCCACGTCGTACAGTACGCCATAGTTACGACCGTAATCGAAGGAACCATAGTCGCCCACTTTGATACCGGCGAAGGCCAGACGCGTCCAGGACTGGTTATCAGACCCTTCGGTGTTATTGGCCTGAATGTTGTATTCCCACTGTGCGTAGCCAGTCATCATGTCGTTGATCTGGGTTTCGCCTTTAAAGCCCAGACGCATGTAGGTTTGATCCCCGTCAGCGCCTTTATCATCGGAGAAATAGTGCAGACCATCTACTTTTCCGTACAGATCTAATTTGTTACCGTCTTTATTATAAATCTCTGCTGCATGAGTTGCGCCAGCCATTAACAGAGCCGGAATCATCAGGGCCAGTACTTTTCTTTGCATTTTGATATTCCTTTGCGGTTGTTTTTATTTAATTACCTGTTGAACTTTCCGAATGCGAAAGTTGTCTCATGCTAAATCACTCCCGTGTAAGAGTAATAAATTATAATTGTTACGAACTAAGTAAAATCTAAACTGAATACATCAACGGTAATGGTCATTGGTTTGGTGAATGCTTTAAGGCTAAACATAATAAATTAAAATTATTAATCAGGTGTGAATTAAGCTATTCTTGATGGCGTTATATGCCTTTAAGATTATTTATCCATAATTCGCATGAATAATATTTAGGGAACTAAATAGATATTTAATGATTATCTGGATTCGCCCGGTGTGAATACACCGGGTTTTTTTATGGCAAAAAAATGCCCGGACGCGCCGGGCAGAGAGACTAGTCGCTGGTCGATTTTTCGGCTTTACCCGCCAGCTGCGCCAGGAAGTCATACCGTTTTTGCAGATCCGCCGCAGCGTCTTTCCATAGCTGTTCGGCCACTTCCGGCTGCTGCGCGTTAAGGCGACGGAAGCGCTGTTCCTGCATTAACGTCTCGGCCAGAGCATCTGACGGCGGACGCGAATCCAGCGCCAGCGGTAATTTACCCTCGTCCGCACGGCGCGGATCGAACCGGTACAGCGGCCAGAAGCCGGTCGCGGTTAGCTGTCGCATCTGATCGTGGCTGAGTGCCAGGTCGTAGCCATGCTCTTCACACGGGCTGTAGGCAATGATCAGCGACGGGCCGGGATACGCTTCCGCCTCCTGGATCGCCTTCACCGTCTGGTTAAGCTGTGCCCCCAGCGAGATTTGCGCGACGTAAACGTGACCGTACATCATCATGCTCACCCCGAGATCTTTGCGTGCCTTGCGTTTCCCGTGCTCACCGAATTTCGTGACGGCACCCAGCGGCGTGGCTTTCGACGCCTGACCACCGGTGTTGGAATAACACTGCGTATCCAGCACCAGGATATTGACGTTTTCGGTCAGGCTTAGCACGTGGTCCAGCCCGCCAAAGCCGATGTCATAAGCCCAGCCGTCGCCGCCAATCAGCCAGATCGATTTTTCGACCAGGGCGTCCGCGTCGGTCAGCAGCTGTTCAGCGCCCGCCACGCCCTGAAGCGCCTGACGCAGCTCTGCAACCTGCTCACGACGTACCTCTGGCGTCGCGTCGGCGTGAAGCGCGTCATTGAGCCCGGCGGGGATCTGCCCGGCAAACTGCTCCAGCAGGCGCATCACGCGCGCGCGGTGCTGGTCAACGGTCAGGCGGAAGCCCAGACCAAATTCGGCGTTATCCTCGAACAGCGAGTTGGCCCACGCGGGACCGCGGCCGTTGGCGTCAGTGGTATACGGCGTAGAGGGCAGGTTGCCGCCATAGATAGACGAACAGCCGGTGGCGTTGGCAATCAGCATCCTGTCACCGTACAGCTGGGTAAGCAGCTTGATATACGGTGTTTCACCGCAGCCCGAGCAGGCACCGGAGTATTCAAACAGCGGCGTGATCAGCTGCGAAGTGCGAATATCAATGCGTTCCAGTTTGCTGCGATCGATTTCCGGCAGATTCAGGAAGAAGTCATAATTCACTTTCTCTTCTTCGACGTGCTCCAGACGCGACATCATATTGATGGCTTTAATCTCCGGGTTCTGCCTGTCTTTCGCCGGACAAACCTCGACGCACAGGTTACAGCCGGTGCAGTCTTCCGGCGCGACCTGCAGAACGTATTTCTGTCCGCGCATATCGCGGGATTTTACATCCAGGGAATGCAGGCTGGTCGGGGCGGCCTCCATCTCTTCCGGCGACACTACTTTGGCACGAATGGCAGAGTGCGGGCAGGCCGCCACGCAGTGGTTGCACTGAGTACACAGATCTTCTTTCCAGATGGGGATCGCTTCGGCGATGTTGCGTTTTTCCCAGCGGGTGGTGCCCATCGGCCAGGTGCCATCCGGCGGTAGGGCAGAGACGGGAAGGGCATCACCCAGCCCGGCCAGCATCGCCGCCGTCACGGTCTTCACGAAATCAGGTGCCGCATCAGACACCACCGGAGGGCGGTTCGGGCTTGCGGCATTGACCGGCTGCAGCGGGACCTCAAACAGCGACTCGCGCGCCAGGGCCAGCGCCTGCCAGTTACGCTCGACCAGCTCCTGGCCCTTGCTGCTGTAGCTTTTGGCAATCGCGCCCTGCAGTTTCGCCAGCGCGCTGTCGCCCGGCAGGATATTCGTCAGATGGAAGAAGGCCATCTGCATAACGGTATTAATACGCGCGGCAAGGCCACATTCGCGGGCAATTTTCGCCGCGTTAACCACATAGAAACGGGCTTTTTTCTGGTTCAGCACCGCCTGCACTTCCTGCGGCAGGCGCGACCAGACTTCATCCGCGCTGTATGGCGTATTCAGGAGGAAAATACCGCCAGGCTTCAGGCGCTCGGCCATCTGGTACTTATCAATGAACTGCAGCTGGTGACAGCCAACAAAATCAGCCTGAGAAATTAGATACGCAGAGCGGATGGGCTGTTCGCTCACCCGCAGGTGGGAAACGGTCAGGCCGCCGGCTTTCTTGGAGTCATAGACGAAGTACCCCTGGGCGTACCACGGCGTGGAGTTCCCGATGATTTTGATGTTGTTTTTGGTCGCGGAGACGCTGCCGTCACTGCCCAGACCATAGAACAGCGCCTCGAGTTTGGCGGTCGAGGGCAGGGTGTTTTCCGGCAACGTCAGGGACAGATTCGTCACATCATCATAAATGCCGACGGTAAAGCGCGGCTTGGGCTTCGCTTCGCTGAGCTCGTTGAAGACCGCCAGCACGCAGTCCGGTCCGAACTCTTTGGAGGACAAACCGTAACGCCCCCCGATCACGCGCGGCAGCGTTTCACGTTCGCCATGATTAAAGGCCTCGGCCAGGGCGGTCATCACATCCAGATACAGCGGTTCCGCCTGCGCGCCCGGCTCTTTGGTGCGATCGAGCACCGCAACGGTACGCGCGCTTTCCGGCAGCGCAGAGAGGAGATGTTTCGCCGAGAACGGCCGATAGAGACGCACTTTCAGCACGCCAACTTTTTCGCCGCGCGTCAGCAGCTCATCAACAACTTCCTCGCAGGTGCCAATGGCCGATCCCATCAGCACAATGACCCGTTCCGCCTGCGGATGGCCGTAATACTCAAAGGGTTTGTATTCCCGACCCGTTGCGGCAGCAAAGTCATTCATCGCCTGTTCAACATGGTCGTAAACCGCGTTGTACCACGGGTTGGTGGCCTCGCGTGACTGGAAATAGGTATCCGGGTTCGCCGACGTGCCGCGAATCACCGGGTGCTCCGGATTCAGGGCGCGGGCGCGATGCGCGTCGATGTCCGCCTGCGGAAGCAGATTCAGAATTGTCTCGTCAGCCAGCGGGACGATTTTGTTAATTTCGTGGGACGTACGGAAACCATCAAAGAAATGAATAAACGGCACCCGGCTTTTGAGCGTGGCGATATGCGAAATCAGGGCAAAGTCCTGGGCTTCCTGAACGCTGCTGGCGCACAGCATCGCGCAGCCGGTCTGGCGAACGGCCATCACGTCAGAATGATCGCCAAAGATAGAGAGCGCGTGGGTGGCAACGGTACGCGCAGCGACGTGCAGAACGAAGGGAGTCAGTTGTCCGGCAAGTTTGTACAGCGTCGGGATCATTAATAACAATCCCTGGGAAGAGGTAAACGACGTGGAAAGCGCGCCGGTCTGAAGCGCGCCGTGGACCGTGGCAATCGCACCGGCTTCCGACTGCATCTCAACCACTCTCGGGACATCGCCCCAGACGTTTTTTAACCCGTTACCCGCCCAGGCGTCCGCCTGCTCAGCCATGGTAGAACTTGGCGTAATCGGGTAGATGGCGATAACTTCACTGGTGCGAAACGCGACTGAGGCAACTGCACCATTACCGTCAATAGTTTGCATAGGACAACACCCTTACATTGCGCAAAAAAATAGGGGTCTGTATTACGGCAACAAACCCTGAATATTATCTGTGTATTCTAGCAAACGGGGGATTTTTCGATTTTCGCTTTTGTGTCCTCGTTATTCCTGCCATCAATGTGTAGATCAAACTTTTGGCAGAAAAATTGCGAGAAATTGTTTCAGGAGCGCATAAATACGCACTTCCGCTCTCGACGACACGGGATGGGATGCCTATTATGCATAGGTTTCGCATTATTCATGGGGGAGAGAGCATGCGCTCAGCATTTTTGGTAGGGTGTGCCGCATTATTGTTGTCGGCATGCAGCAGTGAACCTGTCCAGCAGGCAACGGCCGCGCACGTGGTGCCGGGTATGAAAGCCGCGATGTCCAGCTCCGGTCAGGCCAACTGCGCGATGATTGGCGGTTCGCTGTCGGTAGCTCGCCAGCTTGATGGTTCAGCTATTGGGATGTGCGCCTTGCCAAACGGCAAACGCTGTAGTGAACAGTCGCTTGCCGTTGGAACCTGCGGTAACTACTGATTATTCTGCACGCTTAAACATCAGCGTTTTATCGGCTGTCGCCAGCGTTAACTGGTCTTCCGTCAGGTCGACCTGCGCACCTTTGCGCAGCATGTCGCCGATGGCCTGATCCAGCTCGTTAAGCTGCGGCTCACTACAGAGCTTGCGCGTCATGGCCAGCGTTTTCACCTTCAGCTCGCCTTCGGACAATTTCCCCTGTCCGTTGAAGCGGTTACACATCTGGCCAGAAACGCTGATGTTATTCACCAGGCTGATATCTGGCAGTGCGCTAAAACCGATCTCAGGTTGCGTTGTCGCGGTCTTCACGGCCTTACCGTCCACACTTTCCAGCACAAAGCGGTGGTTCTTAAGTTGCTCCGGCTGAACGGAGGCTTTACCCGGATTAACGCAGCCGGTAAGGACAAGACTGATAACACTTAACGCAATGAGCTTTTTCATTTTTCTTCTCAAACTATAAACACTGTGAATCTTTTTCCAGTGTAACGATACTCTGCCATGCGTTAATGGGGTTTATCTGAAAGTGCGGGGAGGAGCCGGGCAACGCAGCGGTTGCCCGGGATGACGTTAATGTGATTTAAACCCTGCCGCCGTCATCAGCATACGGAAGAGCATACTGACCGCAGCCAGCGCCAGTACGCTGCCGCCCCAGATAATGGCCAGCCACAGTAATCTTTTCCAGACCGGTTGTTGCATCAGTGATAACCCTCCCCATGCTGAACTTTGCCGCGAAATACGTAGTAACTCCAGAAGGTGTAGACCAGGATAACGGGAATAATCAATAGCGCGCCGACCAGCATAAAGCCCTGGCTTTGCGTCGGTGCGGCGGCCTGCCACAGGGTGATTGACGGTGGAATGATGTTCGGCCAGATGCTGATCCCAAGCCCGCTAAAGCCGAGGAAGATCAGCCCCAGCGTCAGGATAAACGGTCGGCTATGGCTGTCGGGATTATTCAGGCAGCGCCACTGATACAAACTAAAAATCACCACCAGGGCCGGGACGGGCAGCAGATAGAACAGGTTCGGCAACGTAAACCACCGCGCCGCGATGGCCGGCTGCGCCAGCGGTGTCCAGAGGCTGATCGCCGCAATAAACGCCAGCAGTACGAGTAACAGGGTTTTCGATACCTGACGCATCCGCTGTTGCAATGCATTTTCGCTTTTCATTACCAGCCAGGTCGAGCCTAACAGCGCGTAGGCCACCACCAGGCCCGCGCCGCAAAACAGATTAAACGCGGTAAACCAGTCAAAGGGGCCGCCGGTATAGGCCCGGCCGGTGACGGTAAAGCCGTTAATGACGGCGCCCACCGTCACGCCCTGGGTAAACGTCGCCAGAATGGAACCGCCTATAAACGCCTTATCCCAGAAAGGACGGTGTGCTGGCGTGGCTTTAAAGCGAAACTCAAACGCTACGCCACGAAAAATAAGACCGATCAGCATTAATGTGAGCGGAATGGTGAGGGCATCGATAATCACGGCGTAGGCCAGCGGAAAGGCGCCGAACAGGGCGGCCCCGCCAAGCACCAGCCAGGTTTCATTCCCGTCCCAGACCGGCGCGACGCTGTTAACCATCACATCGCGATCGTCGGCGTTCTGCGTGGCCGGGAACAGAATGCCAATCCCCAGATCAAAACCGTCCATCACGATATACATCAGCGTGGCAAAGACGATGATCACAAACCAGATAATGGAAAGATCGATACCCATTACGGCTGCTCCTTATGTTCAGTTGTGACGGCAGAAAGCGGGCGCGCCGGACGTCCGTCGGACTCGGTGGCGAAAGATTCATGCGGCTGCGGGCCTTTTCGGATGAGGCGCACCATATAGCTGTAACCCACGCCAAATACCGAGGTGTAAACAACGAAGAAGGCCAGCAGGCTCACGCTCATATGCAAATCGCCATGGGCAGAAACCGCATCCTTCGTGCGCTGGAGCCCATAGACCACCCACGGCTGGCGGCCCACTTCGGTGGTGATCCACCCGGCCAGAATAGCAATCAGCCCGGAGGGCCCCATCAGCAGGGCAAACCACAGGAAAGGACGGGAAGAATAAACGCGCTTTTTATAGCGCAGCCAGAGTGCCGTTACCCCAAGCAGCAGCATCAGCATGCCCAGGCCCGCCATAATGCGGAACGACCAGAAGACGATGGTGGAATTTGGGCGGTCTTCCTTTGGAAACTCTTTGAGCGCCGGAACCTGTTTATCCAGACTGTGTGTCAGAATAAGGCTTCCCAGCGCCGGGATCTCCAGCCCAAAGCGGGTGCGCTCCTGTTCCATATCCGGCCAGCCAAACAGCAGTAGCGGGGTCGGCTCGCCCGGCGGATTTTCCCAGTGCCCTTCAATGGCGGCAATTTTCGCGGGCTGGTGCTTTAAGGTGTTCAGCCCGTGCATATCGCCCACCATGGCCTGGAGGGGCGCGACAATCAGCGTCATCCACAGCGCCATTGAAAACATTGCCCGGATGGCGGGGGTATTATTCCCGCGCAGCAGATGCCATGCCGCGGATGCGCCAACAAACAGGGCGCTGCTCAGGAACGCGGCTATCGACATGTGCAGCAGGCGGTAAGGGAAGGAGGGGTTAAACACCACGGCGAACCAGTCCACCGGTACCACCTGACCGTTGACGATCTCATAGCCCTGCGGGGTTTGCATCCAGCTGTTGGAGGAGAGGATCCAGAAGGTGGAAATAATGGTCCCCAGTGCCACCATGCAGGTGGAAAAGAAGTGCAGCCTCGGCCCGACTTTATTCCAGCCGAACAGCATCACGCCGAGGAACCCGGCTTCGAGGAAGAAGGCGGTAAGCACTTCATAGGTCAGAAGCGGGCCGGTAATACTGCCCGCAAACTGCGAAAAGCCGCTCCAGTTGGTGCCAAACTGGTAGGCCATCACCAACCCGGAGACCACGCCCATGCCAAAATTGACGGCAAAAATCTTCGACCAGAAATGGTATAGCGAGCGCCAGACCGGATTTTTTGTTTTCAGCCACAGCCCTTCGAGCACGGCAAGATAGCTTGCGAGACCAATGGTGATGGCCGGGAAAATAATGTGGAAGGATACGGTAAAGGCAAACTGTATCCGCGCAAGGTGAAAAGCATCCAAACCAAACATGCAAAACTCCGCGATGTAATTATGTCGATGCCATTCTAAGCCTCGCCAGCTCTGGGTTGCAGAAACAGACCCGGCATATTTACCTATAACAGTTTGCCCAGTGTATTATTTATAGATGTGCTTAAAGTCCGCTTTTCGCTAATGACTTTGCCCGAGTAATTGCTCCGGCATTAAATATGGGGTGCTCGTAGCGATCGGTTACGTCACTCACGCGGTAAATTTTCCACTTTCCGTCTTCACGACGCATATAGACTTCAAGATTAAGAAACCCGCCGTTCTCAATACCAATCCGGACAGGAAGAACTTCGCCATTGATGAATTGATGCGGCGCACCAACCTCGAGCCGCTTCACCCAAGAGGGATCATAATCCTGAACATAAGCGAAATAATCTGACCCCAGGATTTCCTGTTCAGGAATAGACTCTATCTCGTTAAGTCGGGATAGCGTATCTGCCGCAACGTACTCTCTAAGCTGAGGGTATTCACCATCACTTTCCGCAAAAAATGTCAGATAGTTGGAGTAAAATTCTTCTGCCCGTTCGGCAGCACTCTGCTGAGGTACGCACGTACAAGCTGATAATAATAACGCCAGAGTAATTATAATCCCCCTCATCATCGACTCATCCTGTAAATCTTATAGGTTGGTTGTGCGCGGCGGTAACCCGGCCCGGGGTACATACTGAGCTGGGTAAAATCTGAGATCCACCGAGTGCCGTCGAACATTGTCATATGGCCGCTTGAGTTTCCCCCGGGATAGGGCTGAATTACAGCCACATCTCCGCTAAGCAACGTTGAACCAGGAGGAACCTCTTTAAATCCTGCACGCAAAAGTTTTGGTCCATAATCCTTTGCATCATGTGTACGTTCAAGCGTAATGCCGCCAGCGATTATGGCACGACGTGTAAACTTCGCGCATTCGTTATGAGAGTGTCCAAGCGCATGCGAGCGGAGGTAAGAAACAGCCGCGTCTTTATTCCAACTCATTGATAGTTCCTTTCTGTAAGGTAAGAGCGAAATTCCTGCTTGAGCAAGACAAGTAGCAGAGTGTTCATCAGCCTGTTGTTAATACTCTGTGGTTGATGATATGAGTAGGCAAAAAATGTTATATATTATATTTATATTTCATGTGGTTATGTATGTCTGGCCGGGGATTGTAAACATCAATATTTAATAACATGGACGAGCATCAGGGAATAAAAACATTCTTTTTATGATTTTTCCGCATTAAACCGCTTGCTTTGTCGTCAGCGTCGTGCGTTAATGGCCTTCTGGTTTTGAGTCCAAATAAATATCTGACGTAGTTTTATAAAGCAGTTCTCATCACGTTGTGCCTCTCCGCAGCCTCTCTTGGGTCTTTATCTACATTCCGATTCGTTTTGTTTAAAACCATTATGCCCAATCGGCCCATTAGTAATTTACGTTTTTACGTTTCAGGAGAAACCTATGACTTCATATATCCATTTTCGCTGCCCATGCTGTCATGGCTCGCAGTACCGCACCTCAGCCTTTGACGTGTCTGAGAAAAACCCGTTTGGCGCGAAATGCATTTTTTGCAAATCGTCGATGATTACGCTCGACCACCTGGCCGCCGCGCGTTCCGCTCAGAGCCACGTGACCGAATACCGTAAGTAATTCATCTTCCAGACTATAACAGTTCGCTAAATCTTCTCTTTTTCTCCTGCTGATATACACTGTCGGTCTTAAGGAGAATCTGATGAAAAAATACCAGCGTCTGGCGCAACAAATTATCTCGCAGATTGAGCTTGGCGTATGGCTGCCGGGCGATAAGCTGCCTTCCCTGCGAGAGCAGGTGGCAAGCAGCGGCATGAGTTTTATGACCGTTGGCCACGCGTATCAGATGCTGGAAAGTCAGGGGCGCATTGTCGCCAGACCGCAGTCGGGCTATTACGTTGCCTCGCGCCCGACCGCACAACAGCCTGCGCCACCCGCTCAGGTGATGCGTGACGAAGCGGTGGATATCAATACCTACATCTTCGACGTCTTACAGGCCAGCCGCGACCCGTCCGTTGTTCCTTTTGCTTCCGCGTTTCCCGACCCCAGGCTTTTCCCGCTTCAGCAGCTCAACCGTTCGCTGGCAAACGTCAGCAAAACCGCGACGGCGATGAGCGTGATTGAGAACCTGCCGCCGGGAAACGTCGATCTCCGCCACGCCATTGCCCGCCGCTACGCGCAGCAGGGGATGAACATCTCCCCGGAAGAGATCGTGATCACCGCAGGCGCGCTCGAAGCGCTGAATCTTAGCCTTCAGGCGGTAACCGAGCCGGGTGACTGGGTGATTGTCGAAAACCCCTGTTTTTACGGTGCGCTGCAGGCGCTGGAACGCCTGAAGCTCAAAGCGTTGTCGATTGCGACGGACGTTCGCGAGGGGATCGATCTCAATGCCTTAGAGCAGGCGCTGAATGAATACCCGGTTAAAGCCTGCTGGATCATGACTAACAGCCAAAACCCGCTCGGCTTCACGCTGAGCGCGGAGAAAAAAGCCCAGCTTGTCGCCCTGTTAACCCAGCACAACGTCCCGCTGATTGAAGATGACGTCTACAGCGAGCTCTATTTTGGACGTGAAAAGCCGCTCCCGGCGAAAGCGTGGGATCGTCAGGACATGACGCTACACTGCTCGTCCTTTTCGAAATGTCTGGTGGCCGGTTTTCGCATCGGCTGGGTGGCGGCAGGAAAACACGCGCGGCGCATTCAGCAGCTGCAGCTGATGAGCACGCTTTCAACCAGTTCTCCCATGCAGCTGGCGCTGGTGGATTACCTGGCGACCAAACGCTACGACGCCCACCTGCGCCGCCTGCGGCGTACGCTGGCCGAGCGAAAGCAGCAGGCCTGGCAGTCACTTCTTCGCCATATGCCTGCGGGCGTCAAAATTCACCATAACGACAGCGGCTACTTTTTATGGCTGGAACTGCCGGCACAGCTGGACGCGGGGCTGCTGAGCGAAAAGGCCTTAACGCACCACATCAGCATTGCTCCCGGAAAAATGTTTTCCACCTCTGACGCGTGGACGCCGTTCTTTCGTTTTAATACCTCCTGGGCCTGGGGAGAGCGGGAAGAGCAGGCGGTCATTCAGTTAGGAAAATTAATTAGCACGATGCTGGAATAATCCTTTCTCCGTTATTTAAATAATCAATTCTTATCCTGATGACGGCGCTGCGACTATTTCGCGGTGACCCGTCATAGGAAATCTGCATACCGTCTCTCGCGCCTAACCCCTTGTCTATAATCCAGTTAACGGGGAATGCGCCCTCGGTCACACCTTGATGAAATTTCCTGAAGCCGAACGGTGCGGCGCATTTGCGCGGTCTACGTTTAATAAGGGAGATATTTTTACGGCACGGCTGCCGCTAAATTTCATTGCGACAGGAGTAACTCTTATGAGCAAAAAATTTGCCCGCAGCAGCCTGTGCGCGCTCGGCATGACTATCATGACAGCGCAAGCCGCAGAACCACCAAAGGTCATCGGCGACGGGGAAGGTCGACTGGATATTATCGCCTGGCCGGGATACATCGAACGCGGACAGACGGACAAAAACTACGACTGGGTCACCCAGTTTGAAAAAGATACCGGGTGTGCGGTGAACGTCAAAACGGCGGCCACGTCGGATGAAATGGTCAGCCTGATGGCGAAAGGGGGATATGACCTGGTGACCGCCTCAGGTGATGCCTCCCTGCGGCTGATCATGGGCAAACGCGTCCAGCCGATTAACCCCGATCTTATCCCCAACTGGAAAACCCTCGACGAGCGGATTGTGAAAGGGGAATGGTTTAACGTCGGCGGTAAAGTCTACGGCACGCCGTACCAGTGGGGGCCAAACCTGCTGATGTACAACACCAAAACCTTCCCGACGCCGCCGGACAGCTGGAGCGTGGTCTTTACTAAACAGGATCTGCCGGACGGTAAAACCAATCAGGGACGCGTGCAGGCCTATGACGGCCCGATTTATATCGCCGATGCGGCGCTGTTCGTCAAAGCGACCCAGCCGCAGTTGGGTATCAAAGACCCTTACCAGCTCACCGAAGCACAGTATGCCGCCGTGCTGAAAGTGCTGCGCGACCAGCATGCGCTGATCCACCGCTACTGGCATGACACCACCGTCCAGATGAGCGATTTCAAAAACGAGGGCGTGGTGGCCTCCAGCGCCTGGCCGTATCAGGCGAATGCCCTGAAGGCCGAGAACCAGCCCATTGCCACCGTCTTCCCGAAAGAGGGGGTGACAGGCTGGGCGGACACCACCATGCTGCACGCGCAGGCTAAACACCCGATGTGCGCCTACAAATGGATGAACTGGTCGCTGACGCCGAAAGTGCAGGGCGATCTGGCCGCATGGTTTGGCTCCCTGCCCGTGGTGCCGGAAGGGTGTAAAGCCAGCACGCTGCTGGGCGATAAAGGCTGCGAAACAAACGGTTATAATGAGTTCGACAAAATCATGTTCTGGAAAACCCCCATCGCAGAAGGCGGCAAATTTGTCCCTTACAGCCGCTGGACGCAGGATTACATCGCCATCATGGGCGGTCGTTAATTGCCCGGGAGCAGAACATGACGTACGCAGTCGAGTTTAACAATGTTTCCCGTCTGTACGGCGACGTCCGGGCGGTGGATGGGGTCACCATTGCGATCCGCGACGGAGAGTTTTTCTCCATGCTGGGGCCTTCGGGCTCCGGCAAAACCACCTGCCTGCGTCTGATCGCCGGTTTTGAACAGCTGTCAGGCGGGACGATTTCCATCTTCGGCAAAGAGGCGAGCGAACTGCCCCCCTGGGAGCGGGACGTGAACACCGTGTTTCAGGACTACGCGCTGTTCCCGCATATGTCGATCCTCGACAATGTTGCCTACGGGCTGATGGTCAAAGGCGTCGACAAGAAAAAACGCCATGCCCAGGCCCGTGATGCCCTGGAAAAAGTGGGCCTGAGCTTTGCCATCGCCCGCAAACCGTCGCAACTTTCCGGCGGCCAGCGTCAGCGTGTCGCCATTGCCCGCGCGCTGGTGAATGAACCGCGCGTCCTGCTGCTGGATGAACCTTTAGGGGCGCTCGATCTCAAGCTGCGGGAACAGATGCAGTTCGAGCTGAAGAAGCTTCAGCAGGAACTCGGCATCACCTTTATTTTTGTCACCCACGATCAGGGCGAGGCCCTTTCCATGTCGGATCGGGTGGCGGTGTTCAATAACGGGCGCATCGAGCAGGTGGATACCCCACGCGATCTTTACATGCGTCCGCGCACGCCGTTTGTCGCCGGTTTTGTCGGCACCTCCAACGTTTTTGATGCGGGCCTTGCGCAGACGCTTTGCGGCATGGAGGGCACCTTTTCCCTGCGCCCGGAGCATATTCGCCTTAATGAACAGGGTGACGTTCAGGTTCAGGGCGTCGTGCAGGCTGTTCAGTATCAGGGGGCTGCCACGCGTCTGGAGCTGAAGCTCGCCGATGGCGCCAAACTGCTGGTGAGCCACGCTAACTTCAGTGACGCCTCGCCGCTGAGCGGCATTGCGCCTGGGCAGGCGGTCATGGCGTCATGGTCGCGCGATGCGATGATCCGCCTTCACGAGGAGAGGTGAAATGGATATGAGCGTTGCGCATCCTCCCGCCCCGCGCGGCCGTCTGAGCCGCATGACGGCCCTGTTCTGGCGAAAGCCGTCGCTCGGTCTGTTCCTGCTTCTGCTTGCGCCGCTGATGTGGTTTGGCATCGTCTATTTAGGGTCGCTGCTGACGCTGCTGTGGCAGGGGTTTTACACCTTTGACGATTTCACCATGGCGGTCACGCCGGATCTCACGCTGGCGAACATTCAGGCGCTCTTCAATCCGGCAAACTACGACATCATCCTGCGCACGTTAACGATGGCGATTGCGGTGACCATTGCCAGCGCCATCCTTGCGTTCCCGATGGCCTGGTACATGGCGCGATACACCAGCGGCAAGTGGAAGGCTTTTTTCTATATCGCCGTGATGCTGCCAATGTGGGCGAGCTACATCGTCAAAGCCTACGCCTGGACGCTGCTGCTGGCGAAGGACGGCGTGGCACAGTGGTTTCTCAGCCATCTCGGACTGGAGCCGATTCTGACCTCAATCCTGACGCTCCCGGCAATTGGCGGCAACACCTTGTCCACCTCCGGGCTGGGACGGTTTCTGGTCTTCGTTTACATTTGGCTGCCGTTTATGATCCTGCCCGTCCAGGCGGCGCTGGAGCGCCTGCCGGCCTCGCTGCTGCAGGCCTCGGCCGACCTCGGCGCGCGTCCCCGTCAGACGTTCCGCTATGTCGTTCTGCCGCTGGCCATCCCGGGCATTGCGGCGGGTTCAATCTTCACCTTTTCCCTGACGCTGGGGGATTTCATCGTTCCACAGCTGGTGGGGCCGCCGGGCTACTTCATTGGTAACATGGTCTACTCCCAGCAGGGCGCTATCGGCAATATGCCGATGGCCGCCGCGTTCACGCTGGTACCTATCGTGCTGATTTCTCTTTATCTGGCGTTCGTGAAACGTCTGGGAGCATTCGATGCACTCTGAACGCGCACCGCTGTTCCTGAAAGTGGCAGCATGGGGAGGCGTCATCTTCCTGCACTTCCCGCTGCTGATTATCGCGACCTATGCCTTCAACACCGAAGACGCCGCCTTCAGCTTTCCGCCACAGGGGCTGACGCTGAAATGGTTTAGCGTGGCGGCGGGGCGCGGCGATATTATCGAATCCGTGACGTTGTCACTTCAAATTGCCGCGCTTTCCACCGCGATAGCCCTTGTGCTTGGCACGCTTGCTGCAGCAGCGCTGTGGCGAAGCGCGTTTTTTGGCAAGAATGCGATCTCTCTGCTGCTGCTGTTACCGATTGCGTTACCGGGGATCATAACCGGCCTGGCGCTGCTGACGGCTTTCAAAACGATTAACCTGGAGCCGGGGTTTTTCACCATCGTGGTCGGACACGCCACCTTCTGCGTGGTGGTGGTGTTTAACAACGTGATTGCCCGGTTCAGACGCACCTCCTGGAGCCTTGTGGAGGCGTCGATGGATCTCGGGGCTGACGGGTGGCAAACCTTTCGCTACGTGGTGCTGCCCAATCTGGGTTCCGCGCTGCTGGCCGGGGGAATGCTGGCGTTTGCCCTGTCGTTTGACGAGATCATCGTCACAACGTTTACGGCGGGACACGAGCGCACGTTACCGCTGTGGTTGCTCAACCAGCTCGGGCGTCCGCGTGACGTGCCGGTCACCAACGTCGTGGCTCTGCTGGTGATGCTGGTGACAACTATCCCCATTCTGGGAGCCTGGTGGCTAACCCGCGACGGCGAAAACATTGCCGGCAGCGGGAAATAACAGTGAATTCAACAGGAAAATGCTATGCAAAAACATCTGCTGATAAACGGTGAGCTGGTTGCCGGAGAAGGTGAAAAACAGCCGGTTTATAACCCGGCCACCGGAGAGGTGCTGCTGGAGATTGCTGAGGCGTCAGCGGCCCAGGTCGACGCGGCGGTGCTGGCGGCTGACCGTGCTTTTGCGGCGTGGGGACAAACGACGCCGAAAACCCGCGCCGAGTGCCTGCTGAAGCTGGCGGACGCGATTGAAGCGCACGGTGAGGCATTTGCCCGGCTCGAGTCCCTCAACTGCGGCAAGCCGCTGCACTGCGCGCTGGGGGATGAAATTCCGGCGGTGGTCGACGTTTTCCGTTTCTTTGCCGGGGCCGCTCGCTGCCTGAACGGTCTGGCAGCGGGCGAGTACCTTGACGGTCACACCTCGATGATTCGCCGCGACCCGGTGGGCGTGGTGGCCTCTATCGCGCCGTGGAACTACCCGCTGATGATGGCAGCCTGGAAGCTGGCCCCCGCGCTGGCGGCAGGGAACTGCGTGGTGATTAAGCCCTCTGAGATCACGCCCCTGACCGCGCTGAAGCTGGCAGAGCTGGCAAAAGATATCTTCCCGGCGGGCGTTCTGAACGTGCTGTTTGGTCGCGGGAAAACGGTCGGCGACCCGCTCACCGGGCACGAGAAGGTCCGCATGGTTTCGCTGACCGGTTCGATCGCGACCGGGGAACATATCATCGGCCATACGGCGTCCTCGATTAAACGCACCCATATGGAGCTGGGCGGCAAAGCGCCGGTGATCGTGTTTGATGATGCTGACCTGGATGCGGTGGTTGAAGGCGTGCGGACGTTTGGCTTCTACAATGCCGGGCAGGACTGTACGGCAGCCTGCCGCATTTATGCCCAGAAGGGAATCTATGCCCAACTGGTTGAAAAACTGGGTGCCGCAGTCGCCAGCCTTAAAATGGGGGCGCCGGAAGACACCTCGACCGAACTGGGACCGCTCAGCTCGGCCGCCCATTTGTCACGCGTCTGTCAGGCCGTCGATGAGGCGAAAGCGCTCGGCCATATCCGGGTTGTCACCGGCGGGAGCAAAAAAGAGGGGGCGGGCTACTACTTCCAGCCAACCCTTCTGGCGGGAGCAAAACAGGACGACGCCATCGTTCAGCGCGAGGTGTTTGGCCCGGTGGTGAGCGTCACCGAGTTTGATGACGAGGCGCAGGTGCTGGCCTGGGCAAACGATTCGCAGTACGGCCTGGCGTCATCGGTCTGGACCAAAGACGTGGGGCGTGCCCATCGCCTGAGCGCGCGCCTGCAGTACGGCTGCACCTGGGTGAACACCCATTTTATGCTGGTGAGCGAAATGCCGCACGGCGGCATGAAATTATCGGGCTACGGGAAAGATATGTCGGTCTACGGGCTTGAGGATTATACGGTTGTCCGGCATGTCATGATCAAACACTGATCCGCTCAGCCTGGCCGCTTGCGCGGTCAGGCGTTCTCTTTGCCCGCCAGATGTGTTACGTAAGATACTCAATTGTTATTAGCCATAATTTTTAAGTGGTTATTCTGTAACGAAAAAACTTGATCTGTGTCAACATATGACGCATATTGCGTGCGGTTATTTTTTCGGCTCTGGTATACAGAATGACGTTGTATCAAAAGATGTTGGTTTTTTACGCAATCATGGCTTCCATCTGCGCGTTAATCACCTGGTTCCTCTCAAAAGACCGCAAACGTATCCGCCTGCTGAGCGCTTTCCTGGTGGGGTCAACCTGGCCAATGAGCTTTCCCGTTGCGCTGCTGGTCTCGCTTTTCTGAAGCACGCTTCCAGTTTTAAAAGATGAACATAGCATTCCTGATGCGATAACTGTATAAATACACAGTGCATCGTAAAAGGAGTGCTTATGAACAGTTTTTACTCGCAGCAGGCCGGTTGCACCGTACGCTGGCACGACTTGCCCGGCTCCGGCGATCCCGTGGTGTTCATTCACGGGCTGGGCTGCGCCGCTTCCTATGAATATCCCCGCGTCGTTCGTGACCCGCTGTTTGGCGCACGCAGAGCCATTCTCATCGACTTGCCCGGCAGCGGCTACAGCGATAAGCCTGAGCACTACAGCTATAAAACCACCGACCAGGCGCACGTTGTGGCGGAGCTGATTGACCATCTTAAACTGGATTCCTTCTGGTTATACGGCCACAGCATGGGCGGCAGTATTGCTATCGAAACGGCGGGGCTTTTGGCTACGCGCGTGAAGGGGCTGATGGTGTCAGAACCCAATTTTCATGCGGGTGGGGGCATGTTCAGCCGGTCAATCGCGGCGCAAAGCGAGCAACAGTTTCTGGAGCAGGGTTACGACGCCATGCTCAGCGCAGAAAAAACGGCGTGGGCAGGGTGCCTGCAGAGCAATGCGGCTTATGCCGTCTGGCGCGGTGCATCTGGCCTGGTGGCGGGCGTTGAACCGGAATGGGAAGCGCAGTTCCTGTCACTTCCTTGCCCGGTAACGTTGATTTTTGGCGAGCTCTCTCTGCCGGATGACGATGTGGAAAATCTGCAACAGAAAGGCGTTGAGGTAAAAATTATCCCTGCGGCGGGGCACTCTATGTCGTGGGAAAACCCCTCTGCGCTGGCGCAGGCATTAGCCGGGTGTATGACGATGTAATTATTGTACAATTTATCATCGTTGCGAAATGTAGGCCGGGTAAGCGCAGCGCCACCCGGCAAGAAGGCGGCTACATTATTAAAGCACGTAGTGCCTGACGAGCGTCAGGCTGAACATCATGCGGGTGATGGTAATCAATGTTCTCGATCGCGCGGCTATAGAGCGCGACCAGCCAGTCGTAAACGTACGCGGTAGCCGCATGGACCGGCTGTTCGCCCAGACGCGTCAGGCGGGGCTCGGCGCTGCTCACCACCGGGGTGACGAAGATGGCCTGCCCCTTGCGGATGCGGCTTGCCGGGCGCGTCGCCACGGGGGTCTTGTCGTAACCCAGCCAGCCAACGAAATTGCCCATCACGGCATGCAGTTGCGCAGCGCTACTCTTATCCGCTTCGACAATTCGCTGCAGCTGCTGAGGCAGATCCAGCCGGTAGCTGGTGACCACCAGCACATCCGCAATTTGCTGTAACACCGCAGGATCCAGCCCAAGACGGGCGGCTGTCGCCTCGTTGCGGCTCCACTGGCGCAGATGATTTATCCAGACTTTGTGCGCCAGGCGCGCTTTGTCTTTGGTCTGGTACAGACCGGCGCTTTCCTGGGCGTTCTCGGCAAACAGGTCAATGGTATCCGTAAATAGCCCGTTGACCTGCTCCTCGCGCGGCTGCTGAACGGCCAATAGCGTTTCAAAGGCCTTCAGCGGCGGCAGCAGGCCTTCAAGCAGCTCGCCGTGGCGGGCGGCACTGCTTTGCAGCGTGCGCACCATGTTTTCTGCCTGAGTGCGTCGGATACCTGGCTCCTCAACCAGCGGTGCCAGGTAGCTTTGCATCATCGCCGAGAGCTCCAGACGCAGCGCGTTTTTGAGCGTGCCGAGACGCTTCTGTCGCTGCGCGGGCAGCGTGGCCTGAGACAGCCACTCAATGACGCGCTGCATGCTGTGGCTGTCCAGAGCCTGCAGCGTGCCCCAGCGCAGGCCGGGCTTCCCGAGCAGATGCTGTACGGCTTCATCGAGATTCTGCCGGGTGGTAAAGCGAGCGTCGTGCGGGGTGATCGCCCATACCAGACCCGGCAGGGCAGATTCTTCCGCAGGCTGCGTCTCCCTGACCCAGTTCATTAACACTTTTGCTTTTTTGGCCGTCTGTTCGTGCTGCGCCGTCGCGTTGCAGATGACCAGCACATCCGGCTGGAGCTGTTGACGGTAGTGCTCAAGCAGCCACTGGGATTTTGCCTGGCGTAGCGGATCGGCATGGCGGTCTTCAAACACAGGGATATCAATGATATCGACATTATCCAGCGCGCCGTTCTCAACCGGAAGCACCAGTTCACGGGTCAGGAAGGCCAGCACATCGACGGGGAGGCTGATGGCGTTCAGCATCTCACCGTTGTTCAGCGGATGGAGAAGCGTCTCTTGCGTATTCTGCAGCGCTACCGAGCCGTCGTGCGTCAGGAACCCTTCGCCAGGCAGCCCGAAGCTGTCCACCAGCAGGCTAAGGGGGGCAGCAATCTCGCTGGCATGGCTGGTCTGGTGCAGCACATGGGCCAGATTTAACCACTGCTGGGTCAGTTCCTGCTGCTCGCCCCACAGCAGCGACCACACGCTGGCGCGGGTGCTGAGATCGAGCGAAGGCACCAGTTGGGCGAACTCGTGCCACAGGGCATCATCAATTTGCTGTTTCGCGGCGGGTACCGTGCTCTGCCAGAAGCGGGCAATCGCCCCCACGTCCTGCGCCGTGATGCCGGGCACGCTCTGCGGCTGGCGCAGGCCGCGCCATTTCTCCAGGCGGGTCTCGATGACCGCCTTATCCACCGCGCGCATCTGCGGGTGCAGCGTCGTGCGGGCAATAAACAGCTGCACCAGCTCGGCCTCGGTGACCAGACTCAGGCGCAGCGGAAACGCCTCGTCAAGCGCTTCCGGGGTTTCCCGGGTGAAGCGGACGGCCATGTTGGTCAGGGCATGTCCCGGATTGATATGCGAAAAATAGTCAAAGGTGCGCTGGCCTGGCGTCACGTTCAGGCGTCCATTGCCGCTGCCGCACAGCGACAACAGCAGGTGCGCTTTCGCGCTCTGCGAATGGCCGTAAAGCCCGATGCTGCTCTGGCGGGTCATGGCGCGTTCAATGGCCTGCTCGCGCGCCTGCGCCGCGTTGATGCGGGCAAGCAGGGCGTCGGCATCGTTATCCAGCAC
The DNA here is from genome assembly GCF_945957325.1 of Enterobacter sp. PL1. Classification (NCBI taxonomy): domain Bacteria; kingdom Pseudomonadati; phylum Pseudomonadota; class Gammaproteobacteria; order Enterobacterales; family Enterobacteriaceae; genus Enterobacter; species Enterobacter sp. PL1. Next base: position 118,041 of record NZ_CAMFKT010000001.1, read on the forward strand.
GGGGGCGTTCAGGCGCGTCTCGTTGATCCACCCGATTAAGGCCTGAGTGGTGGTGGTCGTCGCTGTCATTTCAGGTATACGCTCCCGCTGTCGATCCAGTAGTGGCTGCCGCTGTGTCGGCGGTCGGCCAGGGTATTCAGTTTGAAGGTTAAGGCGTCAGGCGCCACCGGCGTGCCGTCCTGCAGCCAGGCATCGCTCAGCTCGAAGGCCTCCGGGCCTTCATGCTTGCTGCCGCCGCAGAGCTTGAGCCGCACGTTCAGCACGCCGTCGCCAGCAATCGCTTTCGCCAGTTCGGCCGAGTTAATGCTGAGCGTGTAGAGCGGCGTGGCCGGCCAGCGCGCGTTCGCCAGCTGGCGGAAGCCGAGGGTGACGTTACCGCGCAGCGGGAAGTGCAGACGCGCGTCAAGCTTCGCACCGGGTTTATCAAGATCGATATCCTGATACCAGACGTTTTCCTCGCGCAGGGTATTGACGGTGTTATCCAGCACGCCCAGATAGCGCACGGTGGAATACGCGCCAATGTCCGCGGCTTTAAAGTTGAAGCGCGGCAGACGCAGGTCAAGCGCCAGGCTGCAGAGCATGGCCCCCACGGCAGCGGTCGATTTCGGGTTGCCAATGCGCCCCTGCTGGCTGAACGGATACCACTCATGCACCTGGTATTTATCCAGCCAGACGATGCGGTTGACCGGCACCGGCTGCAGGTGGCGAATCAGCGCCTGAACGCCAGGCAGGCAGCCCGGGCGTCCGGTGATCAGCAGAATGTCGCAGCTATAATGGGAGATCGCCTCACACACCGCGTGGAGCGGGGAGGCCAGCGTAAACTGCCCGGCCAGCATCGCATCCTGCATTTCGCGGAAATTGACGTGCAGCGGCACGGCGAAGAGGTCAAAAGCGTCAGAACCCGCAGGCAGGGCATGGTCGATCGCCTGCTGCAGATAGTTCATCACGTTGCGGGTCGGCTTCTGTGGCAGGAGATCGCCAAAGGTGGCGTGCAGACCAGCCAGAGGATCGTCAACGTCGCTGGACTCCCACCCGGCAAGAATCGCATGGCCAAGCGGCATAAACAGCTGCAGCGCCGTCTGCTGGCGCAGTACGGCCTGGGTATCAATGCGCCCGGAGTCACCGAACAGTGAAGCCATCAGCAGCGAGGCGTCTGCGATACCGGATTTTTGCAGCTGCGTTTGCAGGGCGGGCAATACGTAGCGCTGAATCACGTCCAGAAGCGTGTCGTCGCCCGCCACCTTAAAGCCTTCACGGAACAACAGCTGCGGGGTGATTTTGACGTTATTGCCGGAGCCGTCGTCCAGCTGGTAATGGGTGATCGCCATATCCGTTGTGCCGCCGCCGATGTCGATGGACGCGACGCGCAGCGCGCGTCCCGGCTGGCTACCCGGCTCAGGCTCACGGTCCGGACGGGCAAGGGAGGCGAAGAAGGCCTCGGTCTGGCCGCCAAAGCGGGAGATGGCTTCGTTATACAGCCAGACCAGCTGACCGCAGCTGGCTTCATCCCACTCCATCTGGATTTCCGGTACCGGCACCACGCTTTTTTCCTGCTGTTTGCGGGTGACAAAATCCTCATCCTGCGGGTGCCAGCCCATCGCTTTCCAGACAATGGCGATGGCTTCAAACATGCGGCGACGGAAGATCTCGCGCTCCTGCTTTGGCATGGCGGAGGGCAGCGTCAGGATCAGCGTGCGCAGCTGGCGCGGCGAGGCAGGGAAGCCCAGGCGCAGGCGCGTGGCGACGCTGTTGATCTGCCCCAGCGCCTGTGCCAGCAGCTCGCACAGCATGTGGGTCATCAGGGTGCTGCGGCTGTATTGCGGCGAGAAGACCGGCAGGCGCTCGTCCTGCGGCAGCGTGAAGAGCGGCTCGCCGTCATCGTTCATCAGGTTCATCAGCGGGAACGCGGTGGCAAGCGGTTCACGCTGGGTCTTGCTGTTCATCTGGCTAAAGCGCCAGTCCTGCACGACCGGGGTTTCATCCCACAGGTAGCGACGCGGGCTGGAGATACCGCTGTTGCCCTCGGTGCCCAGACGCTGCATCGCCAGCTTGCGGGCCTCATCGCCGACGCGGACAATCGACGGCCAGACGAAGGCATCTTCGCGACCGCTTTCCACCGAGAAGTGCTGCTTGCCAAAACGCGCTTCCGAAAACTCGAGACGGCTGGTGAACAGCGGCTCGTTCAGGAACTGCGGCTCGCTGAGCGAGCGGACCTGCAGCTCGGCGGTCTGGCGCAGCCCATCGTTGGCATCGCCGTGGTCTTCAATAATGATGCCGCAGGTGTGGGTATTGCCCACGTCGAGGATCAGGTCGACCGGAATGGCAGGCGTGCTGAGCGTATGGGTGACAAATTTCACTTCCGGCACGGTGAGCTGTTCACCGAGCATGGTCAGCAGGTTGAGCCAGTGGGCCTGATACTCAAAGCTGCGCATCGCCTGCTGCAGGTCGCGTTCAGAGCGGTTCTCAACGCCGTCGGCATACTGGGTAAACGCCTCGCGCAGCCAGCCGTCAATCCAGGTCTGATCGAGGAAACTGTCTACCTCGTTATCGCGCCAGGCCAGCGCGAAGCGGGTGCCGTTCAGAATATCGTTTTCCACCGGAGAGAGCGCGGACGTGGCATGGTCGGCAATCTGGCTGTCAAGCGCGAGGGTCACGCGGTGGGTATTGCCTGCCGTGTCCGGGGTGTCAAGCTTGCGCACCTGAACGCGCGCCCAGTTATCCGGCCCTTCAACAAAGGTCCGCGGCGGGTTGAAGCGCAGGAACGGAACCGGAAGCCAGACGCCATCCAGTACCGCCAGCGACTGATGCAGCGGGATAGTGGTTTCCGGCTTGACCACTTCAGGCTGGCCGCCGTTCATGCCCGGCAGGGTATAGCGACCGTTGACCAGGTCGAAATCGAGGCGCAATAGCGGGCCGTTCGCGGTTTTACGCACGAAGCGCCCGTTGCTGGCGGAGTCCTGCGGCGTCAGACCGAAATCGAGGAACTGCACGCCGCTGTTGGCAATAAGCGTGACGCTTTGTTTATAGTCGCAAAGATTTACCAGCATAGGATCAGGCACCTGCTTTCTTGAACGTCAGTGGGACGACGGTGTTGGCATCATAACGGGCGCGACATTCTGCGATATCGCTGGTGCCTGCTTTACAGGCCACTTCCGGCATCGGGTAGCGGGAACCGTCGGTGCAGCGGGCAGTACCGCGACTCTTAATCATCAGTTCGCCATTGCTGTGCAGCCCGGAGAAGACCTCCGCGCGGCAGACAATGTTGTCGCCGTGGACAACGCGGGCGAAACCTTTATTGTTCTGGATCTGATAGCGCAGCGAAGGCGGCTTGCCGGTCACCGGATCCTTCACGTCGAGGATGGCGCGCCAGGTGCCGTTCAGGAAGCGCGTCGATCCCGCTTTCACCTGATTCGCTTCCATCACCATGGCGTCTTTCGGAATGGCGACAATCACCACCGGAGCGGGTTGTGGCGCAGCTTCAGCCGGAGCCGCTTCTTTTTCTTTGCTGGCCACGACCTCCGCCTGATGCAGCGGTAGCTTCATCGCCAGCGGTTCAACCGCCTTGATCGGCTTTGGCGCAATCTCCACGGGTTCTCGTGCGGGCGCCGGGGCGGGCTCAGCGGAAGGCGCCTGTTTTGGCCACAGCAGCGGGGCGGTAACGGCGGCAACGATCACGGCGGCAACCGGCAGGGTCCACAGGGGAACGCGGCGCTTTTTCACGATGTTCGCCGGAACAGGTTCCTGGACTGGTTGCGCAACGACGGGGGCCGGTTCGGGCTCATACAGCTCCTCCGGCGTAATACGCACCACGGTGGACGGGGCGACCAGCGGCTCGTCAGCGTGCTCAAAGGTCATCACCGGCTCTGGCTCAGGCTCGGGTTCAGGATCGTCAATCACAACAGGGGCTGGCTCAGGGATCAGGGACTCACGCAGGCAGTCGAGGACATCGTCGCGCGCGTTCTCGTTGAGGTTTACAAATCCCCAGAAGCTGATGACCGGCTTTCCGTCCACCAGGAAGAGGAAGTTTTCGCCCGGGAACTGAAATGCCTTCGACAGCAGAGAGCCAAAGAGCTGTTGCGCGGTTTTGGGCGACTGCAGGCATTTCTTGCTTAATGACTCGACGCTGGCGAGCGTGTTTTCCAGATAGCGCAGGGCGCGATAGCGATCATCTTCATCGGCCGCTTTCCAGCTGGTTACGCTCCCTTCAACCGGGGAATACCAGTCCACGCGGTCGCCGCTGTCGTTGACCTGAGGAATCGCCAGACAGTCGACGATGGCCTGTTGTTTGCGCAACCGGAGCGCTTCCCGGATTTGCAACGCTGATTCGAAAACGGCTTGTCCGCCGCCGCCAACGGCCTGAAAATCATCCAGATTACCGCTGCGTAAAAGAGTTTTTGCCACGATTTGATCCCATATACTTCTTCACACCATTACTTTAACGAACCGAGGACGCAACCAAACGGAGGAAGAGACGCTAAAAGCGCCGATTTCTTGCGGCATAGAAAGTGACGGTTGTGCTTGACGAATAATGGCACTTAAGACAAATCGTCTTTCTGGCTGCTGGCGGTTAAAACAGCAAAAACCGCGGCTTTAGAATAACCTGATAGTGTTTCGTTATTTGCCAGGTCAAAACGCCTGTGCTGTTATTACTGTCCTATATAATAAAACTGTCAGGGTTATAACCATGTCTACAGGGAAAACACTGCTCGCCCTTGCGCTGAGCGCGCTGTTACCAGCCGGTGCCGCATGGGCGGCAAACAACGACACCCTTATTTACTGTTCAGAAGCCTCCCCCGAGTCCTTCAACCCACAAATCGCCAGCTCTGGCCCGTCTTTTGTGGCCAGCTCTCAGGTGCTGTATAACCGCCTGATCAATTTCGACCCGGTGAAAAATACTCCGGTGCCGTCGCTGGCGGAGTCCTGGACAATCTCCCCGGACGGCAAGACCTATACCTTTACCCTGCGTAAAGGGGTGAAGTTCAACAGCAACAAATACTTCAAACCGACGCGCGATTTTAATGCCGATGATGTTATTTTCTCGGTCATGCGCCAGAAAGACCCTAAACACCCGTACCACAACGTGTCGCAGGGCAACTACGAATACTTTAACGATGTGGGTCTCGATAAGCTGATCCAGGACGTTAAAAAGGTCGATGATTACCACGTTCAGTTCACCCTGAGTGAACCCAACGCCGCGTTTCTGGCCGACTGGGGGATGGATTTCGCCTCGATTCTCTCCGCGGAATACGCCGACGCGATGCTGAAAAAAGGCACGCCTGAAAACGTTGACACCTGGCCGATTGGTACCGGGCCTTACGTGCTGCAGCAGTACAAAGTGGATTCGCTGATCCGCTACGTCGCGAACCCGAACTACTGGGAAGGCGAGGTGCCGACGAAGCATCTCATCTTCTCCATTACGCCAAACGTGGAAACCCGCCTGGCGAAGCTGCAGACCAACGAGTGCCAGATCGTTCCTGCGCCATCCCCGGTACAGTTTGACGCCATCAAGAACAACAAAGACCTGACGCTGCACGCCGTCGATGCGCTGAACGTCGGTTATCTGGTGTTTAACACCGAGAAAAAACCGTTTGATAACGTGCTGGTGCGTCAGGCGCTCAACTACGCGACCGACAAGAAGGCCATCGTTAATGCGGTCTTTATGGGATCGGGCACGGTGGCAAAATCGCCGATCCCGCCAAATATGCTGGGCTTCAATAAAGACCTGAAGGACTACAGCTACGATCCTGAAAAAGCGAAAGCCCTGCTGAAGCAGGCGGGTCTGGAGAAGGGCGCGGAAGTCACGCTGTGGTCAATGCCGGTGCAGCGTCCGTATAACCCGAATTCGCGTCGTATCGCGGAGATGCTCCAGAGCGACTGGGCGAAAGTCGGCGTGAAGGCCAAAATTGTCTCCTACGAGTGGGGCGAATATCTCTCCGGAATGCGTAAAGGCGAGCATGACTCCGCGCTGTTTGGCTGGATGTCCGACAACGGCGACCCGGACAACTTTGCCGACGTGCTGCTCGGCTGCAACAGCATTAAAACCGGCTCAAACGCCGCGCGCTGGTGCGATAAGGGGTATGATGCCCTCGTACAAAAAGCGAAGCTGACCAGCAGCCCGGCCGAGCGCGCGAAGCTTTATGGCCAGGCGCAGGAGATTTTCTATCAGCAGGCGCCGTGGATTGCGCTCGCAAACGGGAAAACGTTCTACGCGACCCGCAGCAACGTGAGCGGGTACAGCGTAAGCCTGATGGGCAGCGATTTCTCAAAAGCGAAGCTGAACTAAGCCTTTTTAGCCGGGTGGCGGCTCCGCCTTACCCGGCCTACATTTGGCACCTGTAGGCCCGGTAAGCGTAGCGCCACCGGGCACATAACGAGGAGTGACAATGTCACATTTAAACGAAGTTATCGCCCGCGTCGATGCCGCCATCGAAGAGAGCGTGATTACCCACATGAACGAACTGCTGATTGAATTAAGCGATGATGCGGAGCTGAGCCGTGAAGAGCGCTACACTCAGCAGCAGCGTCTGCGCACCGCGATTTCGCACCACGGTAAGCAGCATAAAGAGGAGATGGACGCGCGTGAGGAACAGCTGACGAAAGGCGGCACCATACTGTAACCATCAAAACTGGCGTCGCGCCACCAGCCAGGCCCCGACCACCAGCATCACCGCGCCGCACACCGGGCCGATCAGGGCGCGCAGCGGGATGCCCTGGCTCCTCAGCACGTCCAGCACCAGCCCGCCAATCAGCTGGCTTGCCACCAGCACGGCGATGGTCGTCGCCGCGCCAACGTTCTGATAGCCGCTGATGCTGGCAAACACAAAAAACGACCCCAGCAGCCCCGGGATAAGCGTCCACCAGCGCACCGTTGCGGCGAGCTCGCTGAACCCGGCGACGCCCTGTTTCAGCAGCAGAATGCTGACAAACAGCACGATGCCGACCAGCGAATTCAGCAGCATCGCGATAAGAATGGTGGAGGAGGACTGGGTGATACGCACCATCAGGGTGTTTTGCACCACCAGGCCAATGCCCGCCGCCACCAGAAACGCCAGCGTCAGTGACTGATTCATGGGATCGCGTCCGGGTCGCTGCGCTCGTCCAGCTGCAGCTGCATAAAGGTTAAGTCCAGCCAGCGGCCAAACTTGGTTCCCACCTGCGGCATTTGTCCGGTCGTCACAAAGCCGAGCGTTTCATGGAGATGAATCGAGGCATGGTTTTGCGCTTCAATCCCGGCCACCATCACGTGTTTACCGATGGCGCGGGCCTCGTTAATCAGCGCCTTCATCAGCGTGCGGCCAATCCCTTTGCCCTGATGGGCCGGGTGGACGTAGACCGAGTGCTCAACCGTATGACGGAAGCCGTCAAAGGCGCGCCAGTCGCCGAAAGAGGCGTAGCCGGTGATTACGCCGTCTTCCTCGCTCACCAGAACCGGGTAGCCCGCAAGCGAGCGCGCCTCAAACCAGGCGATTCGGTTATCGGTATCGACGGTTTTATCGTTCCAGATCGCGGCAGTGTGCAGCACCGCGTGGTTGTAAATCTCGCCTATCGCAGCGCAGTCTTCTTTGCAGGCATGACGAACGATCATGATGAAGCCTCTGTGTGTTGTTCACTATAGTATTACGTTATCGCTACGATATTACACAACTGTATCGCCCGATCGCTACGGCATAAGCCATATTTTTTTGTTATCAAAAGCCCATTGAATTGCCGTTCATACACTATAGTATGACGTCATGAACACCATAACAGACACAATGAATCAACGGATTAGCGCAAGAATTCGCCTTGAACGCGAGTCTCGCGGGTGGTCCCTGAGCGAGCTGGCGGACCGGGCAGGCGTCTCCCGCGCCATGATCCATAAAATCGAGCGCGGGGACAGTAGCCCGACAGCCACCTTGCTTGCCCGCCTGTCGGGCGCGTTTGGCATCAGCATGTCAACGCTGATTGCCCGGGCCGAAATGCAGGAGGGCAAGCTGCTGCGCCTGGCAAATCAGCCCGTCTGGCGCGACCCGCAGACGCACTACCTCCGCCGCCATGTTTCTCCCCGTACCGATCTGCCCATCGACCTTGTTCAGGTGGAACTGCCTGCGGGCAGCGATGTTCCGATGCCGGCCTCTTCTTACGCGCTGGCGCGTCAGCTTATCTGGCTGCAGTCCGGTGAACTGGTGTTTCAGGAGGGCGACACCCGCCACGAGATGCACGCCGGAGACTGTCTGGAGCTGGGGCCGCCTAATGACTGCCGGTTCATCAACGAGACGAATGAAACCTGCATCTATCTGGTTGTACGCCTCAATCAGTCTGGCTCGTAATGCTAATGCGATAACGCCGAACGTGAGCCAGGCTGTAATGACATTTGTACCAGAAGGAGATCCTGATGAATCACTCTGTTTCGCATAACCGCCGCTGGGTGCTGGCCTCTCGTCCACAGGGCGCACCGGTCGCGGAAAATTTTCGTCTGGAAACGCAGCCTGTTCCGGAACCAGGGGCGGGGCAGCTTTTGCTTCGTACCGTCTGGCTGTCGCTGGATCCTTATATGCGGGGTCGCATGAGCGACGCGCCATCCTATTCACCGCCGGTTGAGCTCGGTGCGGTGATGGTGGGGGGAACGGTCAGCCGCGTTGAACAGTCAAACCATCCCGACTACAAAGCCGGTGAATGGGTGCTGGGCTACAGCGGCTGGCAGGAGTATGAACTTTCAGACGGCAGCGGCCTGGTGAAGCTGGGCGAAAATCCGTCTCATCCTTCCTGGTCGCTGGGCGTACTGGGTATGCCGGGCTTTACCGCCTATATGGGGCTGCTGGATATCGGGCAACCGAAAGCGGGTGAAACGCTGGTGGTGGCGGCGGCGACCGGCCCGGTTGGCGCGACGGTTGGACAGATCGGCAAAATCAAAGGTTGCCGGGTGGTCGGCGTCGCCGGTGGCGCAGAGAAATGCCGCCATGCCGTTGAGGTGCTCGGGTTTGACGAGTGTCTGGATCACCACGCCGCGGATTTTGCCGACCAGCTCAAGCAGGCCTGCCCGAACGGCATTGATGTCTACTATGAAAACGTCGGCGGGAAAGTGTTTGACGCCGTGCTGCCCCTGCTCAACACCTCCGCGCGCGTGCCGGTGTGTGGCCTGGTGAGCGGCTACAACGCGACGGGCTTGCCTGACGGGCCAGACCGCCTGCCGCTTCTGATGGCGACCCTTCTCAAGAAACGCATTCGGATGCAGGGCTTTATCATCGGCCAGGACTATGGACATCGCATCCATGAGTTCCAGGAAGAGATGGGGCGCTGGGTGCAGGAGGGAAAAATCCACTATCGCGAACAGGTCACGGACGGGCTGGAAAACGCCCCCGAGGCGCTCATTGGCCTGCTGGAAGGACGAAACTTCGGCAAAGTCGTGATTCGCGTCGCGAGTGACAATAAATAAAGCGCAATATGGCGGGGTTTCCCGCCATATTTATTTGTGAAGATACGATATATTGTCTTTAATTACTGGACATGACTTTTCGCGCCATCATCCCCGATGAGCCCGAAAACGATAAAAAAAATGACGTTTACTTTTTTTGCTGTTTTTTGTACTTCCCACCACCAGGCATGACGATACAGGATATATCGTACCGGCGCCGTTTTATTAAAACTGGCGTTTAAAAATAGCATTAAGTTTTAGCTACAGGAATTCCACATGCTTGATTTGGATCACTTAGAAAAAGCCCAAAGGGTTAGCCTTACCATGCAGGTTGAACACAGTTTGAAAGGGGCGTTAATTACAGGCTCTCTCAAACCAGGAGCACGACTGATTACGAAAGAGATTGCTGATAAATTAGGCACCAGTATTACGCCGGTCCGCGAAGCGCTGTTGCGCCTGGTCTCCTCAGGCGCGCTTCACGCCACGCCCGCACAGGCATTCCTGGTCCCTGAAGTGACGCTGGAGCGTTATAACGAGATTAACGCCATCAGAAAACAGCTTGAGCCAATGGCGGTCGCCGCAGCATGCCAGAAGATGTCAGACGGCAAGCTGGAGGCGTTGCGCAAAATGTCAGAGGCTTTCCATGATGCCATGCGCAATGGAAACGTTCAGCAGGCATTGCATGCGAATCGTATCTTCAGGTTTACGCTTTATCAGTATGCGGAAATGCCTACGCTTAATGCCTTAATTGAACAGCTATGGGTCCGCATCGGGCCCTGCATGAACTACCTGCATCACGAACTTAACGACATCAAAACGGCAACGTATCACTATGACGAGCTTCTTTCGGCCCTTGAGCGGAGAGATGTTGATGCGAGCCAGAAGGCGATTGATAAGTTGATTGATGAAGCAGATTCTCTTTTACAGCGACAATATTTTAACTGAGAGATTATTTATTAGAGCGACTATATACCGCCGCTAATTATTTATCTGGTGAATAACTCCTGATGGCTTAATGCCATCAGGAGGGTTATTTCATTTATAAAATAAACTTTTCTTTTTGCTTACTCGAAGCGATAAGAGACCGACAGCCCGACGCCATAGTTTCGGCCTGGTGCAGGCTCGTAATAACGACCGTTGGACTCGTTGACAATTACCGAGCCCGCGTACTCTTTGTCGAACAGGTTATCGACGCGGCCAAAGACGTCCATTCCCCAGTTGCCGTAGTTAAATTTATACCCGGTATTCAGCCCGACTACCGTATAGGACGGCGCTTTCGCGGTGTTTTCGTCGTCGGCCATGATATCGCTCATGTAACGCACGTCTGTCCCCGCATACCAGCCTTCCTCCGGCTGCCAGCCAAACGAGGCGAAGCCCATGTTGCGCGCAATCCCCGGCATACGGTTACCGTTACAGTCTGCGTCGCTGCAGACGTTAGTCCGGTAGGTGGCATCCAGGTACGTCCAGGCCATCTTCAGCTTCCAGTTCTCCGCGAACTGCTGATCCAGGGAAACTTCGACACCCTGACGACGGGTTTTCCCGGCATTTTTATAGGTTGTACGGCCGCCGGAACTGGAATCCACCACGATCTCGTCATCCGTGTCGGTGCGGAACAGCGCCGCCGTCAGCAGGCCGTTGCCGATGCGGGTTTTGCTGCCCACTTCATACGTATTATTCGTGGACGGCTTCAGGCCAATATTCAGACCGCCCTGGTTATCGGCGCGATAGGAGAGCTCGTTGATGGTTGGCGTTTCAAAGCCACGCCCTGCGGCAGCGTAGAGGTTCCACGCATCCGTCACCGCATACTTCACGGCGCCCGCCGGGAGCCACTTGTGGTAGCTCGCGTCACCGCTGTCATCGCCGTTGCCCGGCGTAACGTAGTGGTCGTTGGAATCAAACCAGACCGAACTGTAGCGGACACCCGCGTCGACAGAGAGTTTCTGCGTCAGCTGCCAGCTCGTTTGCAGATAAGGATCGACGTTCCACATCAGGTTGCGTTCGTCACGACGTTTATCGCCTTTGACGCCGTAGTCCGGCACGCCGTTGCGCATCACGAAGTTCTCGTATCCGCGACGGTCTTCGCTCATGTTTTCGTAGTTCAGACCGGTGGTGAAGGTCACCGGAACCAGCAGCTCGCCGCGGTGTGTCCAGCGGGTATCCACGCCCTGATAGTGGCGCTGCATATCAATCACCCCGCCGGAGTGAGTGGCTTTTAGCTGCGGCTGATACGGAATCGACTGATACTGCGTCATTTCACGCTCGCCGGCGTACATCATCACGCTCAGGTCGTCCTGAGCGCTGAGCTGGCGATCGTAGCGCAGGCCGGCCTGGGTCTGCTTGATGGTCTTACGGGTGTTGTACTGATCGCCGCGCGGCGACTGACGCGGGTTGTCACGCCACTCCTGGTAATTCAGTCCACCCGGATCGTTGGCCTTCATGTCCACGCTGTTGAAAATCAGCGTCAGCTTGCTGGCGTCGTCAATGCGTACACCCAGTTTGGCGTTAGCGAGATTTTTCCGCGCGCCGCTGTGGTCGCGGTAGCCTTTGGTGGTGAAGCGGGTGGTGGAGACGGTGTAATCCACGTCCCCGGCGTGGGTGCCGTCACCCATCGCGCCGGTGGCTTTCATGCCATAGCGCCAGGTCCCGTAACTGCCGTAATAGCTGCTGGCTTCAATGGTTGGCGGCTGCTGCCCGGTTTGGGTGTTGATGTTGATTACGCCGCCAGAGGCGTTGCCGTACAGGGCAGAGAAGGGACCGCGCAGCACTTCAACGCTCTCCACGCTGGAAAGGTCGATGTTGGAGGTCTGACCCTGTCCGTCCGGCATGGTGGCTGGAATACCATCGACGTACATACGGATACCGCGCACCCCGAAGGTTGAGCGGGCGCCAAATCCGCGCATCGAAAGCTGGAGATCCTGGGCGTAGTTTTGACGGTTCTGAATTTGCAGCCCGGGTACGCTACCAAGGGATTCAGACAGGTTAATGCGGGGCGCGGCCTGGCGCATATCGTCGCCATTGACGACGCTGACCGCGGCCGGAGTATCGAGCTCCGATACGGTTTGCGGCGTGGCGCTGACGATCATGGTCTGTTCCTCTGCGCTCACGGCGGTGAGCGGCGCAAAAATAACAGGAACCAGCAGCAGCGGGAGAGAAGCCTTACGGGCAGAAATGATTTTCATGAATAAAACCGGTTGTGGTGTATAAACGAACCAAATGGAACATGTCCATATATGTTAAAGGTTTTGTAAAAGTTTTGAAAACTATAACCGCACATTGCGTTAATGGAAGGCGAAGCGGGAAAGAAAAACTCCACATTTAACCCATTAATGATTACTATTCTCATTATCAAAAGACAATGCCATGACGTTGTCTGCCGGAAGTGATGTCAGCCCAACCCCACTTTTCAGAAAAGGAATTGATATGTCTTTACGTCAACTGTGCTCGCCGCGTCTGAGCCTGTCGCTGCTGTCTGCCACTTTACTGCTTGCCGGGACGTTCCAGGTGCATGCCGCCGAAGAGGTACTGCGTAAAGCGGTGGGCAAAGGGGCGTATGAAATGGCCGTGAGCCAGCAGGAGAATGCGCTGTGGGTGGCCACCTCGCAAAGCCGTAAAACCGACAAGGGCGGGGTTGTCTACCGTCTTGATCCGGTCACGCTGGACGTGACGCAGGCAATCCATAGCGATCTGAAACCCTTTGGTGCCACCTTTGACAAGGCGACTCAGACGCTGTGGTTCGGCAATACGATCAACGGCGCGGTAACCGCGATTGATGCAAAAACGGGTGACGTAAAAGGGCGGCTGGTGCTGGACGGGCGTCAGCGCAGCGAAACCGTCAAACCGCTGCAGCCGCGCCAGCTGGTGGCAGATGACGCGAGCAACACGATTTACATCACCGGTGTCGGTAAAGAGAGCGTGATTTGGGTCGTGGATGGCGCCACGCTGAAGCTGAAAGAAACCATTGCCAATACAGGCACCTACAGCACCGGCCTGGCGCTGGATGCGCAGGCGAAACGTCTGTACACCACGAATGCGGACGGCGAACTGGTGACGATTGATACGGCCAGCAATAAAATTATTGCCCGTAAAAAGGTGCAGGATGACGGGAAAGAGCACTTCTACCTGAACCTGAGCCTCGACACTGCCGGTCAGCGCGCGTTCCTGACCGATTCAAAACAGCCGGAAGTGCTGGTGGTGAGCCTGAAAGACGGTAGCGTGATCGAGAAAATCGCCGCGCCGGCATCCCTGGCGGTCCTGTTTAACCCGACCCGCAATGAAGCCTACGTGACGCACCGTGAAGCCGGCAAGGTGAGCGTGATTGACGCGAAATCGTATAAGGTGACGAAAACCTTCGACACGCCGGTCTACCCGAACAGTCTGGCGCTCTCTGCGGATGGCAAAACCCTGTACGTGACGGTGAAACAGAAATCCACCCGCCAGCAGGAAGCTACCCAGCCTGACGATGTGATGCGTATCGCGCTGTAAGATGGGATTTGCCCGGTGGCGCTGCCGCTTACCGGGCCTACAAAACCATGAAATGTAGGCCGGGTAAGGCGAAGCCGCCACCCGGCTTTTTTATTAACGCGAGGTCTCTTCTACCAGCGGGGCGTCGTGTTTTTCATCGTCAGGATGAACCGGCGCGGTGCTGTGAATTTCATGAACGCGTTTACGCACGCCGAACCAGCCCGCAATCAGCAGCACGGCCAGCAGCGGAATGGTCGCGATGGTGTAGGTGCCGTTCGGGTAGTCGAAGGCCATCAGCACCAGCACGCTGAACAGGAAGAGCAGGGTGAGCCAGGAGGTCACCGGCGCGCCAGGCAGCTTAAAGCTGACGTCAGCGGCTTTTCCTTCTTTAATCGCCTTGCGCAGACGCATCTGGCAGACCACGATAAAGCCCCAGGACGCGATAATCCCCAGTGCCGCCACGTTCAGAACGATTTCGAATACCTGAGACGGCACCAGATAGTTCAGGAACACGCCGAAGACATAGACCACCAGCGTCGCCAGAATACCGGCGTACGGCACGTGCTGCTTGCTCATCTTGGACATGAACTTCGGTGCGGAACCGCCCATCGACATGGAGCGCAGGATACGGCCGGTAGAGTAAAGACCGGAGTTCAGGCTGGAGAGCGCTGCGGTCAGGACCACGATGTTCATGATGCTGCCCACGTACGGCACGCCCAGCTTCGAGAAGAAGGTGACGAATGGACTCTGACCCGCCTGATAGGCGTTCCACGGCAGCAGCAGCACCAGCAGCACCACGGAACCGACGTAGAACAGACCGATACGCCAGATCACGCTGTTGATGGCTTTTGGTACCATCGTCTGCGGATCTTTACATTCACCTGCTGCGGTGCCCACCAGCTCGATGGAGGCGAAGGCGAACACGACGCCCTGAACCAGCACCAGCGCAGGCAGCAGACCGTGCGGGAAGAATCCGCCGTTATCGGTTATCAGGTGGAAGCCGGTGGCATTGCCATCCAGCGGCTTACCGCTGCCGAGGAAGACGGTACCCACGACCAGGAACACCACGATGGCCAGCACTTTAACCAGCGCAAACCAGAACTCCATCTCCGCGAACCACTTCACGCCGATCATGTTCATGGTGCCGACAATCGCCAGGGCGCCAAGCGCAAAGACCCACTGCGGCACATCGCCAAACGCGCCCCAGTAGTGCATATACAGCGCAACGGCGGTGATGTCGACGATACCGGTCATCGCCCAGTTGACGAAGTACATCCAGCCCGCGACGTAAGCGGCTTTTTCACCGAGGAATTCACGGGCGTAAGAGACGAAGCTGCCGCTGGAAGGGCGATGCAGTACCAGCTCGCCCAGCGCGCGGAGAATGAAGAAAGAGAAGATCCCGCACACCAGATAGACCAGGGCGAGAGCCGGGCCAGCCATCTGCAGACGTGCACCCGCACCTAAAAACAGACCCGTTCCGATAGCGCCGCCGATGGCGATCATTTGAACCTGACGGTTGCCCATCGCTTTGTGGTAGCCCTCTTCGTGGGAGTTCAACCAGCGACGTTTAGCAGCGTGATGATCGGCTGCGCTTTTATTGCTTGTTTTCATTGAGTTACCTGTTTGCCTGTCTGAACCATTATCGTGATAGTCCTGCCTGGCAGAGCGCAATACAAACGATTGCTTCTGCGCAAACACATGTCGCCTTCCCAGTCATTCTGCGTATGGATAAGGCGAAACATGGCGAGGCATCCTACCTGCAATTCATAAGCGACGCAAAATATAACCGTGCCGAAAGTGATGCACGTCGAAGGAAATCGTGTGGTCAGAGCAGACGGGGATCACAACACGCTGAAACGTGATGATTTTTTAGTCAAAACAATGGCGGGGTTGATTATTTAATCATCAGATTCTCTTAATTATTACCAGATGGTATAAATTTTTGCTGCTGCAGGGCATCGAGAAGTAACCTGAACGCGGTTGTGTGCTGCCGACGGCTCGGATAATAGAGGTGGTATCCTTCAAACGTGGGGCACCACGATTCAAGGACCCTGATCAGCCGTCCCTGATTCAGAGCGTCCAGAACCGAGGACTCGGGCACGTAGGCTAATCCGAGACCATTCTCCGCGGCGTCGATGCGCTGCGACAGGTTATTGAGCGTAAGCTGTCCGTCAACCCGCACGCGAAGCTCGCGCCCGTCGCGCTCAAATTCCCAGTCATACAATCCCCCTCGGGTGGGCAGGCGGAGATTGATACAGCGGTGTTCACCCAGCTGCTCCGGCACGAGCGGCACGCCAAAACGAGCCAGGTAATCCGGGGAGCCGACGACCGCCATGCGCATGTCCGGCGCAATCCGCACCGCAATCATGTCTTTTGCCACCTGTTCACCCAGGCGAACCCCCGCGTCGAAGCGGCCATCGACGATATCTGTCAGGCCATTGTCGACCGTCACTTCGACGTTAATGTCAGGATATTGCAGCATAAAAGCCTTCAGTACCGGCCAGAGGACGGCGTCCATCGCGTGCTCGCCGGCGACGATGCGGATAGCGCCTGCGGGTTTGTCGCGGCTGCTGCGAAGCGCCGTGAGTTCCTGTTCGATCTCCAGCAGATGCGGGCTGAGGCGCGAAAAAAGCTGCTCACCCGCGGGTGTCGGAACCACGCTGCGGGTTGTGCGGGTTAACAGGCGAACGTCTAATCGTGCTTCAAGCTTGCGCATCGCATGGCTCAGTGCCGATTGCGAGACGCCCAGCTGCGCCGCTGCGCGCGTAAAGCTGCGCTCGCGGGCCACCACCATAAAGGAGAGCAGATCGTTGAAATTATCTTTTAGCATCGCGGTTCTATTTATGAGTTTCAGTCATGTGTCCTATCTGATTATGCACCCTAATGCTGCGGAGTGCTTTGCGCTACTGTTAACGCAACAGTCAACGAGGAGCAAAAGATGAAAATTATCCGCAGCGGTTCATTACCTTCAGTACGAGGACCGGAAGCCTGGTTCACCGGGGATGTTCGCATTGACGCGCCCTTTCAGGCGACCGAACCTGCCAGCGTCGGCGGGGCAACCGTAACCTTTGAGCCGGGCGCGCGCACGGCCTGGCATACGCATCCCCTGGGACAAACGCTGATTGTGACGCAGGGTCGCGGCTGGCTACAGGCGTGGGGCGAAGAGGCGGAAATCCTGAATCAGGGCGATATCGCCTGGATCCCATCCGGCGTGAAGCACTGGCACGGCGCAAGTGCGCAAACGGCGATGACGCATATTGCCATCGCCGAAGCGGTAAACGGCAGCCCGGTAACATGGCTGGAAAAAGTGACCGACGAGCAGTACCCGAACGGCTAACCGCCAAAAACGGCAATTGCCTGCTTCAGGCGCGTCGTCCGCTGCGTCAGGTGATTCGCGGCGTGAGTGACGTTATCCACCATCCCCGTATTGCTCTGGGTCATTGCGCCGATACGGGAGAGGGAGGCGTTGATGAGTGTCAGCGCCTGGGTTTGCTCCTGCGTAGCGTGGCCGATCTCCTTAATCAGGGAGGAGACCCGCAGCACGTTGTCGATCATAACCGTCAGCTGTGATTCGGTTTGTCCCACCTTCTCCACGCCAGCGTTGACGCTGGCAACGTTTTTCTCGATCAGCGCTTTGATCTCTTTCGCCGCCGTCGCGGAGTGCTGCGCAAGATTGCGCACCTCAGCCGCGACCACGGCAAAGCCGCGGCCGGCTTCACCCGCGCGCGCCGCTTCCACGGCGGCATTCAGCGCAAGAATATTGGTCTGGAAGGCAATACGATCGATAACGCTGATAATATCGACGATCTGGCCGTTATCCTGCGAAACGGACTGCATCATACCGATGGTCTCTTTCATCATCGCTTCGCCGCAGTGGGCGCTGTCGCGGGTGCGATCCGCCATCTGAATCGCCTCGTTCGCGGTTTCGGCCGTCTGCTTCACGGCGCTGGCGATCTCTTCCACCGCAGATGCGGTTTGCTGCAAGAAATCTGCGGTTTCTTCAGAACGCGCCTGCAGCGCCGCGCCTTCTTTCGCGACCTGCTGGCTGATGGTGCCAATACCGCTGATTTGCGCCCCGACATCATCAACCAGCGAGTTCAGGTTTAAACCAGACTGATTCACCAGGCGCATCATCAGCCCGATATCATCGATTCTGTCAAAATGGTAATAGTCCGTTTTACGTCCTGAAACCACGCGCTGCATCTGTTGAACAATGGATTTTACCGGCCGGGCGATCTGCGCATGGAGATAACAGGACAGCGCAGAAAAAAGCAGCACCAGAGTGGCGGCCTGAACGAGACGATCGCGGAATAAATACATCGCCAGGCATGAAAGTAATGCCGTCACAGTAATACCAAGCTGAATTCGTTTTCCGGTACTGAGACATTTAAAGAGCGACAAAAAGGAAAATAAACCGCGCCGAACGAACAGTCCTTTATAAAAACGATGATGTTTTAATTCATTATTACGTACTTTTGCATACAGATTTTCACTCGCCGCGATCTCCTCCCGTGAGGGGATATTGCGCACCGAAATATAGCCGGTCAGGGATTCCCCCTGCCAGACCGGCGTCACGTTGGCCCGCACCCAGTAGTGATCGCCATTATGACGACGGTTCTTTACCAGACCTGTCCAGGTCTCACCCTGCTGGAGGGTAAACCACATGTCGCCAAACGCTTCGGCAGGCATGTCGGGATGGCGGATGAGGTTATGCGGCTCCCCCAGAAGATGCTCTTCTTTATATCCGCTGGCTTCTATAAAAGCGGAGTTAGCATAGGTAATATGACTTTTTGTATTGGTGGTGGACATTAACGTCGAACCGGCGTTAAGCAAATACTCGTTTTGTGTAACGGGGGTGTTACGCCTCATGAGTAACTCCATGATGTTGTGCAAGAATAAAAAATCCGGAAAGCGCTCCGGCAAGATAAGTATGATTATTTTAATAACGGCCTGGATATATTCTCGCTGAAATTGAGACTCTCCGAAATACCCGGCATTCATTATTTTTAATCTGTTAATGTTGTCGAATGTAATAAAATTGAAAATATTTTAGTGGGTGTTATTTTGAATCGGCTTAAATAAATGACATAAGCCAAACTGCAAGAGGGAGATCGTCTCTCTGGAAAAATTGTCATGCTGAAATAGCGTTTCGTTAACAGGATGAAAACGCTATCATTTGGTCACATTTTCGTAAATACAGGGAGGCTGATGTGAAAATTAACGTCATCGGTACCAGCGGGAGCGGAAAAAGCACGCTGGCGAAGCAGATTGCGACCGCGCTGTCTATTCCCTGTATCGAGATGGACAGACTCTACTGGCGCTCTGACTGGCAGGGCACGCCGGACGACGAGTTTCAGGCAAAGCTGGCGCAGGCGCTACAGGCTTCGTCAGACTGGGTGCTCGACGGTAACTACAACCGCACGCGACCGCTGAAATGGCGCGATGTCGATGTGGTGGTCTGGGTGGATTATGGGTTTACCCGCACCCTCTGGCAGGCCGTCACCCGAGCAATAAAGCGGGCCTGGCATAAACACGAGCTTTGGCCGGGAACGGGAAACAAAGAGAGTTTCCGACGCGCGTTCTTCAGCAGAGAATCCATTATCATCTGGACGATGAAAACCTGGCGTAACAACCGCACGCGTTATGAAGCCGACCTGCAAAACCCGCAATATAGCCATATTCGCTTCGTCCGCATTACCCGTCGGGAGCAGGTGGAAACGCTGATTGCCTCCTTAAAGTCTTATTCTTAGCAGGGTTTTATATATCTGTTTTCCGGCAAACCAAATGTAAATTAATTGTTTCTCAGTGGTGAAATGCGCCTTTAATAATGTCGACATGTTAAGTCAAACGAGAACGCAACATGTCATGGCGAATCAGCATTCTGGATAAAAGCCCCATCGCTGAAAACGAAACGGCTGCCGATGCACTGGCGCGTACCCTGGCGCTGGCGCAGCAGGCAGAAAATCTGGGCTATCACCGCTTCTGGATTGCCGAACACCACAACACCCCACAGCTTGCCAGCCCTTCGCCGGAGCTGCTGATTGCCTGGATCCTCGGGCAAACCACGCGCATTCGCGTCGGGTCTGGCGGCGTAATGCTTCAGCACTACAGCCCCTATAAAGTCGCCGAGAACTTCAACGTGCTGGCCGCGCTGGCGCCTGGCCGCGTCGATCTCGGCGTCGGGAAAGCCCCCGGTGGATTACCGCTCTCAACCCGCGCGCTGCAGCAGGGCCTGAATCAACAGGAAAAGGGCAGCTTCGCCGAACAATTGGCCCAGCTCGACCGCTGGATCCGTCCTGAGCATCACGCTATTGAAGAGGCCGTCCGCGCCACGCCGCTGCCGCCGTTGCCTGCTGAGGGTTTCCTGCTGGGCGCGAGTACCGAAAGCGCGCTGCTCGCCGCCAGGCTCGACTGGCACTTTGTGTTTGCCGCACACCTGAACGGTGACCCGGACCTGCTGCGCGAGGTGGTATCGACCTGGCGTGAGAACAGCGCGCGGGACGTAATAGTGGCGGTGCAGGCGATTGTCGCGCAGACGCAGGCCGAGGCAGACGCGCTGGCGCAGAAGGTCGAAGTGTGGGGCGTTGAGCTGGCAAACGGGCAGCGTGTCACCGTGGCCAGCGAAGAGCAGGCCTACGCGTTTGCGCGCCAGGCGGGCAGTGAGCCGGTGCGCATTGCACGCCGGGCGCAGTCGCTGCTGGCGGGCACCGCTGAGTCGGTAGTGGAACAGCTCAACGCGCTGCACCAGCAGTGGGGCATTGACGAATTTATCATCGACACGCCGGTGGCGGAGGGGACTACGCGCGTCGCGTCGCTGCGCCTGCTTGCCGGGGCGCGTCTTAACAAGGAGGTCACCGTATGAGTTTTGGCGAACAACTGATTGCCTGGCGCCGCGAACTGCACCAGAACCCGGAGCTGTCCGGCCAGGAGGTCGAAACCACCGCGCGCCTGCGCCAGTGGCTGACGAATGCCGGGATCGCCCCACAGCCTTACGACCTGTCGACCGGGCTGGTGGCGGAAATCGGGACGGGGAGCAGGCTGGTTGCGCTGCGCGCCGACATTGACGCGCTGCCGATCGAGGAGCGCAGCGGCGTACCGTTTAGCTCACAGCATGCCGGGGTGATGCACGCCTGCGGACACGATATCCACACCAGCGTCATCCTCGGCGCCGCGTTAAAGCTGAAAGAGCGGGAGGCCTCGCTTAACGGCCGGGTGCGCATCCTGTTTCAGCCTGCTGAAGAGAACTTTGGCGGTGCGAAGAGCATGGTGCGGGCCGGTGCCCTGCGCGATGTCAGCGCGATTTTCGGTATGCACAACGAGCCTGGCCTGCCGGTTGGTGAGTTCGCCACCCGCGGCGGGCCGTTCTACGCCAACGTCGACCGCTTCGTGATCCGCATTACCGGTAAAGGCGCGCACGCCGCACGTCCGCACGAAGGCAACGACGCCATCGTGCTGGCGAGCCAGCTGGTAACGGCGCTGCAAAGCGTCGCCAGCCGCAACGTCAACACGCTGGATTCGGTGGTGCTGAGCGTGACCCGCATCGCAGGCGGCAACACCTGGAACGTGCTGCCGGAAAGCGTCGAGCTGGAAGGCACGCTGCGTACCCATCGCACGGAAGTGCAGCAGAATGTGAAAGCCCGCGTGGGTGAAATTGCCGCCGGGTTTGCCAGCGCCTTCAGCGCACAGATTGATATCACCTGGTATGCCGGACCTACCGCGCTGGTGAATGACGAGCGCTGGGCTGATTTTGCCACCTCGGTCGCGCGTGAGGCCGGATATGAAACCCGGCACGCGGAACTGCATATGGGCGGGGAGGATTTTGCGGTCTATTTGCAGTCTGTTCCCGGCGCGTTTGTCAGCATTGGCAGCAACAGCCCGTTTGGTTTACATCACCCGGCCTTTAACCCGGATGAAGCACTGATTGAGCCCGCCGCCCGCTATTTTGCACAGCTTGCGGAAAAAGCCCTGCAACACGTTTAATTCAGGAGAGGTAAAGATGTCTGCAACCCGACAACTGCGGCTGGGCACCATTCTGCATGGTGTATCCGGGAATATGTCCGCCTGGCGCCATCCTGCGGCGATTGCCGACGCCAGTATTAATTTCGACTTTGTGAAAGCAACGGCGTTAAAGGCTGAGGAAGGGAAGCTCGATTTTCTCTTCGTGGCCGATGGTCTCTATATCAACGAGAAATCGATCCCCCATTTTCTGAATCGGTTTGAACCGTTAACCGTGCTTTCCGCTCTGGCCAGCATCACCTCGCGCCTGGGGCTGGTGGGAACCTTATCCACCTCCTACAGCGAGCCCTTTACCACGGCGCGCCAGTTCGCCAGCCTCGATCACCTGAGCAACGGCCGGGCGGGCTGGAACGTGGTGACCTCACCGCTGGAGGGGTCGGCGAAGAACTTTTCCCGCGAAAAACACCCCGAGCATGCGCTGCGCTACCGCATTGCCGATGAGTATCTCGACGTGGTGAAAGGGCTGTGGGATTCCTGGGAGGGCGACGCGTTTATCCGCAACAAAGAGAGCGGCCAGTTTTTTGACCCGGCCAAACTGCATACGCTCGATCACCACGGTGACTTCTTCCAGGTCGCCGGTCCGCTGAATATTGGCCGCACGCCGCAGGGTCGCCCGATTGTCTTTCAGGCCGGGGCGTCGGACGACGGGAAAAAGCTGGCGGCGAAACATGCCGACGCCATTTTCACCCACCACGAGACCTTCGACGAGGCTAAAGCCTTTTATCAGGACGTAAAACAGCAGCTGGAAACAAACGGCCGCCGCGCGTCGGATCTCCATATTTTCCAGGGCGTTAGCGTGATTGTGGGGAAAGATGCCGATGACGTGGAACACCAGTACCAGACCACGGCGGCGCTGGTGTCGATTAATGACGCCCTCAATTACCTCGGGCGTTATTTCGAACATCACGACTTCAGCCAGTATCCGCTCGACGAGCCGTTCCCGGATATCGGCGACTTAGGCAAAAACAGCTTCCGCAGCACCACGGATGAAATCAAGCGTAACGCCCGAGAACGCAGCTTAACCCTGCGTCAGGTGGCGCTTGAAGCCGCTTCGCCGCGCCCGCGCTTTTCCGGCACGCCGGAGGAGGTGGCTGACGGCCTTCAGGCCTGGTTTGAAGGTTATGCCGCAGACGGCTTCATCATTCAGGGCGGTACGCCGGACACCTTCCCGCGCTTTGTTGAGCAGGTGGTACCGATTCTTCAGTCTCGCGGCCTGTTCCGTACCGACTACCCGGGCACCACGCTGCGCGAAAGCCTTGGCTTAGACCAACCGAAAAACCAGTACATACAACAATAAAAGAGAACCCCGCTATGCAGAAATCATCGCTTGTTCTGGCGCTCGCGCTGGCCTTTACCCCTGCCGTCTGGGCAGAGAACGTCAATATTAACGGCACCGGTGTAAGCATCGAGGCCAATAAAACGCCGATTAACACCGCGAAAAATAGCGAGGCGGTGGCACAGCTGCCGAAAGACTATCGCTTTGCCGTGCCGGGGAAATTTACCGTGGCGGTGGCGGGACTCAATCAGCCGCCGCTGACGGTCTTCTCCGACGACAACAAAACGCTGCTGGGGAGCGAAGTTGACGTCGCCCGTCTGGTGGCCGACAGCCTTGGGCTGGAGCTGAACGTGGTGCCCACCTCCTGGGAAGACTGGCCGCTGGGCGTCGCGTCCGGGAAATACGATGCCGCCATCAGCAACATCACCGTCACTAAAGAGCGCAAACAGAAGTTTGATTTTGCTACCTATCGTAAGGATTCCCTCGGCTTTTACGTGAAATCCACCAGCCCGATTACGTCGCTGCAGAAGGCGGAAGACATCGCCGGGCTGAAGATTATCGTCGGCTCCGGCACCAACCAGGAGGCCATCCTGCTGGCGTGGAATGCCGAAAACCTGAAGAAGGGACTGAAGCCCTTTACCCCGATCTACACCAAAGACGATGCGGCCCAAACCCTGGCGCTGCAGTCCGGGCGCGCGGATGCCTACTTTGGCCCGAACGTGATTGGCGCCTGGAAAGCGGCGCTGAACGGGAAAACCAAACTGGTGGGCAGCGTCGACGGCGGCTGGCCGAAGGCGGCGCACATTGCGGTGACGCTGAAAAAAGGCAGCGGGCTGGTTGAGCCGGTGCAGACCGCGCTGAACGGCGTCATCAAAAACGGCGATTACGACAAAGTGCTGAACCGCTGGGGTGAAGGGGTTGAACGCATTCCGCAGTCCGAAGTGAACCCGGCGGGCCTGGGCGATTAAGGAGGCGTGATGAGCGAACGATTTCGTGATGTTTCACCGGAAGATGCCGAGCTTCAGCCCATTATCGAGGGGCTGTTCGGTGAATATGCGGCCCGCTACGGGGACTACTTTTCTAAAGACGCGGA
This sequence comes from Enterobacter sp. PL1, assembly GCF_945957325.1. NCBI lineage: Bacteria > Pseudomonadati > Pseudomonadota > Gammaproteobacteria > Enterobacterales > Enterobacteriaceae > Enterobacter > Enterobacter sp. PL1. Next base: position 142,281 of record NZ_CAMFKT010000001.1, read on the forward strand.
AGTGGAGCTCACCGAGTGGTATCTGGCGCCGCAGGGGCTGTTTATCGTCCTGGAGCGCGACGGGAAGATTATCGCCACCGGCGCGTACAAACCGTTCGACGAACGCACCGCGGAAATCAAACGCATCTGGACGGACAAAACCCTGCGTCAGCAGGGGCTTGCCGGGCGCGTGGTGCAGGAGCTGGAGCGCAGGGCGGTGCTGGCAGGGTACAGTCAGATCTACCTGACAACCGGCTTTCGTCAGCCGGAAGCGGTCAGGCTCTATCTTAGCCAGGGCTATCAGCCGCAGTTCGATCTGAACCGCGATCCGGAAGAGTATAGCCAGCCGCCGTTTGACGGTCGGCTGCGTTTCACCAAAACGCTGGTACGTGAAGCGTTTAGTAAAACCGCATGAGGAACGACGATGAGCAACGTTGAAACCATTAAGGTGGTCCCGGCACGTTATCCGCTGCGGGCCGTCGGAGCCGCGGTGTCGCTGTTTGTCCTGGCGGTCGTGATTCAGTCAGTCGCCTTTAACCCGCGCTGGGAGTGGGCGGTGTTCGCCCGCTGGTTCTTCGACCCGGTGATCCTCGAAGGCGTCGGGCAGACCCTGCTGCTGACGCTGATCGGCACCGCGCTGAGCGTGGTGTTTGGCGGCATGCTGGCGCTGGCGAGACTCTCGTCATCCTGGCTGCTGAGCAGCCTGGCGTGGGCGTACATCTGGCTGTTTCGGTCGCTGCCGCTGATCGTGGTGCTGATTATCCTGTACAACTTTTCCTATCTCTACGACACGCTCTCGCTCGGCGTGCCGTTCACCGGCATCACCTGGGGCAGCTTTGAAACCATCAACGTGCTGGGGCAATTTTCTACCGCCGTGGTGGGGCTAACGCTGGTGCAGAGCGCCTATACCGCCGAGATCATTCGCGGTGGTTTCCTCGGGGTCGATCACGGGCAGTATGAGGCCGCCGCCGCGCTCGGCCTGCCGGCCTGGCGCCGCACGGTGCGCATCATTTTGCCTCAGGCGCTGCGCACCATCCTGCCGTCGGGGTTCAATGAAATCATCAGCCTCGCCAAGGGCACGGCGATGGTCTACGTCCTGGCAATGCCGGAGCTGTTTTATACCATCCAGATGATCTACAACCGCACGCAGGAGGTGATCCCGCTGCTGATGGTCGGTGCCGCCTGGTACCTGGCGATCACCACCGTCCTGTCCGCTATCCAGTACGGTGTTGAACGCGCACTTGCCCGCAGCGAACGCCGCTCTGCGGTTAATCAGAACCGTGCCGCCCGTCGTACCCGTTCTGTCACCACCACGCCAGCACAGGAGCCTATCCATGCAAGCCTCTCCTGAAGGACATATCTCAATCACTGGCGTCAGCAAGTATTTTGGTCGCCATAAGGCGCTCGACAACGTGTCGCTTGAGATCCCACCCGGGTCCGTGACGGTCATCCTCGGGCCGTCCGGGTCGGGAAAATCGACGCTGCTGCGCACCATAAACCACCTGGAGCGCGTCGACGAAGGCTTTATTCAGATCGACGGGGACTACATTGGCTACCGTCGCCAGGGCGACAAGCTCTACGAGCTGAAGGAGAAAGAGATCCTCAAACAGCGCGTCAACGTGGGCTATGTGTTTCAGAACTTCAATCTCTTTCCCCATCTCACGGTGCTGGAAAACCTGATTGAGGCGCCCATCGCGCATAAAAAGCTCAGCAAAAAAGAGGCGGTGGAAAGAGCGTACAGCCTGCTGGACGTGGTCGGGCTGCGGGACAAAGCCGATGCCTGGTCCCGCCATCTCTCCGGCGGCCAGCAGCAACGCATTGCGATTGCCCGCGCGCTGGCGTTACGTCCCCGCGTGATGCTGTTTGATGAACCCACCTCGGCGCTGGATCCGGAGCTGGTAGGGGAAGTGCTGGACGTGATCAAAAAACTGGCCCGGTCCGGCACTACGCTGGTGGTGGTCACTCACGAGATCGGCTTTGCCCGGGAAGTGGCGGATCAGGTGGTGTTTATGGTCGACGGAAAAATCGTGGAACAGGGCAGCAGCGACGCGGTATTGAACCGCCCGTCGCACGCGCGAACGCGCCAGTTCCTGTCAAAAGTGCTGTAAGGAGCGCAGATGAAATATGGCCTTCTGGCAGGACTGCTTTTTACGACGGCGAGCCACGCCAGCATCGATCTGAAAGCCAACGAGCAGCCGCTGCCGGTGACGGTGGATCGGCAGGCCGTGGCGAAGATCCCCGCCGGTTATAAATTCGTTGAGCCAGGTACGCTGACGGTCGCCGTCTCGATGCTGAACTCCCCGCCGCTGGCGCTGCTGGCCAGCGATAACCGCACGCGGATCGGCAGCGACCCGGATATTGCCCGCCTGCTGGCGGGCAGCCTGGGGCTGAAGCTAAAGCTGGTGCCGACGGCGTGGGAAGACTGGCCGCTGGGGATCGTTTCCGGGCGCTACGACGTGGCGCTGGTGAACATTGCGGTGACCGAACAGCGTAAAGAGAAGTTTGATTTTGCGACCTACCGCGTCGATTCGCTGGCGTTTTCGGTGAAATCCACCAGCGAGATTCAGTCAATCAAAAGCGCGGAAGATCTGGCCGGGAAAAGGGTGATTGTCGGCTCGGGTACCAATCAGGAGCGCATCCTGCTGGGCTGGAACGAAGAAAATAAAAAGGCGGGGCGGGTGCCTGCGCTGCCGGTCTATCTTCACGACGATGCCTCGGGCAATCTCTATATCCAGTCCGGCAGGGCGGATGTGTTCTTTGGCCCCCAGTCGGTTTCAGCTTACAAAGCGGCGCTCACCGGTAAAACCCGCGTGGTCGGTTTAGGGCCGAAGAAAGCTTATGTCGCCACCACGACCAAAAAAGGCAATCAACTGGTTTATGCCCTGCAGGCCGCGCTGAACGGTGCGATTGAGCGCGGAGAGTACCAGAAGGTGCTGGCGCGCTGGGGCGAGCAGGGCGAAGCGGTGACGCAATCGGAGGTCAACCCGCCTGGGATAACATACTAATGGTGCTCTACACTTAGGATTTCACTCCTGAGGGGGCAACATGATTAAACTTTATGGCGTACCCGGCTGGGGCTCGGCAATCAGTGAGGTGATGCTGACCCTGGCTGATATCCCTTATCAATTTATCAACGTGGACGGGTTTGACCAGCCCGGTCCCCAGCGTGAATTGCTGCACAAGCTCAATCCGCTGTGTCAGGTGCCGACGCTGGAGCTGGAAAATGGCGCCATCATGACCGAAACGGCGGCGATTGCCCTGATGGTGCTCGACCGGTGTCCCGAGCTCGCCCCGCCCGTGGGGCAGGCTGAACGTCAGCCGTTTCAGCGTTTGCTCATCTGGTTCGTAGCCAACGTCTATCCCACGTTTACCTATGCAGACTATCCCGAACGCTGGGTGCCGGATGCGCCGGAACAGCTGCAGAAAAACTGCATCGAATACCGGAAATCCCTCTATTTGTGGTTCGAAAGCCAGCTTAAGGCTGCCCCGTTTGCGCTGGGGGAACGGCTGACGCTGCTGGATGTGTATATTGCGGTGGCGCGCACCTGGGGGCCCCGTCACGCCTGGTTTGCCGAAAATACCCCTAAATTCACGGCGATTGCGGACGCCGTATGCCAGCGACCGGAACTGCACAAGGTGTTAAAGGCAAACAAAATTATCTGATAACGTGGAACCCACATTTCACAACCGGAAGCCTGCACATGCCACACGTAGATATTAAATGTTTTCCCCGTGATTTAAACGACGAACAGAAAGCTGCCCTGGCGGCAGATATTGCTGACGTGATTATTCGCCATTTCAACAGCAAAGACAGTTCCGTGTCGGTGGCGTTGAAGCAGATCGCGCCTGAAGACTGGAAGGCGCAGGTCTGGGATACCGAAATTGGACCGAAGCTGGAGGAGCTTATTAAGAAGCCCGGGTATTCGATGTAAGATCTTCTGCCGGGGAGCGGATAAATCCTTCCCGGCTCGTCTTCCCGTTTTTCGCAAAAATCGATAAAAATGCGTTTTGTCTTATCCGCTACAATTAACGTTTCTGACTGGCATATTATTCATCCTTAGGAAAGATCTCCAACAGAATCAATTAAGGACAGACACGTTAAAGGATAATTTTCTGATGACAAAATTACCCCGTTTTTCATTCGCCTTTCTTCATCCCCGTTACTGGCTAAGCTGGGCCGGCATTGCGGCTCTGTGGCTCATCATGCTGCTCCCTTATCCGCTTCTGTTCAGAATCGGTCATGGCCTGGGTCGACTGGCGATGCGCTTACTGCCTCGCCGCGTTGAGATTGCCCGCCGCAACCTGGAGCTTTGTTTCCCGGAGATGAAAAAGGATGAACGCGAGTCATTGCTGCAGCGTAATTTTGAATCGGTTGGAATGGGGGTAATCGAAACCGGAATGGCATGGTTCTGGCCTGCTTGGCGGGTAAAGAAATGTTTTACCGTGCAGGGTTATGAGCACATGGAAAAGGCGAGGGCGCAGGGAAAAGGCGTGGTGCTGGTAGGGATACATTTTCTGACCCTTGAGCTGGGCGCGCGGATATTTGGCCTGCTTAACCCCGGTATCGGGGTCTATCGTCCTAATAACAATGCTCTGCTGGACTGGCTTCAGACGCGCGGGCGCCTGCGCTCCAACAAAACCATGCTCGATCGCCATGATTTAAAGGGCATGATCCGCGCGCTGAAGCAGAATGAAATTTTGTGGTACGCCCCGGATCACGACTATGGCAAAACCAACAGCGTGTTTGTGCCGTTCTTTGCGGTGCCGGATGCCGCGACGACGGCGGGCAGCTATATGCTGGTCAAAAGCGCTAACCCTGCCGTTATCCCCTTTGTGCCGCGCCGCAGGGCGGATGGCACCGGTTACGAGCTGATTATTCTGGAGGATATCAGCGAGGCGATGCAGGGCGGCGATAAAGAAGCCGTGGCGACGCAGATGAACAGGGCAATTGAGCAGGCCGTACGCATGGCGCCTGAACAATATATGTGGCTGCACCGTCGCTTCAAAACCCGTCCTGAAGGGGTACCTGACCGGTATGCCCGTCTGAAACAGGCGGCAACTCGGGGTGAAAGTCTCACCGCCAGCGATTTTTCTGACCGTTCAGGCATACAGCACTGACACCACAGCGATGCCCTCACCCTGCGGTGAGGGCATGACCGACGCTACAGCGCGGATCGGCGGTACGGTGCATAGTCCGCCTGCCACCAGGTTTTCTCGATACGCGCCATCAGGGTTTCATCATCTAACGCTGGCGCCACGCCTTGTTCAATGGCGGCCCGGGCGACGGCAACGGCAATCTGGCGTGAGACCGTTTCAATCTGATCTACCGGCGGCAGCAATCCTCCTCTTTCCGTGGTCACGAGCGGAGACTGCGCGGCCAGGCTGCGGCTTGCTGCCATCAGCATCTCTTCCGTCACCCGGCGCGCGTTACAGGCCAGCACGCCAAGCCCAAGGCCCGGGAAGATATAGGCGTTGTTACACTGGGCAATCTCATAGTGCGCATTCTCCCAGAATACCGGGGCGAACGGACTGCCGGTGGCCACCAGCGCGGCACCCTGGGTCCAGGCGATTAGGTCCTGCGGCTGGGCCTCCGCCCGTGACGTTGGGTTCGAGAGCGGCATGATAATCGGGCGCGGACAGTGGCGATGCATCTCTTTGACGATCTCTTCGCTGAACAGCCCCGGCTGGCCTGAAACGCCGATCATCACCGTGGGATGCGCGTTCTTCACCACGTCCAGCAGGGAAATATTTTGCGAGTCTACCTGCCAGCGACTAACGGCGTCGCGCGCGGTAAGCAGGTTTTTCTGGAAATCGAGCAGGTTGGTCATATCGTCGGTCAGCAGGCCGAAGCGATCGACCATAAAGATCCGGCTGCGGGCTTCCGACTCGCTCAGGCCGTCATCGACCATCAGCGCCACAATTTTTTCAGCAATCCCGCATCCGGCAGAGCCGCTGCCCAGGAACACCACGCGCTGGTCGCGAATGCGCGTCCCCGCCGCGTGCGCCGCCGCGATCAGCGTACCGGCGGTGACGGCTGCCGTGCCCTGGATATCATCATTGAAGCAGCACAGCTGGTCGCGGTAGCGCTGCAGAAGTCGGGTGGCGTTTTTCTGCGCAAAGTCTTCAAACTGCAGGAGGACGTTGGGCCAGCGCGCCTTAACCGTGCTGATAAACATATCCATAAATTCAGCGTACTGGTCATCGCTGATGCGCGGGTGACGCCAGCCCATGTACATCGGGTCGTCGAGGTGTTGCTGATTATTGGTGCCGACATCCAGCATAATCGGCAGGGTGGAGGCCGGATGGATCCCTCCGCAGGCGGTATACAGCGACAGCTTGCCAATCGGTATGCCCATACCGCCGATACCCTGGTCGCCGAGGCCTAAAATGCGTTCTCCGTCCGTTACCACAATCACCCGAACGTCGTTGCGCGAGAAACTTTGCAGCATCTCATCAATGCGGTGGCGGTTAGGCCATGAAATAAACAAGCCGCGCGCGCGGCGATAAATCGTGGAGAAATGCTCGCAGGCTTCACCCACCGTCGGGGTATAGATAATCGGTAACGTCTCTTTCAGATGCGAACGCAAGAGGTTGTAAAAGAGGGTTTCATTGGTGTCCTGAATATTGCGCAAATAAACATGGCGGGAAATATCGCTTTTAAAATGGCAGAACTGCACCCAGGCACGCTCCGTTTGCTCCTCAATGGTTTCAACGTTATGCGGCAATAATCCATGCAGATTAAAATTATCCCGTTCTTCCTTAATAAAGGCGAGGCCTTTATTTAATAACGGGTTTTCCAGCAGTACGGCGCCATTATAAGGCGTGTACAGAACGTCTTTACGAGACATGGTTAACTCCTGAATATTTAAACGAAACAGAAATAAGACGAGCAGAAACAGTGACTTTAAGGATGATAAAGACACGGAGTTTTCTGTGTTTTGTTGGGGAGCTAATTTAGCGCTTAGCTAACGTAGCAGGAGTGATAAGGGTCACATTATTTCTGGTTTTATTAATTTCAAAAGAATTGCATTGAATGTCATGAATAACTTTAGTTACATAATAATGAATTAAATTATTTAAAAGGAAAGGGCTGTTGTGTTCACATTTCTCTTCGAAAGCCCATGTTAATTTCACGCTGAGCCTGTTTTTGAGAAAAGGCCACCAAAGTCATTATTTTCTATTTAAGAACATTTATTCGAATCAGGAATAGTTTTCCGCTTATTCCTTACTCTGTATATCCGAACACAAATTTCAGGTGATTATATGAAAGATAATCCTGTACCGACTTCCGCGCTGTCGACCTCGCGTTTTGCTTTTGGGCTGAACACGACCGAGGTGGGCGCGGTTCCGCTGATGCTGTTCGTCGGGATTGCCGCGATTGTGGCGACGTCCGCCTGGGCAGGGCTGCTGCCGAAAAATATGATTGGCGGACTGGCGGTCATCATGACCCTTGGTTTTGCGTTTGCCAAAGTGGGCCGTCAAATCCCCGTGCTGAAGGACATCGGCGGCCCGGCGATCCTGTGTCTGATGGTGCCTTCCGTGCTGGTCTATTTTGGCGCATTCGGGAAACAAACCCTTGATACGGTGCATCTGCTGATGAAGGAGGCGAATCTGCTCTATTTCGTCATCGCCTGCCTGGTGGTCGGCAGCATTCTGGGGATGAACCGGGTGCTGCTGATCCAGGGCATGATGCGCATGTTTGTTCCGCTGGTGGCGGGGACACTGATGGCCGTGCTGAGCGGGCTTATTGTGGGAACGCTGTTTGGGTTTACGCCTTACCATACGTTCTTCTTTATCATTGTGCCCATCATTGGCGGCGGAATTGGCGAGGGGATTTTGCCCCTGTCTCTGGCCTATTCGGCAATCCTGGGGCAGACGCCGGACGTCTACGTGGCGCAGCTGGCTCCCGCTGCGGTCGTCGGAAATATCTTCGCCATTATTTGCGCCGGCTCGCTGGCGCGTCTCGGGACGAAACGTCCTTCGCTTTCGGGAAACGGCATGCTCACGCGGAGTAAAGACGACGCCAGCCTGTTCGCCGGGGCGCCTGGCGCTCAGCAGACGGATTTTCATTTGATGGGCGGCGGATTGCTGATGGTGTGCGCGTTTTTCATCGTCGGAGGCTTGTTTGAAAAACTGGTCCATATTCCCGGCCCGGTGCTGATGATCCTGATTGCCGTCCTGTGTAAATACTTCAGGGTGATCCCGGCCTCAATGGAGCAGGGGGCGCACAGCTGCTATAAATTCGTTTCGGCTGCGCTGGTCTGGCCGCTGATGATCGGCCTCGGGATGCTATACGTGCCGCTCGAAAGCGTGGTGTCGGTCTTCTCGGTGGGCTATGTAGTGGTATGCGGATCGGTGGTGATTGCGATGGCGCTGAGCGGCTACGTGATTGCGTCGCGTCTGAATATGTATCCGGTGGAAGCGGCAATTGTGACCTGCTGCCACAGTGGGCTGGGCGGTACGGGAGATGTGGCCATTCTGTCCGCCTCCAACCGCATGTCGCTCATGCCGTTCGCGCAGATCGCGACGCGTATTGGCGGTGCCTCAACGGTGATTTTCGCCACGCTGCTGATGGGCTGGATTATGGCGCACTGATTCGAATCGGCAGGATACTGAATCGCAACGACATTTACAGCGTGTCGCTGCGGTTCAGTCCTTTATAAAACTCACCGCGCTGTATAGAATTACCGCAGCCACAGCGACGGGATACCACACGATGACCGGAAGAGTTGATTATCAGATTGAAAAATATCTCCTGACCGAAGCTGCCGAACCGGAGCGCCTGACGCGCCAGTGGGCAGAGGTTCTGGAGGAGTGTCGTGAGCAAAAGGCCGGTGCAGAGGAGCGGCTGCGCCTCGCGTTGCTTAATGTGGATTACGTCACCAGCTTCGAGCTGCCCTTCAGGCTGCTTCTCACCCGTGCGCCCCAGTTGATTGATGCCGTCAGGAAAGAGCTTCAGCTCAGTCAGAAAAATGTTCTTTTTAACGGCAAGCGCTTTGGCTGCGTCTACAGCCTTAAACGGGATCTGGACGGCATACCTGACGAGTTTACCTATCACCTGAAGACGCGGATCCAGCGCAGTGACGCCACGGGCGCGACGGAAGCGTCTTACCGACAAATTGCCCAGCAGGTGAAAGCGCCAAAGGAACGCCTCAAACTGGCGCTGGACAAGGGGCTGTCTGTAACCGCGCTTGACGGGCTTTTCTGGTTTGGCATTCAGCGCATCGCGGCTGATGTACAACGGTTACGCAAAACAGGGATGCGGATCGTGACGTCCAACGCCGAGGTGTTCGATACGCTTACCAAAACAACCCGGCAGGTCCCGGTCTATCGCCTGGAAGGGACTCAAATTACTTAACCTGCAGCAGGATCGCCATCAGCCCTGGAAAACGGGTATCCAGATCGTCTCGTCGCAATGAAATCATGTTTTCGCGTCCCTGCGGACGCTGCCAGATGACCCCGCTGTCGCGCAATACGCGCCAGTGATGGGTCATCGTGGACTTCACCACGTCCTCCGGGCGCAGCGCGTTACAGCTCAGTTCGCTGCCGTCGGCGAGCCGGCGAATAATCGATAGCCGGAGCGGGTTGCCGAGGGCAAAGAGCACATTTTCCAGCAGTATTTGTTCAGTTTCAGGGTGGTTAGGGATCATCGTTTTCCTGCGTATGGCGTCAGATTGAGCTATATCAACAATAGGTCAACCCTTAAAAAATAGTTCGATAATACTCGTACAATAGGACTATTATAGCAAACGAACGAATGCACGACCATCCTGGTCGTCACAAACACGTCATACTGACTAAGGAAATATCATGCCCCGACCCATCCCTCTCGAACGTTATCGCAACATCGGTATCTCCGCGCATATCGATGCCGGTAAAACCACCACCACCGAGCGCATCCTGTTTTATACCGGGATGAGCCACAAGCTGGGTGAAGTACACGATGGCGCGGCAACCACTGACTGGATGGCGCAGGAGCAAGAGCGCGGGATCACCATTACCTCCGCGGCGGTTAGCTGCTTCTGGCCAGGCATGGACAGAGGCTATGAGCCGCACCGGATTAACATCATCGACACCCCGGGGCACGTGGATTTCACCATTGAGGTGGAACGTTCCATGCGCGTACTCGACGGTGCCGTGATGGTGTATGACTCCGTGGGCGGCGTGCAGCCGCAGTCGGAAACCGTCTGGCGTCAGGCCAATAAATATCACGTACCTCGTCTGGCCTTCGTCAACAAAATGGACCGTCCGGGTGCCGATTTCTTCCGCGTCGTGCGGATGATGCAGGAACGCCTGAAGGCCAATCCGGTGCCGATTGTCATCCCGGTGGGGGCCGAAGATCACTTCACCGGCGTGGTGGATCTCATCAAGATGCGCACCATTCTGTGGGACGATGCGACGCAGGGCATGGTGTTTACCTATGCCCCCGTGCCGGACGATTTGGTCAGTACCGCCCAGGAATGGCGGGAAAAAATGGTCTCTGCGGCGGCGGAAGCCAGCGATGAACTGATGGACAAATACCTGGAAACCGGCGACCTGACGGAAGCGGAAATTATCAAAGGGCTACGTATTCGCACCATTGCCGGGGAAATCCAGCCGATGCTGTGCGGCAGCGCGTTCAAAAACAAAGGCGTGCAGCGCATGCTGGATGCCGTGATCGAACTGATGCCGTCGCCGCTGGACGTCCCCGCCATTGATGGCGTGGATGAAAAAGGGCAGCACGCGGAGCGTCACCCGAGCGATGATGAGCCGTTCTCGGCGCTGGCGTTCAAGCTGATGAGCGATCCGTACGTCGGGCAGCTAACCTTTATCCGCGTCTACTCTGGCGTGCTGCGTAAAGGCGACGCGGTGTATAACCCGGTAAAAGGGAAGAAAGAGCGCATCGGGCGAATCGTACTGATGCATGCCAACGATCGCCACGAGGTGGATGAACTGCGCGCCGGGGATATCGCGGCCTGCGTGGGGCTGAAAGACGTGACCACCGGCGACACGCTCACCGATCCGAACGCCGTCATTACGCTTGAACGCATGGAGTTCCCGGACCCGGTGATCTCGCTGGCGATTGAGCCGAAAACCAAAGGCGACCAGGAGAAAATGGGGATCGCGCTGCAGCGTCTGGCGGCGGAAGATCCGTCTTTCCGCCTGCACACTGACGAAGAGTCCGGTCAGACCATTATCTCCGGGATGGGTGAGCTACACCTTGAGATTATCGTCGACCGCATGAAGCGTGAGTTTGGCGTCGAGGCAAATATCGGTCGTCCGCAGGTGACCTACCGTGAAACCCTGCGTAAAACGGTGAAGGACATCGAAGGCAAATTTGTCCGACAGTCCGGCGGTAAAGGGCAGTACGGCCATGTGGTCCTGAGTCTGGAGCCGCTGGAGCCCGGAAGTGGTTTTAAATTTGAAGATGCCACCAAGGGCGGCGTGGTGCCGCGCGAGTATATCCCTTCCGTTGAGAAAGGGCTGCGGGAAGCGATGAACAGCGGCGTGCTGGCGGGCTATCCGGTCGTTGATGTCAAAGCGACGCTGACGTTTGGCTCGTATCACGACGTCGACTCCTCGGAGATGGCGTTCCGCATGGCGGCGATCCTCGGCTTTAAAGAGGGGGCCCGCAGGGCGGATCCGGTGATTCTTGAGCCGATCATGCATGTGGAGGTGGAAACACCGGAAGAGTACGCCGGTAACATCATGGGCGATCTCTCATCCCGACGCGGCATAGTGCAGGGGATGGCAGAGCAGTACGGCAGCCAGATTATCCGCGCTGACGTGCCGCTGGCGGAGATGTTTGGTTATGCCACGACATTGCGTTCGATGTCCCAGGGACGCGCGACGTATACGATGGAGTTCCACCATTTTGCGGAAGCCCCGCGGAATGTTGCGGATGAGATTATTGCACGGCGTGCGAAGTAGTACGGTCACCCTCTCCCAATAGGGGGAGGGTTTTCTCAATCCAGCGCCTTCACCATCTTCCCGCTCGCCACAAACGTCCCGGCTCCAAGATGATGCAGGGTATTGAGCTTATCCCCGTCAAACTGCCAGCGTCCGGCAATAAACGCCCGCTCATCCGCTGCCGCTGAAACCACTTCACCAAACAGCGTGTCGTATTTCTCTGCCGCAGAGGTCACGGGTAATAACCGGCATTCCATCCACGCCAGGCATTTCTCTTCAATGACCGGCAGGCCGAGCTCCGGGCCATTCACGACCGGGATCCCGTAACAGTTGAATTTGTCCTCGTCGCGCCCGCTGACGCTGCCCACCGCGTAAGTCCAGTTGGCCGCCGCCACGCCGGGAATGACGATGCCAAATTTCCCGCTGCGTTCGATCAGCTCGCGTGACCAGGTACTTTTATCCACGACTATCGCGATGCGTGGCGGTTCAAACTCAACGGGCATGGACCATGCGGCGGCCATAACGTTACGTCTGTCGATCGTTTCATCACGACTGGTAATCAGTACGGTAGGACCGTGGTTGAGCAGACGGCTGGCATGACGTAATTCAACAGGGCGAAAGTGGCTCATAGGATCTCCTCATCTGTAACGATGAGTATGACGAAAAAGCACGTAAATCAAAGTGAGCGCGTAGAATTAGTTTATAAACACAGCATCACTATCAAAGGAAACTGATATATGTCCCCCTTTCTGACCGCCTATTTCGCCCGCATCGGCTGGAAGCAACCGGCTTCTGCTGATATAGACACCCTGCGCGCACTGCATTTACATCACAACTGCGCGATCCCGTTTGAGAATATCGATGTCGTCCTGCCGCGCGAAATTCATCTCGAAGACCAGTGTCTGGTCGACAAATTGCTGACCGCCCGTCGTGGGGGATACTGCTTTGAGCAAAACGGCCTGTTTGAGCGGGTATTGCGTGACGTCGGGTTTACCGTGCGCAGCGTATTGGGGCGCGTGGTATTAGCGAGCCCGCCGCAAATGCCGCCACGCACGCACCGGTTGCTGCTGGTTGAGCTGAACGGCGAGCGCTGGATCGCCGACGTGGGGTTTGGCGGCCAGACGCTGACGGCGCCGATTCGTTTACTCGCTAACGAGGAGCAGGGGACGCCGCACGGTCTGTATCGTCTGCTGAGCGAAGGCAACGACTGGGTGCTGCAGTTCCGTCACCACGAGCACTGGCAGTCGATGTACCACTTTGACCTGACGACGCAGTATTTCAGTGATTACGTGATGGGAAATTTCTGGTCGGCGCACTGGCCGCAGTCGCATTTCCGCCATCATCTGCTGATGTGCCGCCATCTGCCGGACGGCGGCAAGCTGACGCTGACCAACTTCAACTTTACCCACTGGCAGAACGGTCATGTGGAGGAGCAGATTCATTTGCCGGATGCGGAGGCGCTGTATAAGCTGCTGCAGGAGCGGTTTGGCCTGGGCGTTGATGACCCGAAGCACGGCTTTACCCTGGCCGAGCTGACGGCGGTGATGGCGGGGTTTGATACGCATCCGCAGGCCGGGAAATAGCCGCCACCCGGCAGGTTAGTTTAAACATCATCAAAGGCATGCTGATATGGAAATCTTGTTGCGGAATAAATTCAGTTCAGTGGGAATGTTACTCGGGGTTATTGCACTGCTTCTCTCATTAGTGCAGTTCACCTTTGGTCCTTTTTCGACAAAATCGACGACCCTTGAAATTGTTGTGGCTGAAAAGGTTTCGGCGGTAAAAAAAGGGATCATTGCTGGCATAAAGGGAGAACAGCCGGTCGTTGAGGCAAAAAAGAAAGCGTTCGATATCGACAGCATTCTTATCAATAGCGGAATAATTTTATCCGTTGTGGCATTAGGGCTTGCCTTCACGGCTGGGATGCGCAAAGAGAACAGATGGGGGGTGAGTGGTGCACTGTTTTTTTCCGGGGCCACGCTCGCTTTTCATGCGGCGTTACTGGCTTTTGGTCTGATTGTCACAGTCTTGCTGCTGCTGTTGGTTATTTCAGTCGTCAGCGGAAGTGCTTTGTTCTGACATTGCGGCCCGGTGGCGTCTACACCTGACCGGGCCTACGGGCGTGTGAACGTAGGTCGGGTAAGGCGTAGCCGCCACCCGACAAATCAACGGCGCGATCTCACCACCTGATACCGCCGCGTAAAGTACTCAAACGGCGCGCTCCACACGTGCACCAGGCGGGTGAAGGGGAAGATGAGGAAGATCGTCATCCCCAACACCAGATGCACGCGGAAGATCGGCGCCACGCCGCTCAGCATTTCTGATGAACCGCCCTTAAACGTCACGATCCCCTGCGCCCAGCCCACCAGCTTCATCATCTCGCTTCCGTCAGGATATTGCGCGGAGAAAGGAATGGTCGATAGCCCCAGAATGCACTGTATCAGCAGGATACTCATAATGATGATATCCGGCGTGGTGGAGGTGGCACGCACCCGCTGGTTGAACAAGCGGCGAATCAGCAGCATCGACCCGCCAATCAGCGTCAGCACGCCGCAGATCCCTCCCGCAATCATGGCCAGCTGCTGCTTAACCGCGACGGGTAAAAACCAGGCGTACATCCAGTGCGGGGTTAACATGCCGAACAGGTGCCCGAAGAAAATCCCCAGGATCCCGATATGAAACAGGTTAGAACCCCAGTTCATCCCGCGCTTGCTGAGCATCTGGCTCGACGAGGCGCGCCAGGTGTACTGCCCGTAGTCGTAGCGCAACCAGCTGCCGAGGAAAAAGACGGTGGCGCAGATGTAGGGGTAAATATCATAGAAAAACACGTTCAGGTAGTGTGTCATTTTGGGCCTCCGGCGCTGACGTCCACGTACTGCGGCGCGACGTCCTGGCTAAAGCGTCGTTGATATTGCTGCATCGGCGAGCTGTCGCACGATGTGGCGTTGTCTTCGATAAACTTCACCTGTTCCTCTTCCCACACGGCGTCAAGCGCCTGACGGGTATCATCCCGTTTTTCACCGGACACCTGTTTCGCCACGCTGTCGCTGGAAAGCCGCGTGCCCGCAAGCGCCAGCAGGGCGTCAAACAGCTGATAGTGCGCCACGCCTCGCTGCTTCAGGCGGCCGCCGATCAGCGCCAGAATTGGTGCGACGTTTTGCAGCCCGTCACGCGCTTCGTCATCGGATACGATGCTCAGGTATTCCAGGTAGAGCGGCAGGTAGTCCGGCAGCTCGCGGCAGTCCAGCTCAAGACCCGCTTTCTCATACTGGCTCATCAGGTCGACCATCGCCTGGCCGCGATCGCGGGACTCGGCGTGAACGTGCTCGAACAGCAGCAGGGATGTTGCGCGACCGCGCTCAAACACCTCACACCATTCGGCCTGTTTATCCAGCAGCGGGGCGCTCAGGTGCTGGCGGGCAAACGGCAGCAGCATGGGCGCGTCCTGCGCAATTAACGAAAGCGCTTCATCACGGTTTTCCCACAGGGTCTCATCGGGATACTCGATCAGCAGCGCGATGATTTTGAGGATCTGCATTACTCTCCCTCCCCGTGTTCGCGCACCTCGGTGATGTTGATCGCGTCGATGCGGCTGCTGTTGAAGAGGTTGAATTTCGTATCGGAGCCGTGGCAGCCGTCGCCGAAGGTGAAGCCGCAGCCGTTTTTCTCCGGGAAGGCGTCGCGCGCCATTTCGCGGTGGCTGGTCGGGATCACGAAGCGGTCTTCGTAGTTGGCAATCGCCAGATAGCGGTACATCTCCTCAACCTGCGCTTCGGTCAGGCCGACCTCTTCAATGGCGCGGGTATCGGTCACACCTTCCACGGTCTGGGAACGCTTGTAGTGACGCATTGCCATCATGCGCTTCAGCGCGCGCAGCACCGGGCCGGTATCGCCCGCGCTGAGCATGTTCGCCAGATACTGCACCGGAATGCGCAGGCTTTCGACTGCGGGAAGAACGCCGTCGCTCTGCGGCAGGCCGCCAGCATCCGCGTAGGACTGAATCGGTGACAGCGGCGGCACGTACCAGACCATCGGCAGGGTGCGGTATTCCGGGTGCAGCGGCAGAGCCAGCTTCCAGTCCATCGCCATTTTGTAGACCGGGGAACGCTGGGCGGCGTCAATCACGTTCTGCGGAATACCCTGCTTCAGCGCTTCCTCAATCACCGCCGGATCGTTCGGGTTGAGGAACACGTCGCACTGGCGCTCGTACAGATCGGTTTCATGCTCGGTGCTGGCCGCCTCTTCAATACGGTCCGCGTCATACAGCAGCACGCCGAGGTAGCGGATGCGCCCGACGCAGGTTTCCGAGCAGACGGTCGGCTGGCCGGACTCAATGCGCGGGTAGCAGAAGATGCATTTTTCTGACTTGCCGCTCTTCCAGTTGAAGTAGATTTTCTTGTAGGGACAGCCGCTGATGCACAGGCGCCAGCCGCGGCATTTGTCCTGGTCGATCAGCACAATGCCGTCCTCTTCGCGCTTGTAGATCGCGCCGCTCGGGCAGGTGGCCACGCAGCTCGGGTTGAGACAGTGCTCGCACAGGCGCGGCAGATACATCATGAAGGTGTTTTCGAACTGGCCGTACATCTCTTTCTGGATCTTCTGGAAGTTGCGGTCGCGGGCGCGTTTTTCGAACTCGCCCCCCAGCAGCTCCTCCCAGTTGGGGCCCCAGACGATTTTGTCCATCCGCTTGCCGTCAATCAGCGAGCGCGGGCGGGCGGTAGGGAGGTGATCCCCCTCCGGGGCGCGGTGCAGATCCTGATAGTCAAAGGTGAAGGGTTCGTAATAATCGTCAATCTGCGGCAGGACGGGGTTGGCGAAAATCTTCGACAGCACGCCCATTTTGCCGCCGAGGCGTGGGGTCAGCTTGCCGTGAATGCCCCGGATCCAGCCGCCTTGCCACTCCTCCTGATCCTCCCAGTTTTTCGGGTAGCCGATCCCCGGTTTGGTCTCCACGTTGTTGAACCACGCATATTCCATCCCTTCACGCCCGGTCCAGACGTTCTTGCAGGTGACCGAGCAGGTGTGGCAGCCGATGCATTTATCGAGATTCAGAACCATGCCAACCTGTGAGCGTATTTTCATTTTTTCGCCTCCTGGACCTGATCCCGACCTTCGCCGTCCAGCCAGTTAATGTTTTTCATTTTGCGGATCATGATGAACTCGTCGCGGTTGGAGCCGACGGTGCCGTAATAGTTGAAGCTGTACGCCAGCTGGGCGTAGCCGCCGATCATATGCGTCGGTTTCGGGCAGACGCGTGTGACAGAGTTGTGGATCCCGCCGCGCCGTCCGGTCACCTCTGAGCCCGGAATGTTCAGGATGCGCTCCTGAGCGTGGTACATCATGGTCATGCCCGGCGGCACGCGCTGGCTGACCACCGCGCGGGCGGTGAGGGCGCCGTTGGCGTTGAAGGCCTCGATCCAGTCGTTGTCCTCAATGCCCAGCTCGCGGGCGTCGGTTTCGCTGATCCAGACAATCGGCCCGCCGCGCGACAGGGTCTGCATCAGCAGGTTTTCGCTGTAGGTGGAGTGAATGCCCCATTTCTGGTGCGGCGTCAGGAAATTGAGCGCTTTTTCCGGGAAGCCGTTCGGCGGGATCTCGCGCATATGGGTGACGCTGCGGGTGTCAATCGGTGGACGATAGGCCACCAGGCTCTCTCCGAACGCGCGCATCCAGGGATGATCCTGATACAGCTGCTGGCGGCCGGAAAGGGTACGCCACGGGATCAGCTCGTGAACGTTGGTATAGCCCGCGTTATAGGAGACGTGCTCGCTCTCCAGGCCGGACCAGGTCGGGCTGGAGATGATTTTACGCGGCTGCGCCTGGATATCGCGGAAGCGGATCTTCTCGTCTTCCTTGTTCAGCGCCAGATGGGTGTGATCGCGCCCTGTCAGCTCGCCGAGCGCTTCCCAGGCCTTCACCGCCACCTGGCCGTTGGTTTCCGGCGCAAGGGCGAGGATCACCTCTGAAGCGTCAATGGCAGTTTCAATACGCGGGCGGCCTTTCGCCGGGCCGTCGAGCTTGACGTAGTTGAGCTTGCCGAGGAAATCGACCTCGCTCTGCGTGTTCCACGATATGCCTTTTCCGCCGTTGCCGAGCGTGTCCATCAGCGGGCCGAGGGCGGTGAAGCGTTCGTACGTTTCCGGATAGTTACGCTCGACCACCGCGATGTTCGGCGCCGTTTTACCGGGGATCAGATCGCATTCCCCTTTGCGCCAGTCCTGAATATCAAACGGCTGCGACAGCTCCGCCGGGGAGTCATGCTGTAGAGGCTGTAGCACCACGTCGGTTTCGGTGCCGAGATGCCCGACGCAGACCTCGGAGAAGACGTTGGCGATGCCCTTGTAGATCTCCCAGTCGCTGCGGGACTCCCACGCCGGGTCGACGGCGGCCGAGAGCGGGTGAATAAACGGATGCATGTCCGAGGTATTCATATCGTCTTTTTCATACCAGGTGGCGGTCGGCAGGACGATATCCGAGAACAGGCAGGTGCTGGACATGCGGAAGTCGAGCGTCACCATCAGGTCGAGCTTGCCCTCAACGGCGGCGGTCTGCCACTCCACTTCCTCAGGCTTCACGTCGTCGGTCGAGCCTAAATCCTCGCCCTGAATCCCGCTCTCGGTGCCGAGCAGGTATTTCAGCATGTACTCATGGCCTTTCCCGGACGAGCCGAGCAGGTTAGAGCGCCAGACGAACAGGTTGCGCGGGTGGTTCTTACCGCTGTCCGGCTGCTCGCAGGCGAAGCGGATCTCGCCCGATTTTAACGCCTGAACGGTGTACTCCTGCGGCGTCATGCCCGCCGCGTCCGCGCGGGCCTTTATGTGCAGCGGGTTGAGGTTGAGCTGCGGCGCCGACGGCAGCCAGCCCATGCGCTCGGCGCGGACGTTGAAATCAATCAGGTGGCCGGTGAACCTCGAGGCGTCCGCCAGCGGGGAGAGCAGCTCCTGCGCGGTCAGCTTCTCGTAGCGCCACTGGCTGGCGTGGTTGTAGAAGAAGGAGGTGCTGTTCATCTGGCGCGGCGGACGGTTCCAGTCCAGCGCGAAGGCCAGCGGCAGCCAGCCGGTTTGCGGGCGCAGCTTCTCCTGGCCGACATAGTGCGACCAGCCGCCGCCGCTCTGCCCGACGCAGCCGCAGAAGACCAGCATGTTGATCATCCCGCGGTAGTTCATGTCCATGTGGTACCAGTGGTTCACCCCTGCACCGAGAATGATCATCGACCGGCCGTGGGTTTTGTGCGCCGTGTCGGCAAACTCGCGGGCGATTTTTTCAATCAGCCGGGCGGGCACGCCGGTGATCTGCTCGCCCCAGGCGGGGGTATAGGCTTTGACCTGGTCATAGCTCTCTGCGGCGTTGCTGTCCTCCAGACCGCGATCGAGACCGTAGTTCGCCAGCACCAGATCGTAAACGCTGACTACCCGTTTCTCGCTGCCGTCGGCGAGGGTCAGGGTTTTGCTCGGCACGCGGCGCGTCAGCACCGGATCCTGCTTCACGCTGCGGAAATGCGGGTTCTCGTTGCCGCCAAAGTAGGGGAAGGCGACATCGGCCACGCTGTCGTGGGTAATGAGCAGCGACAGCGTCAGTTCGGTGTCGTGGCCCGCAGCCTGTGGCTCCAGGTTCCATTTGCCTTTTTCTCCCCAGCGAAAGCCGATGGAGCCGTTTGGTACTACCAGGTTTCCGGCAATATCAAAGGCGACGGTCTTCCACTCCGGGTTATTGGCTTCCCCCAGCCCGTCGACAAGGTCCGAGGCGCGCAGCATACGTCCCGGCACCACGCGACCGTCTTCCTGCTCGTCCAGCAGCACCAGCATCGGCATATCGGTATAGCGGCGGCAGTAGTTGAGGAAGTAATCGCTCGGGTTATCGAGGTGGAACTCTTTGAGGATCACGTGGCCCATCGCCATGGCGAGGGCGCTGTCGGTGCCCTGTTTGGGGGACAGCCACTGGTCGCTCAGCTTCGCGACTTCCGAGAAGTCCGGCGTGATGGCGACGGTTTTGGTGCCCTTGTAGCGCACCTCGGTGAAGAAATGGGCGTCCGGGGTTCGGGTCTGCGGCACGTTCGAGCCCCAGGCGATGATGTAGCTGGAGTTGTACCAGTCGGCGGACTCCGGCACGTCGGTCTGCTCGCCCCAGGTCATCGGCGACGCCGGCGGCAGGTCGCAGTACCAGTCGTAGAAGCTCAGGCAGGTACCGCCCAGCAGGGAAAGATAGCGCGTGCCGGCGGCGTAGGAGACCATCGACATCGCCGGAATAGGGGAAAAACCGGCCACGCGGTCCGGGCCGTAGTTTTTGATGGTCCAGACGTTGGCGGCGGCAATCAGCTGGTTCAGCTCTTTCCAGTTCGAGCGGATAAACCCGCCTTTACCCCGCGCCTTCCTGTAGCTTTGCGCCTTTTGCGGATCGCTCTGGATGGCGTCCCAGGCCAGCACCGGATCGGTATGCTGCGCCAGCGCCTCGCGCCAGAGCTCAATCAGCCTGCGGCGCACCAGCGGGTATTTAAGACGGTTGGCGCTATAGAGATACCACGAGTAGCTTGCGCCACGCGGGCAGCCGCGCGGTTCGTGGTTGGGCAGGTCAGGGCGGGTGCGCGGATAATCGGTCTGCTGGGTTTCCCAGGTCACGAGGCCGTTTTTAACGTAAATCTTCCAGCTGCAGGAGCCGGTACAGTTCACGCCGTGGGTGGAGCGCACGATCTTGTCGAACTGCCAGCGCTGACGGTAGCCGTCCTCCCAGTCGCGGTTGGTGTTATATACCTGCCCGTGCCCGTTGGCGAAGCTGTCCCCCTTTGTTTTGAAATAACGAAAGCGATCCAACAGTTTGCTCATGACATTTCTCCTGCTTCGGACGTGTAGTTATTCTTGTTTTGCGGATTTGCGGCCATACACCAGCCAGGTAACGAGCACGCAGACGATGTAAAACACGAGGAACACCTTCATGGCGCCGACCGGCGATCCGGTCATCGCCAGCGAGGTGCCAAAGGCTTTGGGAATGAAGAACCCGCCAACGGCGCCGATAGCGGAGATAAAGCCCAGCGCGGCGGCGGTCTCTGTCACCGCTTCGTGCTGCGCCTGCTCGTCCGTGCCGCCCTGTTTTTTGACGCGGTCGAGCGTGATTTGGCGGAAGATAATCGCGATCATCTGGAAGGTCGATCCGCTGCCGAGCCCGGCGGTGAGGAACAGCCCCATAAAGACCAGATAGAACGCGACAAAGCTGCCGGAGCCAGAACCGGGCAGCGTCAGGAAGAGCAGGGCGCTGAAGAGGGCCATAAAAACAAAGTTAATCAGCGTGACGCGCACGCCGCCCAGCCTGTCAGAGACCATTCCGCCCGCCGAACGCGCCAGCGCACCGATTAGAGGGCCAAAGAAGGCGAGGTGCAGAATGTTGACGTCCGGAAACTGGGTTTTTGACAGCATGGCAAAGCCCGCCGAGAAACCGATAAACGAGCCGAAGGTCGCCAGATAGAGCAGGCTCAGCAGCCAGAGATGAAAGCGCTTCAGCACCGGGAGCTGGCTGGCGATAGAGGCCTTGGAGCTGGCGATATCGTTCATTCCAAAGAAGGCCGCAAGGGTGGCCAGCAGCAGCAGCGGCGCCCATATCCAGGCCGCATTGGCCAGCCACAGGGTGGAACCGTCATCCTGCGGTACGCCCTCCACGCCCAGGAAGGTAAACATCGGCAGGAAGATCACCAGCGGCGCGACCAGCTGCATCACGCTGACGCCCAGGTTGCCGAGCCCGCCGTTAATACCGAGCGCGCTACCCTGTTTTGCCTTGGGGAAGAAGAAGCTGATGTTGCCCATGCTGGAGGCAAAGTTGGCGCCTGCAAAGCCGCAGAGCAGGGCAATCACGATAAAGATCCAGTAAGGCGTCGCGGTGTTCTGAATGGCCATCCCCAGCCAGACGCAGGGAATGATCAGGATGACGGTACTCAATACCGTCCAGTAGCGTCCGCCAAATATGGGCACCATAAACGAATAGGGGACGCGCAATATCGCGCCGGAGAGAGAAGGTAATGCCGTTAGCATAAAAAGTTGATCGGTGGTGAAATTAAATCCGACTTTATTCAGATTGACGGCAATGGCGCTAAATAACATCCAGACGCAAAACGCTAACAGCAAACAGGCGACAGAAATCCACAGGTTTCTTCGCGCGATATGTTTTCCTTTGTTTTCCCAAAATTGCACATTTTCCGGTTTCCAGTTACTTAACAGATGCGGATTACTCTTCTCACTTTGTTGTGACATATCACCCTCTTGCTCGCCAGAATGAAGAGAAAACAAATGAAAACAGTTAGATAGATGTGAGTGCGCTGGTTGGTTTATTGGATGTTTTTGGATACAACTGAAAGGATAGATAAAAAAGCGAACCCCTGAGATTCGAAAGGAAATATGGGTTCGCTTAATGTGTTACTAATTGTAAAACTCGCGGTAAATAATACTCCGTTGGGAGTATTAACCCAATTCGAGGGAGATAAGTTTATCGAGATGCTTATTAAACGCCGCATCGTCCATTTCGGGCATATTTAAAATCGTGATCCCATCAAGCCCACAAACCAGCCCGATCAATCGCCAGGCAATATTTTCCGCGCGATCGGTAAGCGTAAAGGCGTTGGCCTCCGCCCCGGCGCGGATAATCGCCACGGTCTCCTGATGCCACATCTCCATGGTTAGGGCGTAAGCCGCGTTGATTTCAGGATCCCGGCTGGCGAGAATTTGAGCTTCCCGCCAGAGGCGAATGTAAGGCTCAAGCCCGCCGTCGTCACTGCCGAGCATGCTGTGCAGCCGTTCCCGCCAGCTGGCGTTTTCACCCACCACGTCGGCATCCAGCAGCTCGCGGATCACGCGCACAAAGGCCAGCGATTTTAGCTCGCCGCCGGAGGCGAAGTGGTGGTGGACCTGTCCGGTCGCGACGCCCGCTTCAGCGGCAATTCGCCGTACCGTCATGGCTGCCAGCCCCTCGGCCAGCGCCACGCGCATCGCGGCCTGCAGGATCGCTTCCCGTCTCTCTTCCTTGCTCAAATATTGCATTTTTTCACTACTCTCAATAGGAATGAAACGAGTGTAACAAAAAGCTGGACGCGCGTTCAACTTTACGTAGGATCGCAATCTGGACATGTGTCCAGGTTTGAGATGAAAAGGAAATTTATGTTTCGTCAGTGGTTAGCGTTAGTGATTATCGTGCTGGTGTATATCCCGGTGGCGATTGACGCGACGGTGCTGCACGTAGCGGCGCCGACATTGAGCATGACGCTGGGCGCCAGCGGCAATGAATTATTGTGGATCATCGATATTTACTCGCTGGTGATGGCGGGAATGGTGCTGCCGATGGGCGCCCTGGGTGACCGCATCGGTTTTAAACGGTTGTTGATGATCGGCAGCACGCTGTTTGGCCTGTCATCGCTGGCGGCAGCGTTTGCCCCCTCAGCAGGGTGGCTGATCGCGGCGCGCGCCTCGCTGGCGATTGGTGCGGCCATGATCATTCCTGCCACTCTGGCGGGGATCCGCACGCTCTTTACCGACGCGAAAGATCGCAACATCGCGCTCGGCGTCTGGGCGGCGGTCGGTTCCGGCGGGGCAGCGTTTGGCCCGCTGATTGGCGGTATGCTGCTGGAGCATTTTTACTGGGGATCGGTGTTTTTGATCAACGTACCGATTGTGCTGGTGGTGGTGTCGCTGGCCGCGCGTTTTGTCCCCCGTCAGCAGGGCCGACCGGAGCAGCCGCTGAATATCAGCCATGCCATCATGCTGATTGTGGCGATTTTGCTGCTGGTCTACAGCGCCAAAACCGCGCTTAAGGGCGCTCTGGCGCCGTGGCTGGTGGCGTGTACCCTGCTGACGGGTGCCGTGATGCTGTTTATTTTTGTGCGCATCCAGCTTCGCGCCCGCGTGCCGATGATCGACATGCGCCTGTTCTGTCACCGCATCATTTTAAGCGGCGTGGTAATGGCGATGACGGCGATGATCGCCCTGGTGGGCTTTGAATTGCTGATGGCGCAGGAGCTGCAGTTTGTCCATGGCTTTACGCCGTTCGAGGCGGGCATGTTTATGCTCCCGGTAATGGTGGCCAGCGGATTCAGCGGGCCGATTGCCGGTGTGCTGGTGGGCCGTCTGGGGCTACGCATTGTCGCTGCGGGTGGCATGGGGCTGAGCGCGGTCAGCTTTATCGGCCTGTCGACGCTCGACTTCAGCACGCAGCAGTGGCAGGCGTGGGGGCTGATGGTGCTGCTCGGCTTCAGTGCCGCCAGCGCGCTGCTGGCCTCGACCTCGGCCATTATGGCGGCCGCGCCGAAAGAGAAGGCGGCTGCCGCCGGAGCCATTGAAACCATGTCCTATGAGCTGGGGGCCGGGCTGGGGATCGCCATTTTTGGCCTGCTGTTGACCCGCAGCTTCTCGGCGTCGATTGCGCTGCCGCAGGGGCTGCATGCCTCGCTCGTCGATAAAGCCTCGTCATCGATTGGTGAAGCGATGAAGGTGGCGCAGGATCTGACGCCGTCCCTCGCGGAGCCGGTGATTGAGGCGGCGAAAAGTGCGTTTATTACTTCCCACAGCGTGGCGCTGGGGAGTGCGGGCGGAATGCTGCTGTTGCTGGCAGTGGGGATCTGGTTCAGCCTGGCGAAGGTGCCGAAGGGGTAAAACACGCCCGGTGGCGCTGCGCTTACCGGGCCTACGGGCGCGGTTGTCCGAGCCGCGCCACTCGGTTTATTGTTCCTGGGCCGCGGCCAACACGCTGTGCAACAGCACGTTCGCCCCTTTTTCCGACCACTCCGGCAGGATCCTTTCCGCTTCGTTATGGCTGATGCCCTTCACGCAGGGGATAAAAATCATGCTGGCAGGGGCAATTTTGCTCACATAGCAGGCGTCGTGTCCCGCGCCGGAGACCATCGGTTTCGCCGAGTAGCCCAGTTCCGCCACGGCCTTCTCCGTGCGGGCCAGACATTCGGCATCAAACGCGATGGGCGCGTAGTCAAAGATGCGCTCAACGACAGCCGCCACCCCGCGCAGGCTCAGGCTTTCAGCCACCTTATGCAGCGCTGCCTCCATGGCTTCCAGCGCCGTCTGCGCCGGATGGCGAAACTCCACGCTGCAGACCACCCGAGACGGCACGACGTTGCGCGAGTTTGGCGTAACCTGCGCCATACCGATCGTCGCCCGTCCGTCCGGCGCATGCCGATAGCCAATCTCCTCCACCTTCAGCGCCAGCTCCGCGAAGGCGGTCAGCGCGTCGCGGCGGCTGTGCATCGGCGTCGTTCCTGCATGGGCGGCAAATCCGTCCAGCGTCAGGGTGAACCAGCGCTGGCCCATTGCCGCGCGGACGAGCCCGATATCCAGACCTTCGTCCTCCAGAATCGGGCCCTGCTCGATGTGCAGCTCGTAGCAGGCGTAAACCGGAAACGCGCGGGCAGGGGCTTCACCCCGGTAGCCGATGTTATCCAGGGCTTCACCCACGGTGATGCCATCGTGATCGGCGCGGGCATGGGCGTACGCTTCGCTAAATTGCCCCGTCCAGACCCCTGAAGAGAGCATGGCTGGCGCGAAGCGCGCGCCTTCTTCGTTGGTCCAGTTGACCAGCACAACGTCACGTTCCGTCTCAATGTGATGGTCGTTGAACGTTCGCAGCAGCTCCAGCCCGGCCAGCACGCCGTAAACCCCGTCGTAGTTCCCCCCCAGCGGCTGCGTATCCACGTGCGAACCGGTCATGACCGGGGCAAGCTGCGGATTTTTCCCCGCACGACGGATAAACATATTGCCCATGCTGTCGACGTCACAGGTAAAACCGGCGTCCAGCGCCCAGTCGCGCAGCAGATGACGCGCAACGCGATCTTCCTCGCTCAGTGCCAGACGGGTGACGCCACCGGCGGGCGTGCCGCCGATCTGCGCCATCATCTCAAGCGTTGACCACAGCCGTTCGGCGTTGACGCGGATCATGGCTTGTCCTTACTGCTGCGGTAACGGAAATCACAGCACGCGCCGCCCTGCATAATGGTGGTGGTGCGGGTTAGCTCTACGTCGGGTGCATAGCCCACGATGAATTTTTCATCGCGCGCGCAGGAGAGCAGGTGACCAATTTCGCCCAGCCCCATCTCGTGGTACATCTCCGCGTAGCGACAGCGGGTCACGTTGTAGTTGTACTGCTGGTCGTCGGCGTCAATCACCTTCACCTCCAGGGCGTTATCTTTCTCCCACAGATACTGCAGGGCGATAAAGCTCTTGATGTTTGCGCCGTTGGGTTCTTTGCTGGCAAACCCTTTGCCAGCGTCAATCGCGGCCTGCTCAATGGCCTCACCAATCACCGCCTGGGCGCGGGCTTTCCCTATCTCGCGCACCAGGATTTCATAAATTGGCTTAATAATTTCGGCTTCAATTTTGCGGCGGGCGAGAATGCCCAGCTCGTTATTATCACTCATCACATTGCCTCGCTGCGTTACTTCGCTTTTGCGCCGCCCAGCACGGTCTGCGGCTGCCATTTGCCGTCGACAACCTTATAGACCGTGAACGACGGCGATTTCAGGTTGCCCTCTTTATCAAACGCGATCTGTCCGGTGACGCCGGAATAGCTGATGGCGCGCAGGGCGGGCAGATAGTCGGACGGCTCAACGGAGTCTGCTTTTTCCATCGCCGCCACCAGCACGCGGGTGGCGTCATAGGCGAACGGGGCGTGCAGTTCGATATGGGTGTGGTAGCGGGACTGGTACGCCTGCTCGAACGCTTTACCACCCGGCATCTGGTCAACGGGCAGACCCGGCTCCAGCGCCACAACGCCTTCGCCTTCTTTCTGCGCCAGCTTGAGGAACGTCTGGCTGACGAATCCGCCTGCGCCCATCAGCGTGGCGTTCATGCCCAGCTGTTTGATGCGGCGCGCCAGCGGTGCGGCCTGGCTGTCGACGCCGCCGAAGAAGATCAGATCGGCGTTTTTACTGCGGATGGCGGTCAGTACGGCGCTGAAATCGACCGTTTTGTCATCCACGTACTGACGATCGACAATTTTCACGCCCTGCGCTTCCAGCGATTTAATAAACTGGTCTGCCAGACCCTGACCAAATGCGGTACGGTCGTCGATCACCGCAATGCGTTTGGCTTTCAGGGTGTTAACCGCGTACTGACCGGCGAGCTGGCCGCCGTCATCGTCGTGGCCCATCACGCGGAAGCTGGTGTCAAAACCCTGTTGGGTATAGGCATGACCGGTTGCGACCGGCGCCACCTGGGCGATGCCTGCATCGTGATAAATGCGGGCCGCCGGAATGCTGGTGCCGGTGTTCCAGTGGCCGACCACGCCCGCCACATCGCTGTCCACCAGACGCTGCGCGACGGCTACGGCGGTGCGCGGGTCGGACTGATCGTCTTCGGACTGCAGTTTGAAGGTCACCGCTTTGCCGCCGATGGTCGGGTGCTGCTTGTTGATGTCATCGATAGCCAGCTGCGCGCCGTTCTCCAGATCTTTCCCGATACGGGCAGACGGGCCGGTCAGCGGGCCTGCCAGACCGATGACCACGGTTTCACCGTCAGCGGCCCACGCGGACGTTGAGGCAAAACCACCGAGGAGAATAGCGGCGCTGAGCGCACTGATTTTTACTGTTTTCATTGTATTTCCCTGATGTTGGCTGGTGTGGTTAAACGGGCATTTCGCCCAAATAAATCTGTGCAATCTGGTCGTCGTTGAGCATCGCTGTCGATTCGCCATGATGAACAATGCTGCCGCTGTCCATTACCCACGCGCTGTCGGTCACTTCCAGCGCGAGCCGGGCGTTTTGTTCGATAAGCAGCAGGGCGACGCCGCGCTCGCGCAGCCCGGCAATAACGGCAAATATGTTCTCGACCATCTTCGGGGCAAGGCCCATTGACGGCTCGTCGAGGATCAGCAGGCGCGGGCGGCTGAGCAGGGCGCGGTTAAGGGCCAGCAGCTGTTGCTCGCCGCCGGACAGCAGCCCGGCAAGCTGATGCTGGCGCTCGCCCAGACGCGGGAAGCGCTCGAAAATTTCGTTCATCTCGCCCCTGACGGTGACAGTGTCACGCCTGAGCCAGGCGCCCATCTGCAGGTTTTCCAGCACCGTCATGCGGGAGAAGATCCCGCGGCCCTCCGGGACCATCACCAGTCCGTCGCGAAGCAGGGTCTCCGGGCTCTGTTTACGTACCGCTTTACCGCTGAAGACAATGCTGCCGCTAAAGCTTTCCAGCCCGGTAATGGCGCGCACGGTGGAGCTTTTCCCCGCGCCGTTAGCGCCGATCAGCGTAGCCTGTTCGCCCTCGCGCAGGGTAAAGGAGACATCGCGTACGGCCTGAATGCCGCCGTAATGCACGTCCAGACGTTCCACCTTCAGTAATTCAGACATGAGCGTGACCTCCAAGCCAGGCGGCGATCACTGCCGGGTCGCGCCGCACGCTTTCCGGCATGCCGGTGGCGAGCGTTTTGCCGTAATCGAGCACCGTCAGGCGATCGCAGATGCCCATCACCAGCTTGACGTCATGCTCAATCATCAGCAGGGTTTTGCCGTCATCGCGGATACGCGTAAGTAGTTCGCCGAGCGCCACTTTTTCCGCCGCGTTCATCCCGGCGGCGGGTTCGTCCAGCGCCAGCAGCAGCGGATCCGTTGCCAGCGCGCGGGCGATTTCAAGCCGACGCTGATGGCCATAGGCCAGGTCGCAGGCGCGATAGTGGGCGAACTGCGCAATGCCGGTATAGTCCAGCCAGTGCCAGGCCAGCTCGCGGGTCTGCTTCTCTTCCTCGCGGGCGCGTTTGTGGCGGCTCAGCGCGGCCCACAGGCCGTTACGGGTGCGCACGTGGCGGCCCACCATCACGTTTTCCAGCACCGACATCTCGTTGAAGAGGCGCACGTTCTGGAAGGTGCGGGCAATCCCGGCGGCGGTCACTTTCTCTATCTGCTTCGGGAAGTAGGGCTTATCGGCAATCGAAAATTCGCCGCTGTCCGCCGGATAAAGCCCGGTGATCAGGTTAAAGCAGGTGGTTTTTCCCGCGCCGTTGGGGCCGATCAGCCCGTAGATCTCGCCTCTGTTCACGGTAATCGAAACGTCATCCACGGCAGTCAGCCCGCCGAAGCGTTTTGACATGTTGCGTACGGTTAACAGACTCATGCCTTCACCTCCTTGTGGCGTACCGGCCAGATGCCGGACGGGCGCACCAGCATCACCAGCACCAGTGCCAGACCGTAAAACAGCTGTCGCAACACTTCAGGATCAATCAGCACCGTACCGAACAGCGCCTGCTGCACCGGCGCTGCCTGGCTGCGCAGCAGTTCCGGCAGGGCGGTAAGCAGTACCGCGCCCAGGATCACGCCCGGAATGTGCCCCATACCGCCCAGCACCACCATCGCCAGTACGGCAATCGATTCCTGTAAGGTGAAGGATTCCGGGGAGACAAAGCCCTGAAACGCGCCGAAAAGCGCACCCGCTACGCCGCCAAAGGAAGCGCCCATCGCAAAGGCGAGCAGCTTATAGTTACGCACGTTGATGCCCATCGCGCGCGCCACATCTTCATCCTCGCGGATGGCGTGCCAGGCGCGGCCGATACGGGAATGCTGCAGGCGCAGGCAGACGAAGACGATCGTGATAATCACCAGCATCAGCAGGTAGTACCACAGCCACAGAGCGGGTACTTTGAAACCAAACCAGTGGTATACGCCGCTGAACTTCAGGCCGAACAGGTTCAGCGTATCCACCCCGGTAATGCCCTTTGCGCCGTTGGTAATGTTTACCGGACGGTCGAGGTTACGCATCAGGATGCGGATAATTTCGCCAAAGCCGAGGGTCACTATCGCCAGGTAGTCCCCGCGCAGCTTCAGCGTGGGCGCACCGAGTAAAATCCCGCAGACGGCCGCCACGAGGGCGGCCAGCGGGATAATGAGCAGATACGAGGTGTGCAGCCCGTCCGGGAACCAGACGCCGAGGATCGGAAACACCTCCAGCAGGTGCGGGGAGGCCATCAGTGCCGCGAGGTAGGCGCCGACCGCGTAAAAGGCGATAAAGCCCATGTCCAGCAGGCCGGTATAGCCCACCACAATGTTAAGCCCGAGCGCCAGCATGATGTAGAGCAGGGCGAAGTCGATGACGCGCACCCAGTAGTTGCCGCCAAGCTGCGTGGCCACCACGGGCGCAATCAGCAGCGCGAGGCAGAACAGGCTCATGCCTGACCAGAATTTGCGCGTCGTCGCCGGGGTCTGGAGTTGAAGTGTTGTCATGGAATTCCTTACGCCCTGTTCGCCACGCGCTCGCCCAGCAGGCCAGCCGGACGGAAGACCAGCACCAGGATCAGCACCATAAAGGCAAAGACATCCTGATAGTTGCTGCCAAATACGCCGTGGGTCAGTTCACCCAGGTAGCCTGCGCCCAGCGCTTCGATAATGCCGAGCAGAATGCCGCCAATCATGGCGCCCCGAATGTTGCCAATGCCCCCCAGCACGGCGGCGGTAAAGGCCTTGATCCCGGGCAAAAAGCCCATCGAGAAGCTGGCGTTACCGTAGTTGCTGGCCATCATCACGCCTGCCAGCGCGGCAAACGCCCCGCCAATCGCAAACGTCAGGGTGATGATGGCGTTTGGGTTAACCCCCATCAGCGTGGCCACGCGCGGGTTTTCCGCCACGGCGCGCATGCCGCGCCCCAGACGGGTGTATTCCACCAGCAGCCAGAGCCCGGTCATCACCGCCAGCGCCAGGACAACGGTGACGATACCGGTGACGGTGACGATGGCAGGAGGATGCGCTTCGCTGCCGGACGTGACGGCGATAGGGTCCATCGGCAGGATCTGCGGGAACATCAGCGGGTTGCGCGTCCAGATAATCATCGCCACGGTTTGCAGCAGGACCGAAACGCCGATACCCGAGATCAGCGGCGCGAGGCGCGGGGCGTTGCGCAGTCGACGGTAGGCAAAGCGTTCCACGGCCATCGCCAGCAGGGCGCAGACGGCCATGGCAATCATCAGGGCAACGCCGAGCTGCAACAGCTGCGGCATATGCGGAAAAGTGGTATTCAGGGCATTACTGGCGGAGAGCGTGGTGAGCGCGCCGACCATCAGAATATCGCCGTGAGCAAAGTTAATAATGCGCAAAATGCCATACACCATGGTATAGCCCAGCGCGATCAGCGCGTAGATGCTTCCCAGCATCACACCGTTGATCAGTTGTTGTATGAGTGTATCCAACGTCTGTACCCGCAAAGTGCTCGTTCTGCGGCTACCATCCAATAAATGAATAAAATTGTAAAATACACATCTATTATTTCTTATGATAAATAGATATTGTTCTATCTTTATGATTTATATAAATATAATGAAGACCTGTTTTTGGGTGAAAAGCCTAAAGAAATCAACATATGAATAAAACAGAACAATTGGTTGGCCTGCCTGCGTATGCAGAAAGTCGCCTTGCAAACGATCCGCCGCTTCGGGCTGTGCGTGCCTTTGAGGCCATTGCCCGGCTGGGCAGCGTCACGCTGGCCGCGCAGGAGCTGGACATTTCTCCGTCGGCCGTCAGCCATCAGCTCAGGGTGCTCGAAGGGTACCTGCAAATGCCGCTGACGGAGCGTCAGGGGCGCAGACTGGTGCTGAGCCAGCACGGGCGGGAATATTACCGCTCGATCCGTGCGGCGTTTAACGTGCTGCGCCAGGCGACGGAGCACCTGGCGGAGCAGGCGCAAACGCGTCAGGTCACCATCAGCCTGATCCCGCTTTTTGGTATGGGGTGGTTTATCCCGCGCTTGCCTGCGTTTATGCGCGCCAACCCGCAGACCGAGATTAACGTGGTGTATGCCAACCATCGTAACTATCTGAGCGACGCGTCGGATATGTCGATTCGTTTTGGCAACGGCCAGTGGGCGGGCTATCAGAGTGAAAAGCTGATTTCCGGACAGATGGTGCCGGTGTGCAGCCGCGCGTTTTTGCGCATTCACGGCCATATCGACACGCCTGAGCAACTGCTGCAGATGCCGCTGCTGCACGATGAGGAGCGCACGACGTGGGCGCAGTGGTTTGTACAGCAGGGGGTGAAGCGTCCCGTTCGCCGTGGCGGTCCAATGTTTGAGGACGGTCTGCTGACGCTGGCGGGCGTGCAGGCGGGTCTGGGGTGTGCGCTGATGCGGGAGCCGCTGATTGCACCGTATCTTGAGAGCGGCGAGCTGGTGAAGATCTTTGACCTACCGATTGATGACGGACGCGACTACTACCTCTGCGTGCGCTCAGATTCAGAGATGACCGAGGACGGCAAGCTGCTGCAAAACTGGCTGCGACGGGCAGCGGGCCATGAATAAGCGCCCTAAATAGAAAAAGGCCAGCGATAATCGCCGGCCTTTTGCCCTGACAGATCTTAGAACTGGTAGGTCAGACCTACAGCAACGATGTTGTCGGTAGCCACTTTAGCATCTTTGGTGAACTTGCTGTCATCAACAAGGTTGATTTTATAATCAACGTAGGTGGACATGTTTTTGTTGAAGTAGTAGCTCGCGCCAACGTCAACGTATTCAACCAGATCCTGGTCGCCGTAAGAACCGATGTCTTTACCTTTGGATTTCAGGTAAGCGATGGATG
Source organism: Enterobacter sp. PL1 (assembly GCF_945957325.1). Classification (NCBI taxonomy): domain Bacteria; kingdom Pseudomonadati; phylum Pseudomonadota; class Gammaproteobacteria; order Enterobacterales; family Enterobacteriaceae; genus Enterobacter; species Enterobacter sp. PL1. The sequence goes on from NZ_CAMFKT010000001.1 coordinate 174,669, forward strand.
GACGCAGACCGAAGTCGAACTGGTACAGAGCCACAACTTCGAAGTTCTGTGCTTTGTTCGCCACGTGACCGTTACCGAATGCTGTCATGTTGCGGGTTTCAGAGTAAGTGGTTGCCAGGTAGATGTTGTTCGCATCGTACTTCAGGCCTGCGGCCCATACTTCTGCATTTTCGCCACCTGCATTCAGGTTGCTTGCAGCACGAACCTGACGGTCAGTACGGTCAGATTTCGCGTAGGCCGCACTCGCAGCAAATCCGTCGAACTCATAGCTGGAAGACAGACCCCAGCCGTCACCGTTGGATTCGGTGATATCGGTACGGTCGTTTTTACCCTGGTACTGCGCTGCAAAGTTCAGACCATCAACCAGGCCAAAGAAGTCGGTGTTACGGTAGGTTGCCACGCCGGTGGTACGGCCAGTCATAAAGCCATCGGTCTGGGTCCAGGTATCGCCACCGAACTCTGGCAGAACGTCAGTCCATGCGCCGACGTCGTAAGCAACACCGTAGTTACGACCGTAGTCGAAAGAACCGAACTCATTGAATTTCAGACCTGCAAACGCCAGACGCGTTTTGTTACCGTCAGAACCCTGAGCTTCAGAGCGGTTGCCCTTGAACTCATATTCCCACTGGCCGTAACCGGTCATTTGGTCGTTGATTTGCGTTTCGCCTTTGAAGCCCAGACGAACGTAGGTTTTGTCGCCGTCGTTGTTTGTATCATCAGAGAAATAGTGCAGACCTGTCACTTTACCGTACAGATCCAGTTTGTTACCGTCTTTGTTGTAAATTTCGGCAGCGTTAACAACGCCTGCTGCCAGCATGGAAGTGACTGCCACTGCAACTAATTTAAGTTTCATCTTAAATGTTCCTTATAATTTTTTTCGGTATTTCCTGAACCACTTTGAACGATTTCTAAACGAGGCTGTTCGTCAATGGCATGCTATTCTTAAAAATCTCGTAGTCTTATTTCAATAATAAGTTTCAAAATATTAGAGATAATTTCAATTAGTGTGATCTCGATCGTGTGAGAAGGCGATCATTCAAACAATATGGTCGGAATTTATACGATTAATAGTTATTTAGTCAGTGGGATTATTGCTTTTACTATAATTTCTGATGGTTTTTGTTTATCGCGTTAAATTTCGCAATTTCCGAGGGTTTAATGAGGGTGGTATTGCTACTTTTCTTTAAAAACAATGGGTTGTTTTAATTTTACAGCGTCTATTCCGCATATTATCATAAAACTGTCAGAGCTGAATTATTGCACGCAATGCTATCCAGGGCGTTAATATTCATCACTCACTAATTTCATTGGATTGTCAGTTTGTGTCAACTCGCTTCAGGTGCCTTTACAGAAGGCGTTCAATATAAACCGAACTTAAACAGACGCTCTAATATCATGATAAATATTCTGATGTCTGATCACATTTTAAATTTATGTTAATTATGTTGCCGGGTTGAAATTCCCCCGGCCAGTCGAGCAGCGTTATTTTCGTGTGGCATACCAGCAGAGCAACGACCCGGCGCAGACCATCAGCGCGCCTTGCCAGAACGAGAATGAAAGGGGGGAGCTTAGCACCGCGGCGGCAAGCGCGGCAGAAAGCACGGGGGTAAAATAGGATACGGCAGCCAGAACCGTGACGTTACCGTGCAGGATGCCAATATTCCAGGCGGCGTAACCAAACCCAAGCGCGATACCGCACATAACCAGCTTCACGACTACCGGAAGCGTGAACACCATGTCGGGCTGATCGCTCAGGGCATATTTCACCCACAGACTCAGCGCGGTCAGCAAAACAAACAGGGTGATGCCGTTTTGCCCTTTCGCAAATTTGCTGGTGACGGTGCAATAGGCGGCCCAGATAAAGGCCCCGGCAAACGCCAGCGCATAGCTCAGAGGGCTGGAAACGACATTCCGGGTTATTTCCTCAAGGTGTAATCCTTCTTCGCCGCCCAATACCCAGCACACGCCCAGCAGCGAAATGAGCAAGCCGGGGATCACCCACAGGGTAGACTTTTGCCCGTTGAACAAAATCGCAAATACGATCGTCAGGCTCGGCCAAAGGTAATTGACCATGCCCACTTCAATCGCCTGCGATCGCGTTGCGGCATAGCCCAGCGACAGCGCCAGACATATTTCGTAACTGACAAATAAAACGCTGCCGGCAATAAGATAGCGGGGAGAAAACCGTCGGATATCAGGAAATCCTACCGTCACCAGACACAGTAATCCGCTGAGGGTGTAGATCATCGCGGCACCGCCAACAGGGCCCAGTCCCTCACTCACGCTGCGAATAAGGCCGACCATGGTGCTCCATAACAGTATTGCCGCCAGCCCAATAAGCGTTGCTCTCTTTCTGTCCATTACTCGCCATCACAATAAAAATTAAAGGAAAAATGTATCGCATTACGCCTGTCGCTGTCGTGAATTATTCTCTTAAGCCGTTAATCAAAAAGGGGTAATGAAACGTTGCGGAGGTGACTATTAAGGGGGGGAAGGCTGATGACCTTGATTTGACGCAAAAAAATCAGGGGCTTTGCTGTTAGTTTGCGGCGCGAAGTCTTTTCAGATAACGAGGACAGCAATGGACGTCAGCCGCAGACAATTTTTTAAAATCTGCGCGGGCGGTATGGCCGGAACAACAGCCGCAATGCTGGGATTTGCTCCCAAAATGGCGCTGGCTCAGGCACGCAACTATAAACTGCTGCGCGCCAAAGAGATCCGTAACACCTGCACATACTGCTCCGTGGGTTGTGGGCTTTTAATGTATAGCCTGGGCGATGGCGCGAAGAACGCCAGAGAAGCGATTTATCACATTGAAGGGGATCCGGATCATCCGGTGAGCCGCGGGGCGTTATGCCCGAAAGGGGCGGGGCTGCTGGACTACGTCCACAGCGAAAACCGCCTGCGCTACCCCGAATACCGCGCGCCGGGCTCCGACAAATGGCAGCGTATCTCCTGGGATGAGGCCTTCTCCCGTATTGCGAAATTGATGAAAGCCGACCGCGACGCCAACTTTATTGAAAAGAACGCGCAGGGCGTGACGGTCAACCGCTGGCTTTCCACCGGCATGCTATGCGCCTCGGCGGCCAGTAATGAAACCGGCATGCTGACGCAAAAATTTGTGCGCTCGCTCGGCATGCTGGCGGTAGACAACCAGGCGCGCGTCTGACACGGACCAACGGTAGCAAGTCTTGCTCCAACATTTGGTCGCGGTGCGATGACCAACCACTGGGTTGATATCAAAAACGCGAACGTCGTGGTGGTGATGGGCGGTAACGCCGCTGAAGCCCATCCGGTGGGGTTCCGCTGGGCGATGGAAGCGAAAAACAACAACGATGCGACGCTTATCGTCGTCGATCCGCGCTTTACGCGTACGGCATCGGTGGCCGATATCTATGCGCCGATCCGCTCCGGTACGGACATTACGTTCCTGTCCGGCGTGCTGCTGTACCTGATCGAAAACAACAAAATTAACGCGGAATACGTTAAGCACTACACCAACGCGAACCTGCTGGTGCGGGATGATTTTGCCTTCGAAGACGGGCTGTTTAGCGGCTATGACGCCGAAAAACGCCAGTACGATAAAACGTCCTGGAACTATCAGTTCGATGAAAACGGCTATGCGATGCGCGATGAAACGCTCACGCATCCGCGCTGCGTGTGGAACCTGCTGAAGCAGCACGTCTCCCGCTATACGCCGGACGTCGTGGAGAACATCTGCGGCACGCCGAAAGCGGACTTCCTGAAGGTGTGTGAAGTGCTGGCTTCCACCAGCGCCGCCGACAGAACCACCACGTTCCTGTACGCGCTGGGCTGGACGCAGCACACCGTGGGCGCGCAGAACATCCGTACCATGGCGATGATCCAGCTGCTGCTCGGCAACATGGGCATGGCGGGGGGCGGCGTGAACGCGCTGCGCGGCCACTCAAACATTCAGGGCCTGACCGATCTCGGTCTGCTCTCCACCAGCCTGCCGGGCTACCTGACGCTGCCGTCTGAAAAGCAGGCCGATCTGCAAGCATATCTTGAGGCCAATACGCCAAAAGCGACGCTGCCGGATCAGGTGAACTACTGGAGCAACTATCCGAAGTTCTACGTCAGCCTGATGAAATCCTTCTACGGCGATGCGGCGCAGAAAGAGAACGACTGGGGCTTTGAGTGGCTGCCGAAGTGGGATCAGGCTTATGACGTCATCAAGTATTTCAACATGATGGATAAGGGCGACGTCACGGGGTATATCTGCCAGGGCTTCAACCCGGTGGCCTCCTTCCCGGACAAAAACAAAGTCGTTCGCAGCCTGAGCAAGCTGAAGTACATGGTGGTTATCGATCCGCTGGTGACCGAGACCTCCACCTTCTGGCAGAACCACGGGGAATCGAACGATGTCGATCCGGCCTCGATTCAGACCGAAGTGTTCCGCCTGCCGTCCACCTGCTTTGCGGAAGAGGACGGCTCTATTGCCAACTCCGGCCGCTGGCTGCAGTGGCACTGGAAAGGCCAGGACGCCCCGGGCGAAGCGCGAAACGACGGCGAAATCCTGGCCGGGATTTACCACCGCCTGCGCGAAATGTACCGCACTGAAGGCGGCAAAGGCGCTGAGCCGCTGCTGAAGATGAGCTGGCACTACAAGCAGCCGGATCGTCCTGAATCCGAAGAGGTCGCGAAAGAGAACAACGGCGTGGCGCTGGCGGATCTCTACGACGCAAACGGCAATCTGGTGGCGAAGAAAGGCCAGCTGCTGAACAGCTTCGCGCTGCTGCGTGACGACGGTACCACGGCATCGTCCTGCTGGATCTACACCGGCAGCTGGACGGAGCAGGGTAACCAGATGGCCAACCGCGACAACGCTGACCCGTCAGGCCTGGGCAACACGCTGGGCTGGGCTTGGGCATGGCCGCTGAACCGTCGCGTGCTGTACAACCGTGCGTCCGCCGACGTGAACGGCAAGCCGTGGGATCCGAAGCGCATGCTGATCCAGTGGAACGGGGCGAAATGGACGGGGAACGACATCCCGGACTACAGCACCGCCGCGCCGGGCAGCAACACCGGGCCGTTTATCATGCAGCCGGAAGGGCTGGGGCGCCTGTTCGCCCTCAACAAGCTGGCGGAAGGGCCGTTCCCGGAACACTACGAGCCGATGGAAACGCCGCTCGGCACCAACCCGCTGCACCCGAACGTGGTCTCCAGCCCGGTGGTGCGGATCTACGAAGACGACGTGCTGCGCCTGGGCAAAAAGGACAAGTTCCCGTACGTAGGGACGACCTACCGCCTGACCGAGCATTTCCACACCTGGACCAAGCACGCGCGGCTTAACGCCATCGCGCAGCCGGAACAGTTTGTGGAGATAAGCGAAACGCTGGCGAAAGCCAAAGGCATCGCCAACGGCGACCGCGTGAAGGTGAGCAGCAAGCGCGGCTTTATCCGCGCGGTGGCGGTGGTCACCCGCCGCCTGCAGTCGCTGAACGTGCACGGCCAGCAGGTGGAAACCGTCGGTATCCCGCTGCACTGGGGCTTTGAAGGGGTGGCGCAGAAAGGCTACATCGCCAATACCCTGACGCCAAACGTCGGCGATTCCAACTCGCAAACGCCGGAGTATAAAGCGTTTCTGGTCAACATCGAGAAAGCGTAAGGAGCGATTAAATGGCGATGGAAACACAAGACATAATTAAACGCTCCGCGACCAACCCGATCACTCCCGCGCCTCGCGCGCGGGACTACAAGGCAGAGGTCGCCAAGCTTATCGACGTCTCCTCCTGCGTGGGCTGTAAGGCCTGTCAGGTGGCCTGTTCGGAGTGGAACGATATTCGCGACGAGGTGGGGCACTGCGTTGGGGTCTACGACAATCCGGCGGATCTGAGCGCCAAATCCTGGACGGTGATGCGCTTTAGCGAAACCGACCAGAACGGCAAGCTGGAGTGGCTGATCCGCAAAGACGGCTGCATGCACTGTGAAGATCCGGGCTGCCTGAAGGCGTGCCCGTCTGCCGGGGCAATTATTCAGTATGCCAACGGGATCGTCGATTTCCAGCAGGACAACTGCATCGGCTGCGGGTACTGCATCGCGGGCTGTCCGTTTAATATCCCGCGCCTCAATAAAGAGGATAACCGGGTATACAAATGCACCCTGTGCGTGGACCGCGTCAGCGTCGGGCAGGAGCCTGCCTGCGTGAAGACCTGTCCAACCGGCGCCATTCACTTCGGCACCAAAAAAGAGATGCTGGACGTGGCGCAGGAACGCGTCGATAAGCTCAAAGCGCGGGGCTACGACAAAGCGGGCGTTTACAACCCGCAGGGCGTGGGCGGCACGCACGTCATGTATGTGCTGCACCATAGCGACCAGCCGGAGCTGTACCACAATCTGCCGAAGGATCCGGCGATCGATACCTCCATCAACCTGTGGAAAGGGGCGCTTAAACCGCTCTCCGCGGCGGGCTTTATCGCCACCTTTGCCGGGCTGATCTATCACTACATTGGTATCGGGCCAAACAAAGAGGTGGATGACGACGAGGAGGAGCATCATGAGTAAGTCGAAAATGATAGTGCGCACCAAATTTGTCGATCGCGCCTGTCACTGGACGGTAGTGATCTGCTTCTTCCTGGTGGCGGTATCGGGAATTTCGTTCTTCTTCCCGACGCTGCAGTGGCTGACCGAAACCTTCGGTACGCCGCAGATGGGGCGCATTCTGCACCCGTTCTTCGGCGTGCTGATTTTCGTGGTGCTGATGTTTATGTTCGTGCGCTTCGTCCATCACAATATTCCCGACAAGCAGGATATCCCGTGGGTGAGAGGGATTGTTGAAGTCCTGAAGGGTAACGAGCACAAAGTCGCGAAGGTGGGGAAATACAACGCCGGGCAGAAGATGATGTTCTGGACCATCATGAGCATGATTTTTGTGCTGCTGGTGACCGGGGTGATGATCTGGCGTCCGTATTTTGCACACTACTTCCCGATACAGGTGATTCGCTACGCGCTGCTGATCCACGCGACGTCGGCCATCATTCTGATTCACGCCATCCTGATCCATATGTATATGGCGTTCTGGGTGAAAGGATCGATTAAAGGCATGATTGAAGGGAAGGTGAGCCGCCGCTGGGCGCAGAAACACCACCCGCGCTGGTATCGTGACGTGGAACGACTGGAAGCGAAACAGGAAAGTACGGAAGGGATGAAGTAAGACCTGCGCCGTCGGCTTTGCCCGGCGGCGCTGCGCTTGCGCGGGCCTACTCTTCAAATCAGAACCGCTCTTCCACATACCGGAACGGGTATTTCGTGGGTTTGACCTTGCCGATTTTGCGCTTCGGTAAATCCACCTTGTCGACGTGAATTTCTTTATACGGGATCTGCGAAAGCAGATGCGAAATAATATTCAGGCGCACACGTTTTTTATCCTCTGAACGCGCCACAAACCACGGCGCCCAGGCGGTATCGGTGGCTTCAAACATGGCGTCGCGCGCAAGGGTATACTCATCCCACAGGTTAAAAGACTTAATATCCATCGGCGACAGCTTCCAGATCTTACGCCCATCGTTAATACGGTCGCGCAGGCGGCGCTCCTGCTCTTTCGGCGTTACCTCCAGCCAGTACTTCAGCAGGATAATGCCGGCATCGACCATCGCTTTTTCCATAACCGGCGCGCCGTCTAAAAATTTCTCCGCCTGTTCTTCCGTGCAGAACCCCATCACTCGTTCCACGCCCGCGCGGTTATACCAGCTGCGATCGAAGATCACGATTTCACCCGCCGAAGGCAGGTGGGGCACATAGCGCTGGAAGTAGAGCTGGCTTTTTTCCTTTTCAGTCGGAGCAGGGAGCGCAACAACGCGAAACACGCGCGGGCTGACGCGCTCGGTGATCGCTTTAATGGTGCCGCCTTTGCCGGCACCGTCGCGTCCTTCAAAAACAATACACACTTTTAACCCTTTGGCGACGACCCACTGCTGGAGCTTAACCAGTTCGACGTGCAGGCGGCGGAGCTCTTTTTCATACTCTTTGGTCTTAAGCGGTGCATTCGATACGACATCAACAGCGACAGGGGTTTTCTTTTTGCTTCCCATGATTGTCATCCTCAGGTTGTCCGGTGCGGAAAAAGCGAGGCCGCACTATGAAGTGTAATCCACCTGATATTATGCGTATTGTTTTTAGGTAATTAATGTCTCGACACTTTTTTAAGCAGATACAGAGGTATTAACGAAGGTGCTAAGCACCTGTTTCCCTATGCAGATGCAATAAAATCAGCACATTTAATAACACACTCTATATGTGGTTAATGTGATAATTTCATTCTTATTTACTCAAAGGAACTAAGAATGAGTTGGAATAAAGACGCTGCGGTTTCGTATCTCCGTTCACACGCTCTGGGGCGCTCTCATAGTGAATGTGCTAAGTTTACCCGCCTTGCCATTCTGGCTGGCGGTGTTAAGGTAGCGAACACAGATTATGCAAAAGATTATGGGGTTGAATTATTACGTGCTGGATTCAGTGAGCTGCCGCCCGGTTCAACGTTAATTGCTGGTGATGTGGCCGTGATACAGCCATACCCTGGTGGAAATGGCATAGGTCACATGACTATGTATGACGGTACACAATGGATTTCTGATTTCGTTCAAAAAAGTATGTATCCGGGGCCTGGATACCGCAAAATGCAACCATCCTTTAAAATTTACAGGATGCATTGATGAAAAGGATATTGTTATCATTCGTTATGTTGCTGGTGGGATGTAGTTCGGCTGCCAATCAAGAACGTAGCGCACAAGACGCTACTGAATCATTTTATAAATCCTATCTTTCCGTATTCGGCAGCGATGAAGCCAGGCCTTATCCTGCCGATGAACTGCACAAATATATTTCTGCTGATACTATTGCTCGTATCAATGCTATTCAGGAAATCTCTGAACAAGAGTTAATAGAGTCTGACTATTTTACGTATACCCAAGATTACTCCCGTGAATGGATACCTGCGTTACGAGTGGAAAACGCCAGACCATTTTTAAACGGTGAAGCAGTCCAGGTTATTGAAGGGGCGGGTAACGGGAGAAGCATCCATCTTGAGGTATTTCTCCGTCGTGAAGATGATGCATGGAAAATCTACCGCGTTCGTGACGTAACGAACAATCACGAGCACCCAATTTTCAATGCTGGCGCGATTACACGCGCTAAAGCGGCGGCAGAAAGCACACCGTAAAAGCCAGACCTTAAACCCTTTAAAGCCCTGACGCCTGCCGGGGCTTTTTGTTTGCCAATCCCACCGCGTAGCAGTTGGAGAAAACCCCTGAATCAATGGATTAACCTGTCAGCCATCTGATTTGAACTGGCTCACCATACAAGATTATTTAATAATGCCCGCTGCGAGTGATTAACCCGTGGTTGAGGTATGAAAAAGACAATATTTTCGTTGGCGCTTGGCACATTTGGCCTGGGCATGGCTGAATTTGGCATCATGGGCGTGTTAACCGAGCTGGCGCATGATACCGGTATTTCGATTCCCTCCGCCGGGAATATGATCTCGTTTTATGCCTTCGGCGTGGTGATTGGCGCCCCGATTGTGGCGCTCTTCTCAGGCAAGTTCTCGTTAAAAACCACGCTGCTGTTTCTGGTGGCGATGTGCGCTGTTGGCAACGCCCTGTTTACGTTTTCTACGTCATATTTCTGGCTGGCGCTGGGGCGGCTGATTTCCGGTTTTCCGCACGGCGCCATTTTTGGCGTTGGGGCGATTATTCTGTCTAAAATTGCGCCGCCCGGGAAGGTGACGGTCGCGGTGGCCGGGATGATCGCCGGAATGACCGTCGCCAACCTGGTGGGTGTGCCGCTCGGCACCTGGCTGGGGCACCAGTTCAGCTGGCGTTATACCTTTTTCCTGATAGCCCTGTTCGATGCGCTGGTGATCCTCTCGGTGCTGATCTGGGTGCCGGACATTCATGACAAATCAGAAATTAAACTGACCGAGCAGTTCCAGTTCCTGAAGAAACCGGAGCCCTGGCTGATTTTTGCCGCCACCATGTTTGGTAACGCCGGTGTGTTCGCGTGGTTCAGCTTCGTTAAGCCGTTTATGGTCAACGTTTCTGGCTTTTCCGAAGGGATGATGACGATCATCATGATGCTGATGGGCCTTGGCATGGTGTTGGGCAATCTGTTGAGCGGTAAGCTTTCGGGGCGTTTTAGTCCGCTGCGTATTGCGGCCACCACCGACATGGTGATTGTTGCCTCGCTGCTGCTGCTTTTTGCCTGCGGTGAACTGAAAACGGCCTCGCTGGTGATGGGCTTTATCTGCTGCGCCGGTCTGTTCGCGCTCTCTGCGCCGCTGCAAATTTTGCTTCTGCAAAATGCAAAGGGCGGCGAGATGCTTGGGGCGGCCGGAGGGCAGATGGCGTTTAATCTCGGCAGTGCGATCGGGGCGTACTTTGGCGGGATGATGATTACCCTCGGCTTTAGCTGGCGCTACGTCACGCTGCCTGCGGCGTTACTCTCGTTCTCGGCCATGAGTGCATTACTGATCTACGGTTACCTGCGTGCCAGGCAGGCTCAGGCTAACGCGCGTGCGCTAGCCTGATGGAAGTCAGGCAAGCCAGGGCTCGCCCAGGGTCAGCATCAGGCGGTTGGCCCAGGCGAAGAACGCGGCGGACTGCACCAGATCAAGCTGGGCTAAGGTGTCCAGCCCCTCTTTTTCCAGCGCGGCAAGGTGCAGCGGCGTGGCGGCAGGCGGGGTAACCGACAGTGCTGCCGCAAAATTAATCTCCGCCTGCCAGCGCGCAGACTGCCCCTCGCTCAGGGACTGTCCCGGACGCACGGCCAGCAGGGCCTCTACCGCCGCGTCATCCTTAGACAGCTGGCTGGCTTTCCGCGCATGGACAGATGCGCAGTAGATGCAGCCGTTGATTTTACTGGCGACCGTTGCGGCCAGCTCGCGCTCGGCGCGCGGCAACCCCCCCGGCGTATAAAAAATCCCTTTATCCGTTAGCGTGCGCTGTTCAAGCACCGGCAGGTTGCGCCCCAGCAGGCGGAAATAGTCGGAATCGGTGTGGCCAAACTTCGCCAGGATCGCAACCTCGTCATCACGAAAATCCGCCAGCGGTTTGGCGGCGATCCACGGCTCCCAGCCCAGCTCCTGCTGGGTGAAGGCGACGGGAGCCGCCTTCCCGGTGGCCGTGGTGGCGTTCGTGTGCCAGACGCCCGCCGCCACCGGCGCATCGCTTTTGGCGACGGGCCTGTCGTTCAGCAGCCGCAGCCCGGCAATCAGTCGGCTCTGGAAGCTGACAAAGGCGATAAGCTGCGCCAGGGTCACGATGCCTTCCTTGCTCCATCCCGCCTGGGTCAGCGCCCTTAACGATGTCGGCGTGGCTTCGACGGGGGAGAAGGTCAGCAGGCGCGCGAAATTGAGCGCCGGGGTCAGACGGTCTGAGGTCGGGTCTGCCAGGCCAAACCCCGCATAGTGCGCGGCCAGCGCCTCCGCGTTGTGCCACCTGGCAACTTTTGCCGCGACGGCGAAGCGCTCGTCCAGCGCAAAATCGCTATCCTGCTGGGTAAATAAGATTTCGTAGCTGCCCTGGGCGTGGCGCGTGGCGGCGTCCCGCGTGGCGCGCGCCTCTGCCAGAGGGGAACCGGGTTTGATTTCCGCCAGCTCGGCGAGAATGTCGTGACTTAATGACATAGGTATCTCCTCAATGGATATGGGGGGCAATATGTTCGGCGATCAGTTCGATGGAGCGCAGCGTGTCGCGATGGGTGGGCTCGACCGAATGGACCTGGAATGAGATGTCCGTGGCGCGCCGGAGAACGGAATCGGCCTGCAGCGAACGCAGCACCGTCTCGGGCGAACCGATGTGGGCGTCGAACTGGCGACGAAAATCGGTGACGGTGTCACCTTTAACCGCGTGTCCGGCAGCGCGATGCTGCTGGGCCTGTCTGGTGAGACCCGGCGTCGCAACCTTCAGCGCATAGTCATCGCTGTCGGCGACGAATGCCGTACGGGAGGCCAGAATACGCGGTGCGATACCGGCGGGCAGGGCCTCAAGGTAGGCATCCACAATCGGGTTCTGGATCGCGTCGAGCGCGAGATCCAACTGGTCTGCCGGACGCGGCTGCGTGCGGGAGAGCATCAAACCGTGTCCGGCCCGCGCGGCGCGAACGGCGCCGTCGACGGAAAAGGTGGCAATCCAGATCCTGTCAGCCAGCTGTGGCGCTGGCGGGTAGAGGTGGTTATCCGGATGGGTAAGCGAATCCCCGCGCCAGGCGCTCTGGATCACATGTAAATGGTCGGCAAAGGCCGCGCCGCGCTGTTCAAACGTCAGTCCGAACGGCAGGAAAGAGGTCGGCGTGCCGCCCGAACCAAAGCCGACTTCGAGACGTCCATCGGCGAGTAAATCCAGCACCGCCGCATCTTCCGCCACGCGGAGCGGGTTTTCCATCGGCAGGGTGATGATGGCCGTGCCCAGGCGGATGGTTTCGGTATGCGCCGCCACGTGGGCCAGAAACAGCAGCGGCGACGGCAGGCCGCCTTCACTTTCGTGGAAGTGGTGCTGGGCAATCCAGGCGCTGTCAAAACCGTGGCGTTCAGCGTGGCGGATCTGTTCTGTAGCCAGTCGATAGCGCTCTTTCGGCGTGGCGTCGTCAAGCAGGCGGGTGAAAAATCCCAGGCGTTTTCGCGTCATGCGAACTCCTCCGTAGCGGGTGAAAAATGGGGAATGGCGGCAATCAGCTCGCGGGTATAGTCGTTCTGCGGTGACGTGAATAAGGTCTCGACGTCACCGTGTTCGACCACCTGACCGCTGCGCAGCACCGTGACGCTGTGGGCGATCCGGCGAACGGTAGAGAGATCGTGCGTGATGAACAGGTAGGTTAATCCCAGCTGCTGCTGCAGCTGCTGAAGCAGCGCCAGGATCTGCGCCTGGACGGTGACGTCCAGCGCGGAGGTGGCTTCGTCCAGCACCAGAATGGTCGGCTCCAGGATCAGCGCCCGGGCGACGGCTACGCGCTGGCGCTGCCCGCCTGAAAGCTCTCTGGCGGTGCGGCTCAGGAGTTCGACGGGCAGGGCAACCCGCTGCGCCACGGTCTCCACCCGTACCTTTCGCTCCGCCTTGGCGAGGCGAGAAAAGTTCTTCAGGGGCTCTTCGATGATCTCGAACAGCGTCTGACGCGGGTCGAGAGAGGCGAACGGGTTCTGGTAAACAAACTGGATCTTCTGGCGCAGCTGACGGCGGGCCTCGCGGCTGAGCGCGGTGGCATCAATGTCATCAATAATGACCTGCCCGTTATCCGCCTGTTCAAAACCCAGCAAAATACGGGCGAGGGTGGTTTTCCCGGAGCCGGATTCACCGACCAGCGCGTGCGTGCTGCCGCGCCTGACGTCAAACGTCACCCGATCCAGCGCCTGAAGCTGATGACCTTTACCCAGCGAGAACCGTTTGCTGATGGCGCGGGCGCGAATGGCCGGTGACGCCAGCGGAAGGCCCGCTACCGGGGCGATGGTCAGGCGCTGGCCCTGAAGATCGCTCAGCAGCTGACGGGTGTAGGCGTGCTGCGGCGTGCGGACGATATCGGCGGTGTCGCCGTGCTCCTGAACCTCGCCGTTGCGAAACACCAGCAGCCTGTCCGCGCGCTGGGCTGCCAGGGCCAGATCGTGGGTGACAAACAGAACGGCAGTACCCGATTCCCGGCGCAGGATATCCAGCAGGTCGAGAATGCGTTTTTGCACCGTCACGTCCAGCGCGCTGGTGGGCTCATCGGCAATGATGACGTCCGGGCTCAGGGCAATGGCGATGGCAATCAGCACGCGCTGTTTCATCCCGCCGGAGAGCTGATGCGGATACTGCGTCATGCGCTGTTCGGGGTGGCTCAGGCCGACCTTTTTCAGCAGGGCGAGCACCTGCTCGTCGCGTTGGGCGTGAGTCACCTTCTGGTGCAGCTGAATAATTTCCCCGACCTGGGTGCCGATCGTTTTCACCGGATTGAGTGAATTACCCGGATCCTGCGGAACCAGGCTGATTCTCGCCCCGCGAAGGGTATCGAGACGCTTCGCTGACCACCGGCTAATCTCCTCGCCGTTGAGCACGATTTTCCCGGCATCGCGTCGGGCGTTATCCGCCAGCAGGCCAATGATCGCCTGTGCCGTGGTTGTTTTACCTGAGCCAGATTCACCGACAAATGCCAGCATTTCCCCCCGCCGGAGGGTGAAGCTGACGTTATGCACCACCTCGCGCCACCGGCGCGCGGTACGGTAGCTGATGGTCAGGTTTTCTACCGAGAGTACGGTCATTTCAGGCCTCCGCTGAACTGCTGGCTGATACGGTTGGTGGCAAGCACGACGGCGATGACGACCACGCCGGGGAGGGTGGTTAACCACCAGGCGGTAGAGAGATAGTTACGCCCTTCGGCGATCAATAAGCCCCATTCCGGTACGGGCGGCGGGGTGCCGTAGCCGAGAAAGCTCAGCGTGGAGAGGGCCAGAATGGCCTGACCAAACTGCAGCGTGGCAAAGGCAAGGACGGCGGTTAAGGCGTTGGGCAGGATGTGTCGCCACAGCACCGCCAGGAACGTCCCGCCGCTGCCGAACGCCGCCTCGACATAATCCGTATGGCGGATGCGCACCACTTCACCGCGCGCGAGGCGGGCGAAGCTGGCAATGGAAGCCACGCCGACGGCAATGGCGGCGTTAACGGTGCCAAACCCGAGCAGAATAATGACCGTCAGCGAGAGCAGCAGAGACGGAATGGACAACAGCACGTCGACAAAACGCATCAGGAAAGACTCGACGCGTCCTGCGAACGCCCCGGCGATCACCCCGAGACCGGTGCCCACCACCAGCCCCATCGTGACGGCAGCGAGCGCCGCGCTCAGGGAGTGGGACGCACCGTACACAATACGGGTGTAAACATCGCGGCCAAGCTGATCGGTGCCGAGCCAGTGGCCCGCCTGCGGCGCCAGACGTTGCGCTCCGGCGATGCCCTCAATCGGGCTGTAGTGGGTTAACAGGCCGGGCGCCACGGCGGCAAAAACCGCGAGAATAATCACCGCCCACGCCAGCCACAGTCCCGGCTGCCACGTGACGCCCTGCCAGCCGGGAACGCGTTTTCGCGCCGCGGCAGCGTAATCGACCAGGCTCATGATGCACCTCCGGTAACGGTTTGCAGACGGGGATCCAGCAGCGGCATCAGCAGGTCCACCAGCAGATTGATCAGGACAAAGCCGAGGGCGGAAATCATCACCACCGCCTGAAGCACGGCGATGTCCTGGTTATTCACCGCCTGCTGGGTCAGCTGGCCGAGCCCGCTGCGGCCAAAAACGGTTTCGGTGATCAGCGCCCCGGCAATCAACTCGCCCAGCAGCAGCCCGGCAATGTTCAGGACCGGTAGCAGGGCGTTGCGGGTGACGTGACGCCACAGGACGGCGGTTTCACTCAGCCCTTTGGCCCGGGCGACGGCGACAAACGGCTGCGTTGCCACCTGGTCCAGGCTGCGCATCAGGATTTGCGCCAGCGGGGCGGAGATCGGGATCGCGACGGTGACGATTGGCAGGATCAACCCCTGCAGCGGCGTCGGGTTAATCACCGGGATCAGCCGCAGCTGGAAAGAAAAGAGCTGGATGAGGGCAATCCCCAGCCAGAACGTCGGTAAGGAGATAAACAGGACCGGCAGCGACTGGAGATTATTACTTAGCCAGCGCAGACCCGGCAGACGCGACGCAAAGGCCAGCGCAAACGCCAGCAGAACCGCTAGTAAAAAGGCGGGCAGGGCGAGGCTCAGGGTATCCGGCAGATTGCTGGCAATCAGCTCGCTGACCGGTACGCCTGCCTGTAACGAGTAGCCGAAATCTCCTCGCAGCATCGCCAGCAGCGTGTGGCCGTATTGCTGCCACAGCGGGCTGTCCGCACCGTAGGCCACGCGCATCTCCTCGATTTGCGCCGGGCTTAAGCCCAGGTCCGGGTTCTGAAATTTAATCAGCACCGCGTCGCCCGGCAGCACCTGGAGCAACACGAACGAGAGGGTAAAGGCGGCCCACAGCACCAGCAGCCCGTGCCCAAAGCGTTGAAGAAGTGCGTGGCGCATCGTCAGCTCCTCAGTGTTTCTCAAGCCACGCGCCGTAGAACGACGGGCGGCCGACCGCTTCAAAATTCACGCCTTTCAGCCATGGCGCACCGGCAAAGACCTGCGGTTCCTCGAAAATCGGAATGACGTAGGCGTTATCCAGCAGGTAGCGCTGGGCATCGCCGGTCAGCTGCAGGCGTTTTTGCGGATCGACCTCTGAGGAGATATTTACCAGCAGCGCATTCAGGTTGTCGTCACGGAAGCTTTTGACCTTGTCGCTGGAGCCGCCTTTTTGCAGCAGCGCGTCGCGGTTAGCGGGGTAGAACATGCTTTTTACCACGTCAGGATCGGCGCGGCCCACTTCGGAGACGGTTAACGGGGTCTTCAGCGGATCAAGGTTATCCAGCGTGCGGCTGCCTGCGTCACCGGCTTTCACGCTCAGCGCCACGCCCACCTGACGCCACTGCTGGGCAACCAGCTGCAGCACCTCTTTGTTTTGCGGCTGCGGCAGGGATTCATACACCGTCAGCGCCAGCCGCTGGCCGTCTTTGGCGCGGATCCCGTCGCTGCCCGCTTTCCAGCCCGCCTCGTCCAGCAGCTGGTTAGCTTTAGCCGGGTCAAAGGACAATTTGTCGCTGAGATCGACAAAGCCAGCGGCGGAATCGGCAATCACCGACTTCGCCTGCGGATAGTTAGCCGAGAAGAGGGTCTCAACCACCTGTTTTGCATTGGTGGCATGTAGCAGCGCCTGGCGCACGCGAATATCGGAGACCAGCGGGTTATCCGGGCGGAAGCTGATGCTGTCGTTCACCCCGCGCGTTGGGGCGGCGTAGATTTTATAGCCCTGATCGGTCGCCTGCTTTTCGTCATACGCCTGCACCTGGCGAATAAAGTCGGCCTGACCGGCCAGCAGGGCGCCGACGCGCACGCTGTCTTCCTGAGTCACGATAAACTTGATGCCATCAAGATTGGCTGGCCCCTGTTGCGCCAGATTTTTTGGCCCCCACTGGTAGTCCTTACGCGCTTCCAGCGTCACTTCGCGACCCAGCTTCTCGTCCTTCACCACAAACGGGCCAGAGCCAATGATATGCCGGGCGTCACCCAGCTCTTCAAAGTTGCGCTTCAGCGTGCTGAGCGAGACCAGACCCGAGCCAATCGTGGCGGTGCCCTGCAGGAATCCCGGCGACGGTTTTTTGAAGTAGAACTTCACGGTCAGCGGGTCGACCACTTCGCTGCGATCGTAGTTATTGATCACTTCTGACACCGGCAGGCGCTGCGCCTTGTTGCCTAAGCCGTAGGTATCAAAGTTTTTTGCTACGGCGTTGGCGTCCAGCGGCGTGCCGTCGGAGAAGGTGATGCCCGGGCGAATTTTGAAGGTGTATTCGGTTTTATCGGCGTTGGTGGTCCAGCTTTCGGCCACCCACGGTTCGACCCGCAGCGTCTTTGGGTTCTGCCAGGTCAGCTTGTCGGTGATTTGGTTCAGGATGCCGCCGTTCGGGTAGAAGCCGCCGGCGGGCGGGTAGAGGTTAGTGTGCGCCTGTTGCTCCAGATAAATCAGCGTACCGCCTTTGACCGGCGCATCAGCGGACCAGGCTGCGGTGGTCGTCAGAATGAGCACCGTCAGCAGCGGCAGACGAAATGGGGTTTGCATGGTGAATTCCTTTGTTATCTTCTTGTTAGCGTCGGATTCATCATCGGGCGCGGGGGAAAACAAGGGAACAAAGGAATTAAGATAAGGATTGCCGGAAAATGGCTATAAAAAAACCGCCCCGGAGAGGAGCGGTGATGAACGGTGAACGATTACGAACGTAAGTCGATCACCATACGGCCACGGATCTGGCCCTGTTCCATCTCTTTAAAGATGGCGTTGATGTCCTCAATAGGACGCATCGTCACTTTCGGCACCACTTTACCTTCAGCGGCGAACTGGAACGCTTCCTGCAGGTCCTGGCGGGTGCCAACCAGCGAACCCACCACCTGAATGCCGTCCAGCACCAGGCGCGGAATATCGAGGCTCATCGCTTCCGGCGGCAGGCCAACCGCGACCACGCGGCCACCGGCACGCACGGCATCAACGGCGGAGTTGAATGCTGCTTTTGCGACGGCAGTGACGACTGCGGCATGCGCGCCGCCAGTTTTTTCCTGCACAATTTTAGCGGCATCTTCGCTGCGGGAGTTGATGGTGAGGTCCGCGCCCATGCTGGCCGCCAGCTTCAGCTGTTCGTCGTTCACGTCAAGGGCGATGACTTTGGCGTTAAAGACGTTTTTGGCGTACTGCAGCGCGAGGTTGCCCAGCCCGCCCAGACCGTAAATCGCAATCCACTGGCCCGGCTTAATACCCGACACCTTCACCGCTTTGTAGGTGGTCACGCCAGCGCAGGTAATGCTGCTGGCCGCCGCCGAATCCAGACCGTCCGGCACTTTTACCGCGTAATCCGCGGTGACGATGCACTCTTCCGCCATGCCGCCGTCGACGGAGTAACCGGCGTTTTTCACGTCACGGCACAGGGTTTCGTTGCCGGAATTACAGTATTCGCAGTGGCCGCAGCCTTCAAAGAACCAGGCCACGCTTGCGCGGTCGCCGACTTTCAGCGACTTCACGCCAGGGCCGACTTCTTTCACGATACCAATTCCTTCATGGCCCAGGATAACCCCGGTCTTGTCGCCAAAATCACCGTTCTTCACGTGAAGATCGGTATGGCATACGCCACAGCACTCCATCTTCAGCAGGGCTTCCCCATGCTTAAGCGGGCGTAAGGTTTTTTCGGTGACGTTGACCTGGTGGTCCTGAGTGACAACAGCAGCCTTCATGTGTATCTCCTTGTTCATGATAAGAATCTGCATAGCAGGTGTAATACCCCTTAAGGATTAATACATTAGCCTGGTAATGCAAGGCTGCGGCAACATAATGTCATCATTTGATTCGATTTCAGATTAAGAATACGGCGATCCTCTAATAATTAAGGGGGGAAAATGCTGGCCCGGCGAGGCGCTCGCCGGGCGCAGACTTACAGCTGGGCTTCTATCTCCTCTATCTCTTTACGCCATTGTGCCTGGAGTTGCGGCTTTTGATGCTTCGGCTTGCGCGCCAGATCGTCTTCCAGCAGCGTTTCCAGCGCGATCAGCCGCTCAAGCAGATCGTCATGCGGCGAGGGGTGAGCCGTCGCGGCGACAGCGGGCGCAGTGGCTGTCACCAGCCCCGCGCGTTCACGCAGCCGCTCAAACACCGCTTCTGCATCGTGCCATTCGCTCAGCGTACCGTCCTCAATTAGCCAGAAACGGTTGCAGCTTTGGCTAATTAACTGACGGTCATGGCTGACCAGCAGCACGCCGCCTTCGAACTGTTGAAGGGTGTGCGCCAGCGCCTCTTTGCCTTCCATGTCCAGGTGGTTAGTGGGCTCATCCAGCATCAGCAGGCTGTAGCGGGCAAGCGTCAGGCCCACGAACAGCAGGCGCGAGCGTTCGCCGCCGCTGAGCGTGCTGACTTTCTGCCCATGGCGGGACCACGGGAACCCGGCGCTGATGAGCGCCATTTTGCGGTTCTGCGGATCCGGTGCAAAAGGCTCCAGCGCGTCGAGCAGCGTGGCGTCATCCGGCAGCTGATGCAGCGTCTGGTCGTAGTAGCCCGGCGAGACGCGCGGATGGATTTTCAGCCCACTGTCCGCCGGTTCATCGGAAAAATGTCGCCAGATAAGCTTCATCAACGACGATTTACCGCAGCCGTTACGACCGACAATCGCCACGCGATCGCCGCTTTTCAGCCGCGCCGTTTCGATGTTAAACAGCGGCGGTAGCCCAGGCGCGGGCGGGACGCCGAGGTTTTCCATCTCCAGCAGACGGTCAGCCCGCAGCGCGTCGCCGCGCAGGGTTAACGTCCACGGGCTGCCCGCCGTGAGCGCGGTCTGGCTCTCTTTGAGCCGTTCGACCTGTTTTTCCATCTGTTTGGCTTTGCGGGCCAGGTCTTCGTTATCGTAAACCTTACCCCAGGTCGCCAGACGTTTGGCGCTGGCGGTCACGCGGTCGATCTCCTTTTGCTCCGCCTTGTGGCGCTGCGCGTCGGTCTCATCTTTGGCTTCCAGCGCCTGACGTGCCGCCGTGCAGGGAAGGGCAAAGTAGTGCAGCGTTTTATCGCGCAGGATCCAGCTGCCGTTGGTGACGGCATCCAGCAGCTGTCTGTCATGCGAGACCAGCACAAAGCTGCCCGACCAGGTCTGTAAAAAGTGCTCCAGCCAGAGCATGGTCGGCAGGTCAAGGTGGTTGCTGGGTTCATCCAGCAGGAGCAGGTCCGGCTCGTGAATCAGCGCCCGGGCCAGCAGCAGGCGGGTATGCTGCCCGCCGCTCAGCGTGGCGGAGTGCAGCGCCATATCCTGCGGCGTAAAGCCCATGCCTGCCAGCAGCGTTTCGGCTTTCCAGCGCAGGCTATCGCGCTCAGCAAAAGGCAGCTGTGCGAGTACGGCATCCAGCATGGTGAGCGGTAAAATAGCGTCCGGGAGATGTTGCTCCACGCGCGCCATCAGGCAATGCCCGGCCAGCGCTACCGTTCCGGCAGCAGGTGAATCCGTGCCGTCCAGCACCTTCAGCAGCGTACTTTTGCCGCAGCCGTTATCGCCCAGCAGGCCAATGCGGTCGCCTTTTTTCAGCGTAAAGGAGAGTGAGTCGAAGAGCGTGCCAAACGCCGTATCAACGCGTAAAGATTGTGCAGTGAGTAAAGTGCTCATTGTTGCTTACCCAAGAGTTACAGGCATGTTTATGCCTCGTCAAACATCGCTGACGATAACTCAGTAAGCCCGAGAGAAGGGATTTCAGGGGTTGGTGTCTTCGCTCAAGCCGAAGTTATCGCAGCACGATACCGATAGCGCTTGAGCGGGTGCGATCACCAAATGTATGTGAAACATTGAAAATTTCACGATACAGCATAATTGGCCTCCTTATATATTCAGTGGGTTAATGGATGAAAGGAGTGTAGCGGGGGAAAAGGGGTTTGGCTAGGGGGGGGACGAATGTAATTCCCTCTCCTATGGGAGAGGGTTAGGGTGAGGGGAACATACGGCTCTGGTGGTCATTACGTTCACTTTATGTTCCTTGCTACTCTTTAGCGATGTGACCGGTGAACGTGCCAGGGTGGCTCAGTCGCCACCACCCTGGCGACCCGGGCTCCCGGCGGTAAATCGCCGCTTCGCGGTGCCCTCAGCTTATTCCTTCAGGCTATCGGGTCGGGCATGAGCCTGCATCCCTGCAGGCCACGCCCTCTCGGCGCATCCCTGCGCCTCGCCCCGGCCTTACGGAAACGCTTCGGCGATTTACAGCCGGACCAGGGCGTCGCTGTAAGTCATTCATTTTCCTGAAGCAACATTCATCGCATCCGGTAAAAATTACTGGGATTCCTGAGCCCACAGGGAGAGCCCCCGTAGGCCCGGTAAGCGAAGCGCCACCGGGCGATTGGGCCGCACCGCGTCTCCCACTGGGAGAGGGAACGGTCAAAGCGGATCAAATCGACGTACGGCGATAGCTGCGGTATTCAGGCTTCCAGAAGTTGTCGTCGATGGCCTGCTGCAGCGCGTCGGCAGAGGTTTTCACCGCCACGCCCTGCTGCTGCGCCATTTTACCCACTGCAAACGCGATAGCGCGCGACACCTTGTGAATGTCCTTCAGCTCGGGCAGAACCAGACCTTCGCCGTCGTTGACCAGCGGCGAGTGGCCCGCCAGGGTCTCGCTCGCCGACATCAGCATTTCATCGGTGATGCGGGACGCGCCGGAGGCGATAACGCCCAAACCAATGCCCGGGAAGATGTAAGAGTTGTTGCACTGGGCAATCGGATAGGTTTTATCCTTCCACACCACCGGATCGAACGGGCTGCCGGTGGCAACCAGCGCGTTACCTTCGGTCCAGGCGATGATGTCTTGTGGCGTCGCCTCCACGCGGGACGTCGGGTTAGACAGCGGCATCACGATAGGGCGCTCGCAGTGCTTGTGCATCTCGCGAATAATCTCTTCGGTGAAGAGACCGGTTTGCCCGGAAACGCCGATCAGAATATCCGGCTTCACGTTGCGCACCACGTCCAGCAGGGAAAGGACTTCGTTGTCGGTATCCCAGTTTTTCAGGTTTTCGCGTTTCTGCACCAGCTTGGTCTGGAACGGCAGCAGGTTCGGCATGCCGTCGGTCAGCAGGCCGAAACGGTCCACCATAAAGACGCGGGAGCGGGCCAGCTCTTCGCTTAACCCTTCGCGCTGCGTCTGGGCGATAATCTGCTCGGCAATACCGCAGCCCGCGGAGCCTGCGCCCAGGAAGACGATTTTCTGGTAGCTCAGCTGGCTTCCCGCCGCACGGCTGGCGGCGATGAGCGTACCCACCGTCACGGCCGCGGTGCCCTGGATATCGTCGTTAAAGGAGCAGATCTCATCGCGATAGCGGTTCAGCAGCGGCATCGCGTTTTTCTGCGCGAAGTCTTCGAACTGCAGCAGCACGTCCGGCCAGCGGTGCTTCACGGCCTGAATGAAGTCGTCGACAAACTGATAGTACTCGTCGTCGGTAATACGCGGATGGCGCCAGCCCATATAGAGCGGGTCGTTGAGCAGCTGCTGGTTGTTGGTGCCGACGTCTAGCACCACCGGCAGGGTATACGCCGGGCTGATGCCGCCGCAGGCGGTGTAGAGTGAGAGCTTACCGATGGGGATCCCCATCCCGCCAATGCCCTGGTCGCCGAGGCCAAGAATACGTTCGCCGTCGGTCACCACAATTACTTTGATATTGTGGTTCGGCACGTTCTGCAGAATATCGTCCATGTTGTGACGGTTCTGATAAGAGATGAATACCCCGCGGGAGCGACGGTAGATCTCTGAGAAACGCTCGCAGGCGGCACCCACCGTCGGGGTGTAGATCACCGGCATCATCTCTTCAAGATGGTTTTGTACCAGGCGATAGAAGAGGGTTTCGTTGGTGTCCTGAATGTTGCGCAGGTAGATGTGTTTGTCGATTTCAGTTTTGAAACCCTGATACTGGATCCACGCGCGCTCTGCCTGTTCTTCAATGGTTTCAACCACTTCGGGCAGTAGACCCAGCAGGTTAAAGCTGCTGCGCTCTTCCATGCTGAAGGCGCTGCCTTTGTTGAGCAGGGGGAATTCGAGTAAAACCGGTCCGGCGTATGGGATGTATAAGGAACGATGTTTTTTCAGTTTGTTGTCCATGTCACTCACTCTTTTTTTGAAGATCCGTCCCTGACACTGCTGTTTGTCATCTTTCTGGCCTGTGCGATGGGGTGCGGTCCGGCGGTATTATAAAGGAGCTAAATATTAATTACCGCAACACATAAACAAAAACACCACCGGGATTACCGATGGTGTTCTGGATCTCAGTCTGGAACTTACTTGCCCGCGTGGCGTTTTCTGCCGGTGGCGTGAGTGACTTGGGTTTCGTGGTCGCCTTCAATCACCACTTTGCGCTGATTAGAAAGCTTGTAGTTCAGTCCCAGAATATGGCGTGCCTGACGGTTCGATTTCATATTAACTCCTCAATCCTGTTGATAGTTTTAAGGACCAGTTTGCTTACGCAAACGAAATGTAACCCCTTAGGTTGCAGATCCAGCTTAGCAGGTTTTTACAAGGGTGCGTTTTGCCCGCTGACGACGTAGTTAATGGTCTGCTGGTAGATGTCACTGAGGATGTCATTATCTGTGGATTCTACCCACCTGGTCAGTTCCATCAAAATGTCATCTTCAGTCACAGCACCGTGCTCGGCGTGAAGACCCTGTGCAATCGCGTTAACGAGTTCAGGTTGTGCTGCTGCGGTATTTGCCGGGTAATAAGTAAACATGCTGCCTCCGTGTCGTTGTCTGTTTAATGGTACGGCTCGCAAAAAATTTAATTCACAAACAGAATGGCAAATATTTTCCCGGTTGTGGCTCAGATTCATCTTAGAAATAAAAATGACATAAGTGTATGCTTTTGTGTGCTTTTGAAATGCAGGGGTAAATCGACGTGGCGCTGAGAGAATATTATGACGGTGCTCCTGCTATCTCGAAAAAATAGCAGGAGCAGCGTTTAAATTACCACTTCATTTCGCCGGTATTCACCTTAGCGCTTAATTCCAGCGAGCTCTCTTCAGCCAGATTCGGATACTGTTTTTTCAGGGTGCTGATGACGCCCGCAGAATCTTTATGAACGGACAAGGCCTTTTCAAAGCGCTGGAGATAGTCACGGGTAAAATCAATCGCACCCGTCCCGGCTGGCGGGGTACCCAGATAGTGACCCGGGATCACGCGCTCGGGTTTGTGCGCCGCCATGTTCACCAGCGTTTCCTGCCACTGCTTACGGCTTTCCGCTGTCTGGGTGTCCGCCGTCCAGACGTGTATCCCCCAGGCTACGCCAGTGCCGCCGAGGATGGTCTTTGCGGACGGGATCCATACATATGCCGCATAGCTGTCAGGCTGTTCGATGTCGATCTTCTCCCCGTCAACCATAAACGTGGTGGAGGCGAGAACCTGCGGGACGACCAGCTCCGTTGGCGCGCCGTCTTTCATCTGCGGACCCCAGAAGGCGAGCTTGGCGTCTTTGGTAGCCTTGATGTGATCAACCACGTGCTGCGTGGCCACCACTTTGGCGTTCGGGAAGGCTTTTACCAGCGGCTGCAGGCCAAAATAGAAATCCGGATCGCCGGAGGTGATCACAATCTTGTTCAGGGTCTTACCGCTTTGACGAATTTTCTCTACCAGCGCTTCGCCATCCTTCACGCTGAACTGCGCGTCAAACAGCACCGCTTCTTTCGGGCCGGAGACCAGCGTGGAGGAGACCGCGAAAATGCCTTTCTCCTGCGGGTTATAGGTATCAATGCTTAACGGCGCGGCAAAAACAGCCGGCGTGAAAAGGGTGGAAAGCAGGGCAAGGTGAGTGAATTTCATGCTGTTGTCTCTGTTGTTCAGGAATATCTCTATTGTACGGAAATTCGCATTTGCCAGAATTCCTGAAACA
Source organism: Enterobacter sp. PL1 (assembly GCF_945957325.1). Taxonomy (NCBI): domain Bacteria; kingdom Pseudomonadati; phylum Pseudomonadota; class Gammaproteobacteria; order Enterobacterales; family Enterobacteriaceae; genus Enterobacter; species Enterobacter sp. PL1. The sequence goes on from NZ_CAMFKT010000001.1 coordinate 199,646, forward strand.
AGACATGCTTAGTTTCATAAATCGAGCAGATGGAGTTGATATGGATCGCGTGATTGCCGCTCAGGTTTACAACCGCATATGCGAGCTGGGAAGTTTGAGCGCGGCGGCCCGGGCGCTGGGTATTTCCCGCCCAATGGTGAGCCGCTACCTTGAACAGATGGAGAAATGGGCGGGCACGCGGCTGGTAAACCGCTCCACGCGCAAGCTGACGCTGACCGCGGCAGGCGAAAAGGTGCTGCAAAAAACGCGGACGCTCTCGCAGATCTCGCAGGAAATTGAAGGCCAGTCGGAAAAAGATCTCCCGTCTGGCACCCTGCGGGTGGCCTGCGCGCACTTTACCGCCATGCACCTGATTGCGCCGGTCCTGCCCGGTCTGCTCTCGCGCTACCCGCAGCTGCGCATCGAACTGGATGTGAACAACCATCCGGTCAGCCTGGTGGGAGAGCGCATTGATGTTGCCGTACGCATTACCGATAACCCTGAACCCGGCATGATTGCCCGTCGGCTGGGGGAGTGTCGCTCGGTCCTTTGCGCCTCGCCGGACTATCTGGCGCAGCACGGTACGCCCGGCAGCCCCGAAGAACTCGCGCAGCATAACTGCCTGCACTACAGCTTTTTCGCCGGACAGTCCTGGCACTTCCTGACGCCGGAGGGCGAAAGCCTGAGCGTGGCCGTCAGCGGCAACCTGAGCGCCAGCATCTCTTCGCTGCTGATGGACGCGGCGATTAAGCACTGCGGTATCGCCATGCTGCCGGAGCGTGAAGCGCGTGCCGCGCTGGAGCAGGGATGGCTGGTGCCGGTACTGGAGGCGCTGGAGCCGAAGCCGCTGGCCATCCATGGCATTTATCAGTCCCGGGAATACCAGCCTGCCGCGCTGCGGGCGTTCCTTGATGAGCTGGCCCGCTATCTGGCATGAGCGCGGCGTTTGCCGTCGTTTACTTAGCCTTTAGCCAGGGGGAGGCCGTGCTCCAGAAAATAATATCCGCCCCGAGATAATTTTCCGCGAACCGATCAAATTCTGCTTTGGTGAAGGGCTTGCCGGTCTCAGGGTTCTTATAGGTCAGGGTCGGTTCCTGAACCGCCATGGCGATAAGCGGCAGCGTCTGTTTATTTTTATGGAAGAAAGGATAGGCATTCTTCATATGCGCCTTGCGGTTGGGAACAATGTCCGGCCCACCGAGGCCGACACTGTTGGCGCTGGCATACGCAAAAAGACGCCCCATGTAGTTGTGGTCATTATCCCATTCGCACGGCCAGAAGTTCACGTATTGCACCACGTGTGATTTCTGAAAAGCCTTGCGCGCAAAGGCCAGGTTTTCCATTTCTCCCGCAAAATAGCTGTCGCAGGTAAATCCGGCGGGCGGATTTTTTTCGTCAAGATCGATGGCGGTTTCAGGCAGGTTTACGCCATATACCTCGCCATCAAAGCGTTTCGCAAGGGCGGCCAGCAGCGCCTGGTAGCGCTGGCGCACCGCGGGATCCCACTGACGCGCCACCCAGCCTGAACCGACCGGCTTGCCTTCGCCGGGGTTATCGAACTGCGGCGCAATCCCGCCACCATATTGCTTATCGTGCATCAGATAGTCCGGCACGTAGCGGGCGTCCGCCTCAAAGAAACGGTCCTGAATCTGGATGAAGAGCTTTTTCCTGGCAGCCTTAAGACGCGCGAGATCCCGTTCAATGCGCGAGAAATCGTAGCGATCCTTCTCAGGCTCAAGCGCGCGCCAGTTGTAGACGATCTGTACGCCGCCGATATCGCTTCGCACAACGAGCGGGAACGCCGCGTCGAGCTCGCCGGAGCTGGTATAGATAAAGTTCTCGGGCGTTTTCGCCTGCAAAGACAACGATAGAGCGAGGGTAGCGATCGCAACGGCCATCCTGATTTTTAGCGCCATAGGTTTATCCTTTTTGTCGGTACAGCAGGTGTAAGTCCCGGAATTGTCTGTGTTCCAGGGGCAGTCAGATGCGTAGTCTATACTTAACCCTTTGTAAGCCAAAAGGAGAGCAAGAATGACTATTCATAAGCACGGTTCGGCACACTGGTCTGGCGACATTAAGCGCGGTAAAGGAACGGTTTCCACCGAGAGCGGCGTTCTCAATCAACAGCCTTATGGCTTTAATACCCGTTTTGAGGGTGAAAAGGGGACCAACCCCGAAGAGCTGATCGGCGCGGCACATGCGGCCTGCTTCTCGATGGCGCTGTCGCTGATGCTCGGCGAAGCGGGCTATACCGCCGACGCCATTGATACCACCGCGGATGTCTCCCTCGATAAAACGGACGGCGGTTTTGCCATCACCAAGGTTGCCCTGAAGAGCAAGGTGACCGTTCCCGGCATCGCCCCTCAGCAGTTCGACGGTATTATTCAGAAAGCCAAAGCGGGCTGTCCGGTTTCGCAGCTACTGAAAGCCGAAATTACGCTGGACTATACGCTCAACTAAGCCTCAGCCGGGCTGGCGCCCGGCTATCCCTTCAGCGCGGCGGGAAACACCTCCGCCAGCCAGGCGATAAATACCTTCAGCCTGTGCGTCAAATGCCGGTTCTGCGGGTAAACCACATGAAACGGATAGGCGGCAGGGCGCCAGTCGCCCAGGATCGGTGCCAGCGTTCCCGCCTGTAAATACGGCTTTGCCGAATACTCAAACGTCTGCACGATCCCCAATCCTGCCACGGCCGCCGCCAGGTGGGCATTACTTTCATTTATGCCGAGATAATGGGGGATATTGATTTCCATCGCCTCGCCATGCCGTCTGAAGCGAAAGGGAAACGCCCGCCCGGTGACGGGCGAGAGGTAGCTTATGAGCTTGTGGCCGTTGCACAGCTCCTGTGGATAGGCTGGAACGCCATGGTTTTTCAGGTAGCCCGGCGTCGCGCAGGTCACCATTTCGGCGTTACCAATATGGCGAGCGATAAGGGTCGAATCGTCCAGCGGGCCGCCGCGGATCACGCAGTCTACGTTACCGCTGATCAGATCCACCGGACGATCGGCCACGCCAAGGTCGATGCGGATATCCGGGTAGCGCTGCATAAAATCCGGCAGCAGGGGGATGAGCACGTCCCGGGCGGTGGAGCCGCCCACGTCAACCCGCAAATGCCCTTTGGGCGTCGCGCGGGAAACGCGAAACGCGGTGTCGATATCTTCGATATCTATCAAGACCCTGAGCGCTTTTTCATAGTATTCCATCCCTTCCGGCGTCGCGACTACCCGGCGAGTCGTCCGGTGCAGGAGGCGTATCTCCAGATGCGTCTCAAGCGATTTCACCAGCTTGCTCAGCGTGGCGATCGGCATGTTCAGCGAGTCCGCCGCGCGGGTAAAGCTGCCGGTTTCCACCACCCGGGTAAAGGCGCGCATCGCCATGAGCTGATCCATGAGACTCCCTCTTATTATTCCTGTATGTGAATAGTCATTTTCATTTTTGCTGGTTTTTCACTAATCCCGCAAGGGCTAAAGTTTGTCCAACGCAAACCCAACAAAAGGTAAATGACATGAACACGACTCTCTCAGGAAAAATCGCACTGGTCACCGGCGGCAGCACCGGCATCGGTCTTGCCACGGCGCAGGAGCTGGCGGCACAGGGCGCGAAGGTGTACATCACCGGACGTCGTCAGGTCGAGCTGGACGCGGCGGTGGCTGAAATCGCTTCAACGGCAGTGGGCATTCGCGCTGACGTGTCAAAACTGGCGGACCTGGACGAGGTCTATGCCCGGATAGCCAAAGAAGAAGGCCGCCTCGATATTCTGTTCGCCAATGCGGGTGGCGGCGATATGCTGCCGCTGGGCGCGATTACCGAAGAGCAGTTTGACCGGATTTTCGGCACTAACGTTCGCGGGGTGCTGTTCACGGTACAGAAGGCGCTGCCGCTGCTCTCCGCCGGATCGTCGATTATTCTGACCGGCTCGACGGTGTCCATTAAGGGGACGGCAAACTTTAGCGTCTACAGCGCCAGCAAGGCCGCCGTGCGCAACTTTGCCCGCTCCTGGGCGCTGGATTTGCAGGGCCGCGGGATCCGCGTCAACGTGGTGAGCCCGGGCCCGATCAAAACGCCTGGCCTCGGCGACCTCGTGCCGGAAGAACACCGCCAGGGGCTGTACGACGCGCTGGCCGCTCAGGTACCGCTCGGCCGTTTAGGCGCGCCGGGTGAGGTGGGTAAAGCGGTGGCGTTTCTGGCCTCCGATGCGGCCAGCTTTATTAACGCCACCGAGCTGTTCGTGGACGGCGGCATGGCGCAAATCTAACCCAGACTGCGCCAGCAGCGGACGTCACGGCCCTCGCGAGAGGGCTGTAACGGCTGAGGACGCTCGCACCCCTGCGCGGCCATCGGGCATCGGTCGCGGAAAAAACAGCCTTCGGGCAGACGGCGGTTGCCGGGAAGCTCCGTTTTGCGTAAGGCCAGCGTTTCATCCAGCGGTTCACCGGTGCGCGGAACCGAATCGAGCAGCAGGCGGGTGTAAGGATGGCGCGGCTCGCCAAGCACCTGCGCGGCGCTGCCCAGCTCCAGAATCTGCCCAAGGTACATCACCGCCACGCGGTCGCTCATGTGCCGGACCACCGAGACGTTATGCGAGATCAACACGTAGGTCAGATTACGCTGCTGTTGTAGCGTCACCAGCAGGTTGAGGATCTGCGCCTGCACGGAAATATCCAGCGCGCTGGTGGGTTCATCGAGCACGATGATATCCGGATCGGACGAGAGCGCCCGGGCGATGGCAATGCGCTGGCGCTGCCCGCCGGAGAAGGCGTGCGGAAGCCTGTCGAGATATTCCGGGCGAATACCCACCTGCAGCGCCAGGTTTTCAGCCTGCTGGCGGCGGTCGCGCTCGCTGCTGCGCTTTTGCACCCACACCGGCTCGGTGATGATTCGCCAGACCGGCAGGCGCGGGTCAAGCGAGGAGAGCGGATCCTGAAACACCATCTGCATGCCGCCCGCGTGGTGCGCCCGCTGGCAGGCGCCGGTGCTGGGCTTAAGCATGCCCATCAGCAGCTGGGCGAGCGTGCTTTTCCCACAGCCGGATTCCCCGACAATGCCAAGCGTTTCTCCCCGACGGATCTCAAGGTCGAGCCCGTTGAGCGCATGGACCCGTTCCGTCACGCGGCCCAGCCAGTTTTTGCGCGCCGCAAAGTTCACGTGCACGCTATCCAGTTCCAGCAGTACATCAGACATGGGCTTTCTCCCGTTGTGGATACCAGCAGGCGGCCTGTTGGCCCTCTGCGCCAGTGGGCGCTAGGTGCGGCGTTTCGCTGCATTTCGCCCCGGCGGCAAAGCAGCGCTCGCGGAATGCGCATCCCTGCGGAAGCTGGCTGAGGTTGGGCACCGTGCCGGGGATGGCGGGAAGCGGGGCGCGCGGCTGGCCGTTTTCCGGCGCGCACTGCAGCAGACCAATAGAGTAGGGATGCACGGGCTGGTGGATCAGCGTTTGCGTGGTGCCGCTCTCGATCACGCTGCCCGCATACATTACATACACTCTGTCGCAGAGCTGTGACACCACGGCCATATCGTGGCTGATAAACAGCACCGAGGTGCCGCTGGCCCGCGCCTTGTGCTTCAGCAGGCGCAGCACCTGCAGCTGAACGGTGACGTCCAGCGCCGTGGTTGGTTCGTCGGCGACGATCAGCTCCGGCTCGCAGGAGAAGGCAAGGGCGATCATCACCCGCTGGCGCATGCCGCCGGAGAGTTCAAACGGATAGCGCGCCATGACCGCTTTCGCGTCCGGGATTTGCATCTCTTCCAGCAGGGTAATCGCCTTCTGCTGCGCCTCACGCCGGGAAAGCGGTTGATGCTGGCGGATCACCTCGACCATCTGTTTGCCAATCCGCCGCGTCGGGTTGAGGGCGGTCATGGGCTCCTGAAAAATCATCGCGACCTTTGCGCCGCGCCACTGGCGAAGCTGTTTCTCGGACGCCGTCAGGACATTTTCGCCGAGTAATTTCACCTGACCATGATGAATGCGGTAGCTGCCTTCCGGCAGCAGACGCATGGCGAGCATGGCGGTCACGGATTTACCCGAACCGGATTCGCCCACCACGCCGACAATTTCACCCCTGCCGATCTCCAGCGAGACGTGGTTCAGCGCGTGGACCTCGCCGCGGAAAATCGGGAAGCTCAGATGCAGGTCTTCAATCTTGAGAACCGGATCGGTCATCACTGTTTACCTCCTGACTTCGGATCCAGCAGATCGCGGATGCCATCCCCAAACAGGTTAAAGCCCACGGCGGTAATCAAAATCGCCGCTCCGGGAAACGCGCAGTACCACCACTGGTCCAGAACGTAGTTACGGCCGACGGCCACCATTGCGCCCCATTCGGCGGTCGGCTGCTGCGCGCCCAGGCCAATAAACCCCAGCGTGGCGGCCATCAGGATGGCGCTGCCGATGTCCAGCGACGCCTGCACAATCAGCGGCGGCAGGGCGTTGCGCAGGATATGCCAGCGGATCACATGCCAGCGGGATGCGCCAAAGGTGCGGGCCGCCTGCACGTAGGTAAACTGGCGCACCACCAGGGTTTGGCCGCGCGCCAGGCGGACGTAAAACGGAATGCGGACAATCGCAATCGCCAGCATGGCGTTAAACAGGCTTGGCCCGAGCGCGGCGGCCAGCGCCATGGTCAGCACCAGGGAAGGTATCGAGAGCATAATGTCCATCACCCGCATGATGACGGCGTCGCCGCGCCCGCCCAGCACGCCGGACAGACAGCCCAGCAGCGAACCGATGCCGCCCGCAATTACCACCACCGCCAGCCCGGCGGTAATGGACTGCTGGCTGCCCGCCAGCACGCGGCTGAACAGATCGCGGCCCACCTCGTCGGTACCAAACCAGTGCTGCGCGGACGGCGCCTGCAGGCGCGCGGTCAGATCCAGCGCGTTCGGGTCGTGCGGCACGATCCACGGTGCGGCCACCATAATGAAAAGCATCACCAGCATAATGACGCCGCCAACCATCGTGAGCGGACTTTGGCGCAGCATCCAGAACAGCTTTGCCCAGTTGATGCGTTGTCTGGCGGTTTTCACCGGGACGGGCGTTTCCTGCGTTAACATCATTCGGCACCTCCGCGCCCGATTCGCGGGTCAATCCACAGGTAAAGCAGATCGACCACCAGATTAACCAGCACGTAGGCCAGCGAAACAACGACCGCAAAACCCATCACGGCGGGGAAATCGAGCGCCTGAATGGACGTCACCACCCAGGCACCCATGCCCGGCCAGGCAAAGACGGTTTCGGTCAGCACGGCCCCGTACAGCAGATCCCCCAGCGCCAGCCCGAGCACGGTAATCGACGGGATCATCGCATTCGGCAGGGCGTAGCGCAGGACGATATACCAGCCGGGCAGGCCGCTGGCGCGGGCCGTGCGGATGTAGTCTTCGCTAAGCTGCTCCAGCATCGCGGAACGGACCTGACGCGCCACGATGCCGAGATGCACAAATGCCAGCGTCAGCGAGGGTAAAATCAGGTGCTGCAGCGCATTGAAAAAGACCTCGCCGTTGCCTTCCAGCAGCGCGTCCAGCAGATAAAAGCCGGTGACGTGCGTCGGCGGATCGAGCCAGTCGTCCAGCCTGCCGCCGCCCGGCAGGATTTGCAGGTGCCCGTAGAACAGCACAATGACGCCCAGCCCAAGCCAGAAGGCCGGGGTGGAGATCCCGGTCATCGCCATCAAACGCACCAGGTGATCCAGCCAGCGGTTGCGGTACACCGCCGATAAAATTCCCAGCGGCACGCCGATGACCAGCGCCAGCAGGAGGGAACAAAAGGCCAGCTCCAGCGTGGCGGGGAAAAAGGCCTTCAGGTCTTCCGCAACCGGGCGTCCGGTACGGATGGAGGTGCCTAAATCACCGTGGGCCAGGGCGTCCACGTAGCGGCCAAACTGAACGTAGAGCGGCTGATCCAGCCCCAGCTGCTGGCGAATGTTCTGCACGATGTCGTCGCTGGCGCGGTCGCCGGCCAGCAGACGGGCCGGATCGCCGGGGATCAGGTGCGAAATAATAAAAGTGATAATACAGACACCGGCCACCACCAGGAGTAACCCCCAGCAGCGCTGGCGCACGATGCTCCAGAACGTCATACACTTTCCCCCGGCGAAACGGTTACTTGCTCATGGTGGCGATGTTAAACACCTGCTCGAGCATCGGATTAAAGGTGAAGCCTTTGACCTCTTTGTTCATCGCCAGCTGGTAGTTCTTCTGGAACAGATAAACGTAGGCCGCCTCGTCGATGACCACCTTTTGCGCCTGCTGGTAATCTTTGGTGCGTTCCGCCTGGTCCGTGGTTTTCAGCGCGGCCTGCAGCAGGGAATCGACCTCTTTGTTCTCATAGAACGAACGGTTGCCCGGCAGACCTTTCTTGTCCGATTCGAACCAGTAGTTCATAAACATGTACGGGTCGGCAAAATCCGGGCTCCAGTTGCCGATGGCGATGTCGTAATCGCCTTTGCCGACGCGGTCGCGCATGGTGGCGTTGGCCAGTTTCTCCAGCTTGACGTTAATGCCGATCTTGCCGAGGCTGGCCTGAGTCGAAAGGGCGATAGGCTCCCAGTTTGGATCGTTGTCCGAGTAGAGGAAGGTCAGGCTGGCGGGCTTGTCTTTGACCTTCTCCAGGGCTGCTTTAGCTTTGGCTTCGTCGAAGCTGTACTGCATGGCCGTGGCGTCAAAGCCCCACATGCCTTCCGGGATCGGGCCGCGCATCTGCTTGCCGTTGCCGCTCAGAATGCCTTTCACCATCCCCTCATAGTCCGTCGCCCAGGAGACCGCGCGGCGTAAATCCACCTGATTGAGCGGCGCTTTGCTGTTGTTGAGGTAGAGGTAGGTCACGCGCAGAGACGGGTATTCGGCGACGGCGACTTTGCCTTCCTGCTTCAGGGCCGCCAGCTGATCGACCGGCAGGGAGTCGGCAATGTCCAGATCGCCGCGAGAAAGCTGCAGACGGCGCGACGCGCTCTCACCGATAATTTTCACCGAGACGCGCTTGAAGTGCGGCTTGTCGCCCGACCAGTGCGGGTTAGGCACCAGCACCAGCTGCTGGCCTTTCTGCCAGCTCTTCAACATAAACGGCCCGGAGCCGGCGGTGTTTTGCGCCAGAAAGCCGCGCGCGTCGTCCGCGGCATTGGCCTTCAGCACCGTCGGGTTAATGATGGAGGCGCCGTCGTTCGCCAGGGTGTAGAGGAAAGGCGCGAACGGCTGGCTGAGGGTGAATTTCACCGTGTGCTCATCAACGGCCTCCACTTTCAGATCTTTCGGGAAGGCCTCAGACGGCCCCTGGCTGAGCTTCAGCAGGCGTTCAAAGGAGAGTTTGACCGCCTCGGCGGTGACCGGCGTGCCGTCGGAGAATTTGGCGTTATCCGCCAGGGTGAAGGTCCACTCTTTCTGGTCGTCGGAGGCTTTCCAGCCCGTCGACAGATCGCCCTCCACCTCGGTAGAGCCGGGCTTGTACTTGACCAGACGCTGGTAGGACGGATAGGTGACGGTCCAGTCGTTGTTATCAATGGTGATGGCCGGGTCGAGCGTTTGCGGGTCGGCGGCTTTACCGATGACCAGCATGTCTTTCGGGACGGCAGCCAGCGCCAGCGGGGCGCTCAGGGCCAGCGTGGCGGCAATGACGGTCGAGAGAAGCGATGTTTTCATGGCAGTGCTCCAGGTTCAAAGAGAGGTGTGCGTCAGGGGAAAACAGGCAAAACGGTCCTCAAGCAGCGGGTAGCTGGCGGCATTCGGCAGTTCGAAGTGCCACCATTCGCTGCCGATCCCGACAAAACCGCCGCCGAACATGATGGCGTTCAACAGCAGACGGTTGCGCTGGGCGTGAGGCGGCACGGAAGGGTGATACGGATGCGAGCGGTCATGCATTTCGTCAAAACCGGCGCCCATATCCAGCACGGCGTTATGCTCGTCCATCAGGGTCACGTCGATGGCCGTGCCGCGACTGTGGTTGGAGCCAATCGCCACGTCGACCACATATTCCGGGTTCGGGCAGGCCTCCCACAGCTGGGCCTGCGCCTGCTGCGGCCGATAGGCGTCGTAAACCACCAGCTTCAGCCCGGCCAGCGTGGCAATGCTGATGGCTTTTGCCAGCGCGGTAGCGGCATCGGTATGCAGCAGGCACAGCGCCTCCTGATAGATCGGGCGGCCTGTGATGTTGTCGGCGGTGGCGTACTTCAGATCGATATGCAGCGTGGGGAACGTCTTCGCCACATCAATCAGTTCACTCTCTACGGGCATAGCTCCGCTCCTTTAGCGTTCGAATTGACCAAACTCTTGTTGTAATTGTCGGTTTACCGCCAGGCGCGCCGGGAGCGCATCGCCCAGCGCTTCCACCACGCCCGACAGCAGCAGGTTGAACAGACAGCTCACGGGGGCAAGTGAATCCCAGAAATGACCGGTATCGGTTTTCACCTGCAGTAAATCCATCGGGTAATCCCGCGCCCACGGGCACCAGATGTCGGTGATTAAGGCCAGCGGAATGCCTTTCTCGCTCGCGACGCGGCAGTACTGGCGGGCCATCGTGGAGTAGGTGCGCGTATCGGTCAGCACGACATAAGGGTGCGCAAACCCGGAGTTAAGGGATTCCACCCAGCTGCCGGAAGCGCCTTCGGCATAGCTCACCCGCGGGCGGAGGTATTCAAGGTGGCTGAAGAAGGCGTTGGCGATCCCGCGCGTGGACTGGATCCCCAGCACAAAGACCGCGTCCGCGTGGGCCAGATGGTGTACCACCTGGCGGAAGGCGTCCGTTTGCGCCAGCTGATACACCTGCGTGATGGCATCCACTTCCAGCGACAGGGCGTGCTGAAGGCGGTTGGGCAGGGGGCGCTGCTGCTGCCAGGAGTCGAGGCGCTCGTTCATGCCCCAGGGCTGGTACGGATCGCGCAGGCTCTTTTTGGCATCTTCCAGGTTGCGATATCCCAGCTTGCGCAGGAAGCGTCCGACGGTGATCCCGCTGGTCCCGCTCGCCAGCCCGACGCTCTCCGCCGTTTCAAACGGGATTTGCGCGGCGTGCGCCAGCAGCCAGCTTCCGACCCGCTTTTCGCTGGGCGTGAGCTGGCTGAAGGTCGCCTCGATACGTCTTAACATCTCGGGTTTCGTCGTCATACCGCCTCGCTGTTAACAGGCTGTCAAAAGCTGAATATGTGTTACCGGGTTAACAATGCATGACGCGTGCCATGTTCACAGAAGGGCGAAAACCCGCTGCGCAATAAACTTCATGCAATATTTGGTTAACCAATGATCAACATTTGTGCAGCGTAGTTCACTTTTGGTGCACTGGCTGACCTGGCAGGGATGAATTTGGTGAATACGTCAGCCCGTTCACATTTTTGATAAGATAGAAAAACAGTGAACATAAAAGGGATCCCGGCATGGCGAATTGGCCCTGGCGAGTCAGCGTGCGCCTGCTGGCGCTTGCAAAGAAAACAGGGATGGTCGTGGGGATCGTACTGGTCGTCCTGCTGGCGGTGCGGGTCTATCTCTCGCAGCAGGGGCCGGAACTGCACCCGTGGCACACCTGGCGGGCAGATGAGATGTCCGTGCGCGAGCTGGATAACGCCGATTTCGCCGGGTACCTCGCCCGTGAAAAGGCGATTTTCACCGATCTGGATAACGCGGTGACGGCGAAAACAGCGGGCGAGGAACAAACGCCGTTAAACCGCTACTACCGCCAGAGCCTGGTGTGGCCCGGCCAGTTTGCCCCCGATGCCAACCGCTCCTTTGTGCTGATGCCCGCCGGGAAGCCCCGCGGCGCGGTGGTGCTGCTGCACGGCCTGACCGACTCGCCTTACAGCGTCAGGCACCTTGCCGTGAACTATCAACAGCGCGGCTTTGTGGCCGTGGTCCCGCGTCTTCCCGGACACGGCACCGCGCCCGGTGCGCTGACGGACGTGGACTGGGAAATGTGGCTCGCGGCGACGCGGCTTGCCGTGCGGGAAGCCACGCGCCTGACGGGGAATAACGTGCCGCTGCATCTGGTGGGCTACTCCAACGGCGGGGCGCTGGCGATGAAGTATGCCCTCGATGCGCTGGAAGACCCTGCGCTGCGTAAGCCTCAGCAGATGATCCTGCTCTCACCGATGATCGGCGTGACGTCCTTTGCGCGGTTCGCCGGATTCGCCGGGCTACCTGCGCTGTTGCCGCCGTTTGCCAAAGCGGCCTGGCTGAATATCTCCCCGGAATATAATCCGTATAAATACAACTCGTTCCCGGTGAACGCCGCCCGCCAGTCGTGGCTGCTGACGAAGGCCCTGCAGGAGCAGATTGGCCGTGAGGCGCGGGAAAACAGGCTGGCGAATTTGCCGCCGGTGCTGGCGTTCCAGTCGGTGATGGACTCCACGGTTAGCACCCGCGCGGTGGTCAGCGGCCTGTTTGACCAGCTTCCGGCAAACGGCAGCGAGCTGGTAGTGTTTGATATCAACCAGGCGGCGAGCTTCCGTCCGCTCTTTAAACCGTCGTCCTGGACGGCCACCACGGCGCTGCTGCCGGTCGCGCAGAGGCGTTACAGCGTCACGATTATCACCAATGCCGGCGAGCACAGTTTCTCGACGGTGGCGAAAATAACCCCGGCAGGCAGAACGCAGGAGACGGTGGTGCCGCTTGCCCAGTCCTGGCCGCAGGATGTTTATTCCCTGTCGCACGTTGCGGTGCCGTTCCCGCCGGATGACGATCTCTATGGTCGTGAACCACGCGTGAAAAACCGATATGGCATCAGCCTGGGGACGATTGCGATGTGGGGAGAAACGTCCGTACTGAGCGTCGGGAAAGAGGCGCTTATGCGGGTCACCTCGAACCCGTTCTACGACTATATGCAGGAGAGGATTAACAGCCGGATCGGGGACCAGAAAAAGTAATGTTCCCTTGTGGCGTGAATATGTTAGGTCGCATTGATTAAGTATGTTACATAGTAGCTTCAAGGCACCTCTCTTTATCACTGGAACCCCTTTTTGTGCTGACGACGCTGATCTACCGAAGCCACTTGAATTTATCCCGCCCGTCCACCGAACTGCGGGAGCTGGTGGAGCGCGCCAGGGGCCGCAACGTAAAACTGGACATTACCGGCGTCCTCCTTGCTAAAGGCAACGACGTTCTGCAGATCCTCGAAGGGTCGGAAGAGAGTGTGGTCAAACTGTTCCATAAAATCCGCGAGGACAAGCGGCACAGCGGGGTAGTAGAACTGCTGCGGGACTATGGTCCGCGCAGACGCTTCGAAAACGTCGGTATGCTGCTGTTCGACCTGCAAACGCAGTCGCCAAAAGAGGTGCTGCAGTCGGTGCTGCGCTACAGCAAGCTGGACAGCTATCTGACCTCCGACGATCGGGTGTTCAAATTTATTCAGACCTTTATAACCGGTAAACGTCCGGCCCCGTCGGGGGCACGCTACACCGCGGACAAATGGACGCTCTCGACCGAAACGCTACCCTTTGGCGAACACCTGGGCCTGATTGCCGGACAAACCTGCCAGTTTGCGCTGCAGCCTATTGTCGAGCCCTCGGAAGGGAAGATCAGCTCCCTTGAGGCACTTATCCGCGGCAACGACGGCGGCAGCCCGGAGCATTTCTTCAGCACCGTCAATCCGGACAACGTCTACGAAGTCGATCTCCAGACGAAAGCCTATGCCTTTGCGCTGGCGGAAAAGCTGGGCATTGGCAGCCATAAAATCGCGGTAAACCTGCTGCCCATGTCGCTGGTGAATGTCCCAGGCGCGGTGGAATTTCTGGTCGATCAGATTAAAAAACATGGCCTTCAGCCGGAGCAGGTGGTCATTGAAGTCACTGAAAACGAGATGATTTCCGGGCTCAACCAGTTTAACAGCGCCATCAAGCAGCTTCGCGGCGAGGGGATTGGCCTGGCGATCGATGATTTTGGCTCGGGCTATGCCGGGCTTTCGCTGCTGACCCGCTTCCAGCCGGACAAAATTAAAATTGACCGTGAGATTGTCAGCAACATCCACCTGAGCGGCCCAAAACAGGCGATTGTGCGCTCCATCATCAGCTGCTGCTCCGATCTTGAAATCACCCTGGTGGCCGAAGGCATCGAGAAAATCGAGGAGTGGTGCTGGCTCGAATCGGCCGGGATCCGCCGCTTTCAGGGATTCCTCTTTGCCCGGCCGCAGCTTAATGGCGTCGGCGATATCCACTGGCCGCATCTGGTGCGGTAAGCCAATTTTCCCTCCCGTTATTTCCCCTTTGCTCGGCCTGTGCTTAAATAGCTAAAACGGTTTAACATGGTTTAGCTACGAGGATCACATGAAGAAAATCTGGGTACTTGGCGATGCGGTAGTGGATTTGCTGCCGGATGGAGAAGGTCGATTACTGCAGTGTCCCGGCGGCGCGCCGGCGAACGTCGCGGTCGGTATTGCCCGGCTGGGCGGCCAGAGCGCCTTTATCGGCAGGGTTGGCGACGATCCTTTCGGGCGCTTTATGGCGAAAACGCTCGCTGACGAGCGGGTTGACGTGACGTGGATGCGCCTTGACCCGGCGCACCGCACCTCAACGGTGGTGGTCGATCTCGACGACCACGGCGAGCGCTCGTTTACCTTCATGGTGCGCCCGAGCGCCGATCTGTTTCTCGAACCCGACGACCTGCCGACGTTCAGCGCCGGGGAGTGGCTGCACGTCTGCTCCATCGCCTTAAGCGCCGAGCCGAGCCGGACTGCGACGTTTCAGGCGATGGCCGCCATTCGTGAGGCAGGCGGTTACGTCAGCTTCGACCCCAATATTCGCCCGGACCTCTGGCCGGATGAGAACGCACTGCATGGCTGCCTGGAGCAGGCCCTGCAAAGCGCCGACGTGGTGAAACTTTCGCTAGAAGAGCTGGCCTTTTTCACCGGCAGCGCGGAGGTCAACGTCGGTCTGGAGGTGCTGATGCAGCGCTGCCCGGCGCGTCTGGTGCTGGTTACCCAGGGAAAAGCGGGCGTAACCGCGTGGCATGAAGGTAGCGTAAAACACTATCCGGCAACGCTTGTGCAGTGCGTCGATACGACCGGTGCGGGCGATGCCTTTGTGGCGGGGCTGCTCTACGGGCTGGCCGCCGGACAGGACCTGACGCCGGTTATCGCGCTCGCCCAGCGCTGCGGCGCGCTGGCCACCACCGCCAAAGGGGCGATGACCGCGTTGCCCTGGCAGCACGACCTGTAATTTCTCCTCTCCTGGCCGCCATCCGGCGGCCTGAATTGTCGCCTCGATCACACTTACTAAATCGGTTTAGCAAAAAAGATTGCCGATCCAAAATTCACAGGTTTAGTATCAGCAACCTAAACCGGTTTAGCAATTTAGCACGTTTAATGACTTCTTTTAGGGATGCGACAAAATGTATAAAAAACGCAGACTTGCCGTGATGATAGGCATGCTGGCCGGCAGTACCTCTGTTTTTGCCCAGACGGATATGTCCAGTATTGAAGCGCGTCTTGCCGCGATGGAGCAGCGCCTTCAGGACGCGGAAACGCGCGCGCAGGTGGCCGAGAAGCGCGCTGCGGCAGCAGAACAAAAAACGCAGCAGCTGGTTGCCGCTCAGCAGCAGGCGCAAACGACAACCCAGGAGGTGGCGCAGCGCACCACCGCGCTGGAGAAGAAGGCGGATCAGACCGGCGGGTTTGAGTTCCACGGCTATGCCCGCTCTGGCCTGCTGATGAACGATGCCGCCTCCAGCAGCAAAAGCGGTCCTTACCTGACCCCAGCCGGGGAAACCGGCGGTGCGGTAGGGCGTCTGGGTAACGAAGCCGACACCTACGTCGAGCTGAACCTGGAGCACAAGCAAACCCTGGATAACGGGGCGACCACGCGCTTCAAGGCGATGCTGGCCGACGGTCAGAGAACCTATAACGACTGGTCTGCCGATACCAGCGACCTCAATATTCGTCAGGCCTTCGCGGAGCTGGGTAACCTGCCTGATTTTACCGGCGCGCTGAAGGGCAGCACCTTCTGGGCGGGTAAACGCTTCGACCGCGACAACTTTGACATCCACTGGCTGGATTCCGACGTGGTGTTCCTGGCCGGTACCGGCGGCGGCGTTTACGACGTGAAGTGGAACGATTCGCTCCGCAGCAACTTCTCCATTTACGGCCGCAACTTCGGCAGCGTGGAGCAGACCGACAACAACGTTCAGAACTATATCCTCAGCATGAACCACTTCGCCGGCCCGTTCCAGCTGATGGTGAGCGGCCTGCGGGCGAAGGATAACGACGACCGTAAAGACACTAACGGCGATCTGATTAAAACGGATGCCGCCAATCACGGCGTTCATGCCCTGGTAGGCTTGCATAATGAGAGCTTCTACGGCCTGCGTGAAGGGACCGCCAAAACGGCGCTGCTGTATGGTCACGGGCTGGGTGCGGAGGTGAAAAGCATCGGCTCCGACGGCGCGCTGCTGTCTGAGGCGGATACCTGGCGCTTCGCAAGTTACGGTGTCACGCCGATCGGCGGTGGCTGGAGCGTTGCGCCCGCCGTTCTGGCACAGAGCAGTAAAGATCGCTACGTCAAGGGCGATAGCTATGAGTGGGTAACGCTCAACACCCGCCTGATCAAAGAGGTCACCCAGAATTTCGCGCTCGCGTTTGAGGGAAGCTACCAGTACATGGATTTAAACCCGGAGGGCTATAAGGACCGCAACGCCGTGAACGGCAGTTTCTACAAGCTGACCTTTGCGCCGACGTTAAAAGCGAGCAAAATCGGCGATTTCTTCAGCCGTCCTGAACTGCGCCTGTTTGCCACCTGGATGGACTGGAGCAGCAAACTGGATAATTACGCCAGCGATGATGCCTTTGGCAGCAGCGGCTTCAACGCCGGCGGGGAATGGAACTTTGGGGTCCAGATGGAAACCTGGTTTTAACCCATCACGCTCCCGCCTGGCGGGAGCGTTTCGCACATCATAAAAAGAAGTCAGGCAGAGGTATCTATGGATTTTAATCAAATCGCCCGCGAGCTTATTCCGCTGCTCGGTGGCAAGGAAAACATCGCCAGCGCGGCGCACTGCGCAACGCGTCTTCGTCTGGTGCTGGTTGATGACGCGCTGGCGGATCAGCAGGCCATCGGCAAGGTTGACGGCGTGAAAGGCTGCTTCCGTAACGCCGGGCAGATGCAGGTGATTTTTGGCACGGGCGTGGTCAACAAGGTGTACGCCGCATTTATTCAGGCGGCGGGAATTAGCGAATCCAGCAAATCGGAAGCCGCGGATCTGGCGGCGCGCAAGCTGAACCCGTTCCAGCGCATTGCCCGCTTACTCTCCAACATCTTTGTGCCGATCATTCCCGCGATTGTGGCGTCCGGTCTGCTGATGGGCCTGCTCGGCATGGTGAAAACCTACGGCTGGGTCAATGCGGATAACGCCCTCTACATCATGCTGGACATGTGCAGCTCGGCGGCGTTTATCATTCTGCCTATTCTGATTGGCTTTACCGCCGCGCGCGAATTTGGCGGTAACCCGTACCTCGGCGCGACGCTGGGCGGGATTCTGACCCACCCGGCGCTGACCAACGCCTGGGGCGTGGCGTCGGGCTTCCACACCATGAACTTCTTCGGCCTTGAGATCGCGATGATTGGCTATCAGGGCACGGTATTCCCGGTATTGCTGGCCGTCTGGTTCATGAGCATCGTGGAAAAAAACCTGCGCCGCGCGATCCCGGATGCGTTAGACCTGATCCTGACGCCGTTCCTCACCGTGGTTATCTCCGGCTTTATCGCCTTGCTGATTATCGGCCCGGCGGGGCGCGCTCTGGGGGACGGTATCTCCTTTATTCTGAGCACGCTGATCGCCCACGCGGGCTGGCTCGCCGGGCTGCTGTTCGGCGGACTTTACTCGGTGATTGTGATCACCGGTATTCATCACAGCTTCCACGCGATTGAAGCCGGGCTGCTGGGGAATCCGTCGATTGGCGTTAACTTCCTGCTGCCGATCTGGGCCATGGCGAACGTGGCGCAGGGTGGCGCCTGTCTGGCGGTGTGGTTCAAAACCAAAGATGCCAAAATCAAAGCCATTACCCTGCCGTCGGCGTTCTCTGCAATGCTGGGCATCACCGAAGCGGCCATTTTTGGTATCAACCTGCGCTTCGTTAAGCCGTTTATCGCCGCGCTAATCGGCGGTGCGGTGGGCGGGGCCTGGGTGGTCTCCGTGCACGTGTACATGACCGCCGTCGGGCTGACCGCCATTCCTGGCATGGCCATCGTGCAGGCCAGCTCGCTGCTGAACTATATTATCGGCATGGTGATTGCCTTCGGCGTGGCGTTTACCGTCTCACTGCTGCTGAAATATAAAACGGACTCTGAATAATGACGTTACCTTCCCGCTGGCCTGCGATCCTGCAGGCCGTTATGACAGGTCAGCCGCGGGCGCTGGCGGACAGCCATTATCCGCAATGGCACGCCGCGCCGGTGACGGGGCTGATGAACGACCCGAACGGGTTTATCTGGTTTGCTGGCCGCTATCACCTGTTCTATCAGTGGAACCCGCTGGACTGCGAGCATCGCTTTAAGTGCTGGGGGCACTGGAGTTCTGCGGACCTGGTGCACTGGCAGCATGAGCCGCTGGCGCTGATGCCCGACGAGGCGTATGACCGCAACGGCTGCTACTCCGGTAGCGCCGTGAATAACGAGGGCGTACTGACCCTGTGCTACACCGGCAACGTCAAGTTCGATGACGGCAGCCGCACCGCCTGGCAGTGCCTGGCCGTGGAACAGCCGGACGGAACCTTTACGAAGCTGGGGCCGGTGCTGGCGCTGCCGGAAGGCTACACCGGCCACGTGCGCGACCCGAAGGTGTGGCAGCTCGAGGGGATGTGGTACATGGTGCTCGGCGCGCAGGATGTGCAGAAGCGCGGCAAGGTGCTGCTGTTTAAATCAGCCGATTTGCACGCCTGGACATCCTGCGGGGAGATCGCCGGTCACGGGGTTAACGGCCTGACGGACGCGGGCTATATGTGGGAGTGTCCGGACCTGTTTGCCCTCGACGGGACGCACGTCCTGATCTGCTGCCCGCAGGGGCTGGCGCGCGAGCCGCATCGCTACCTCAATACCTATCCGGCCACCTGGATGAGCGGGGCGTTTGACTATGCCCGCGCGACGTTCGATCACGGCGAGCTGCACGAGCTGGACGCGGGCTTTGAATTCTACGCCCCGCAAACCACGCTTGCGGAAGATGGACGCCGCATCCTGATTGGCTGGATGGGCGTACCGGACGGGGAAGAGATGCTTCAGCCCACGCGGGCGCACGGCTGGATGCACCAGATGACCTGCCCGCGAGAATTGCGCTTCCGCGACGGCCGGCTCTGGCAGACCCCGGCGCGCGAGCTGGCGGCGCTGCGTGAAGATGAGCAGCACTGGCAGGGGCGCGCCAGCGACGCGCCCGAACTTGACGCGACGCGTCTGGAGTTTGAGCTGAGCGCATCGCAGGTGAATGTCGATTTTGGCGGCGCGCTGCGCCTCACGCTCGATGAGCAGGGCGTGCGCCTGGAACGCGCGAGCCTGAAAACCGGTGAAACGCTAACCCGCTACTGGCAGGGCGACGTCCGTCATTTGCGCGTCCTGTGCGACCGCTCCAGCGTCGAAATCTTCATTAACCACGGCGAAGGGGTGATGAGCAGCCGCTATTTTCCTGACCATCCGGCCCGCGTGCGATTCGAAGGTGCGTCCGATATCACATTACGCTACTGGTCGCTGCGCGCCTGCATGATAGAATGAGGGTTTTGGCAGCCGGATCTAAGTCGTTGTGAGAAAAACAAAACGCGTCACCATTAAAGACATCGCGGAGCTGGCGGGGGTGTCAAAAGCCACCGCCAGCCTGGTCCTGAACGGCCGCAGCAAAGAGCTTCGCGTGGCGGAAGAGACGCGCGAGCGCGTGCTGGCAATTGCAAA
This sequence comes from Enterobacter sp. PL1, assembly GCF_945957325.1. Lineage (NCBI taxonomy): Bacteria > Pseudomonadati > Pseudomonadota > Gammaproteobacteria > Enterobacterales > Enterobacteriaceae > Enterobacter > Enterobacter sp. PL1. The sequence goes on from NZ_CAMFKT010000001.1 coordinate 219,451, forward strand.
AGAGCGCCACTATCAGCCCAGCATTCACGCCCGGTCGCTGCGCGATAACCGCAGCCACACCATTGGTCTGGTGGTCCCGGAGATCACCAACTACGGTTTTGCCGTCTTTTCTCACGAGCTGGAAACGCTGTGCCGCGAGGCGGGCGTGCAGCTGCTGATCTCCTGCAGCGATGAAAACCCGGGGCAGGAGACGGTGGTGGTGAACAACATGGTGGCGCGTCAGGTGGACGGGCTGATTGTGGCCTCCAGCATGCTCAACGACGCGGACTACCATAAGCTGAGCGAGCAGCTGCCGGTGGTTCTGTTTGACCGTCATATCAACGACAGCGCGCTGCCGCTGGTGATCACCGATTCCATCACCCCGACGACCGAACTGGTGGCGGATATTGCGCGCCAGCATCCGGATGAATTCTACTTCCTCGGCGGCCAGCCCCGTTTATCCCCGACGCGCGATCGTCTTGAAGGCTTTAAGCAAGGCCTGCGAGAGGCCGGCGTGGCGCTGAGCCCCGAGTGGATCATTCACGGCAACTATCACCCGAGCTCCGGATACGAGATGTTTGCTGAACTCTGCGCCCGCCTGGGGCGTCCGCCGAAAGCGCTCTTCGCCGCCGCCTGCGGGCTGCTGGAAGGGGTGCTGCGCTATATGGGCCAGCATAACCTGCTGCAAAGCGATATCAGGTTAGCCAGTTTTGACGATCACTATCTCTACGATTCCCTGACGATCCCGGTGGATACCATCCGCCAGGATAACCGCCAGCTGGCGTGGCACTGCTTTGATTTGATTAGCAAACTGATTGAGGGCGAGACCCCGGAACCGTTGCAACGCAAGCTGGCGGCCACCCTGCAGCGGCGCTATAAGTGAGCAATATAGCCCGGACCGATACATCAATAACTTTAATTAATTTAAGTTTTGGAATGGCCGATAACCATAAGGAATAATTCTCCTTGAGGTATTGGTTTATGTCGTTGAAAAAGTCGTCCCTGATTGTCCTGTTCTCGCTGCTTTTCTTCTTTGTTATCAGCACCGTCACCAGCGTTGGCATCATCATTAAAAGTAATAATTCCCTGGATAACGTCAACAAAGAGATCCAGGTTGTGCTGTCCATTATTGACCCCATCAACCACAGCCGTACGCTGCGCGTGCGGGTGATGGAGTATGTTAAGATGGTGGAAGCGGGCAACGCGGCGGACGGCGCTGCAAAGCTGACCGCCGTGAAAGAGGCGCTGACCAAAGCGGACCACGCCTTTGCAGCCTTTATGGCGTCGCCGCGCCTGAGCGATGAAGCGTCGCTGGTCACTGCCTATCAGGACGCCTGGCAGAACTACCGCAACCAGGGGCTGGCGCCGCTGATCGATGCCGCCGAGGCGCACGATGTCGCCAAATTTAACGCGCTCATCCCGGAAGTCTCCCGCCTCGACCGCCAGTACGAGATCGTTCTCGACCAGGTGCTTTCCGTCCACCAGAAATACGCCAAAAGCCTGAACGAAGATGCGAGCAGTAGCTTCGTCTCCGGCCTGGCGATCGTTGCTGCTATCGCCAGCCTGTTTGTGGTGGTGATTATCGCCGTTAGCCTGCTGATGAAGCGCTTTGTCTTTGCGCCGATCAACCTGGCGCGCGAGCACTGCAGCCAGATTGCGGCAGGCAAGCTGGACATTCCGGTGCCGGTGAAGGGGAGTACAGGCAACGAAATCGACCATCTAATGGGCTCGATGGAGCAGATGCGTCAGGCGCTGCTGGCGACCATCGCCCAGGTGCGCGATGCGAGTCATACCGTGACGCACGCCGCCCAGGAGATTGCCTCCGGGAATATCGACCTGGCGTCACGCACCGAGCAGCAGGCTTCGGCGTTGACCCAGACGGCAGCGAGCATGGAAGAGCTGAGCGCGACGGTGGCGAACAATACCGATAATGTGTATCAGGCCGGGAAGCTGGTGCAGGACGCGGTGAAAAATGCCCACACCGGTGAAGCGGTAACCCGCGAAGTCATCGACACGATGAATACCATCGCGGCGAACTCGAAGCGTATTGAAGACATCACCAGCGTGATTAACAGCATCGCCTTCCAGACCAACATCCTGGCGCTGAACGCGGCGGTTGAAGCGGCGCGCGCCGGTACCCAGGGCCGCGGCTTTGCGGTCGTGGCCAGCGAAGTGCGCACCCTGGCGCAGAAAAGCGCGGTGGCGGCGAAAGACATCGAAAGCCTGATCGCGCAGTCGGTCTCCAGCGTGAAAAACGGTGCGGAGCTGGTCAGCCGCTCGGGCGAGGTGATTGATTCGATCATTTCGTCGGTGAACAAAGTGAATACGCTGATGGAGCAGATCTCCGTCGCCTCTGAAGAGCAGAGCCGCGGGATCGGCCAGGTCGGGCAGGCGGTGACCGAGATGGACGGCGTGACGCAGCAGAACGCCGCGCTGGTGCAGCAGTCCGCGGCGGCAGCGGCCTCGCTGGAAGAGCAGGCGCAGCAGCTTTCGCGGAGTATTTCGAGTTTTAGGTTGCCGGTGCAGGCTTGATTGAATGAGGGGGCTCCGCAGGGAGCCTTTTAGTGGCTGCGTGATCTACCTAAAAGATTTTCCATTCATTGGGAGGAGAGGTAGCGAAAAGATTGCGCACATAATACTAAAGATAATAAAATAAATAAGTGCACTGTTGGAGGCACACTACAGAAGAGAAATGTATTGATTGGAATGACTACAAAACTCAAAAGGATAGGGTATGGCAGGTGATGTTAATTATTATACAGGTGAAGTGGTTGAGTCCCATAAGGGTACTGTAAGATTAGGTGACGAATATTATGTCGCTGTGCTGATGATTGAAAAAAACAATATATCAATAACAATAATGGATTTTAATGGAACGTTACAGAAAAATTACACAACCATGTTTTCATTAAAAAACATAGTCTTTAAATCTAATGCTAATAACTTTTTGTTGTTCGGATTGACTTTGAATGAAACTTATCATTTAAGAGTTGAGCGAGACAGAGTCTTTAATGACTATTCATATTCAGCACAAGGGTTTCTTTATGGTAAAAATGGTCTGCATTTGAATGATCGTTTTAAAAGCATTAGTATTTATGGAGAGAAAATTAAGAAATGGTCCGGTTTTACACAAAAATTGGACCGTATTTTAACTTGTGGTTTGATAAACCACCTTCCAGTCGAGGGTGATTGCATTGAATTTGAAAAAAACTTAAAAGGATTAGGTCGTCTGGGTCTTTATTACTCCTATACATCTGGTGGCATAGAGGGTTTGCATACGGTGGGCATGTCTGTCAATCCACATATAACGATAACCTTCGAAAAAAGCGTTCACCTTGATGAACTCATCGAACAATATACTGATTTATACATGTTCCTGAGGTTTTTGATTGGTTCTTCATTAAATATCTCGCAAGTTGAAATCGGAAATGATCTTTGGGAACGTAATACGGCTCAATTTTATCTCGCTGAAAAATATGAAAAAATAAATAAACTAAGGAACGGCGTTTTCATGCCGTTTTCAACTATTTATCGTGATTATTCAGAAAACCACTTTCCATTAATTGTCTGGGACCATTATTATGATTCCGAGCGCAAAGATGTAAAAGAACTATTAAAAAAATATGTTTCATATACTATGGTGGATAGTAATGAAGAAAAATTTTTAGGGTTCTACAGATTAATAGAAACAATGACAATGAAAAAATCATCTTACGTTGATGAAGAAGTGTTAACTGAAACACTTAAAACTGGAAAGCGTTTTTTAGCTAAACGGTTCCCCGGTGCTTCGATTAGTGATTTTTCTCGTGCTATTAAAAGAGCTAACAAAACCAAACACAATACAGAGAGTTGCATTCATCATTTTATTAATAGCTTTCCTCAACCTATGGTTGGAAGTTTGAATCTTAATAAGATTATCATAAGTGAAATATGCAGGTCTCGCAATCAGATTATTCATCAGCCTTTATTTTCTGAGTCTCGTGATGTCATATATAAATTTAAGGAGATAACAGAAGTGCTAGCAATATTAGCTTTAATGGTGAAGCTTGGTATTCCCAATGATAAAATTGAAGGGATTGCAATTAATAATGGCTTCCAGAATACGTTTAGCTTGCAACGGCAGGAGTGCTAAATTATTTTTGCCCAACCTTCTTGTCTGCAATCAGTAATATGTCCGTTTTTGTTAAGCGAATTCTTCGTACGCGATGATTTGCCTGCAAGCGACTCGTAGCACCCGCCAGCCGTTACCGCTATGAGTCCAAAAGTGTCAGCACAAAAATTTTCCTTCACCCCAGCAATATTTCCCTCCCTCATCCGTCTACCTCATCACACGCCATAATCAATTACTGCAAACGAGGTAAACACCATGAGAGATTTTGAACTGCACGGCAGAGGTCACGGGCGCGGATTCGGTCGCCACCGTATGGGCAAGGGCTTAGTCATCGGCGCGGTGATTTTCATCGTGCTCGGCCTGCTGGTGATGTCCCTGTGGAACGCCTTGCTCCCGGCCATCCTGGGCGTGAAGGCCATTGGATTCTGGCAGGCGCTGGGCATTCTGGTGCTGAGCCGCATTCTGTTTGGCGGCTTAGGTTTCCGCCCCGGGATGTTTGGCGCGCACCGCCGCATGCACGAGCGCTGGATGAACATGACGCCCGAACAGCGTGAGGCGTTTATTCAGCAGCGTCGCGAAGGGTTTGGTCGCCACGGACGCGGTCACTGCGGCTGGCACGGCCATCGTGACGATAAGCGCGATGACGCTACGCCAAAAGCGCCGGACGCGGAGTGAGCGAGATGAAAGCCGGGGAGGCGGGCGGATCCATGCTGATGTCGGCGCTCAATGCCTGCCGCGCCCGGCTGAAAGCCTTCATTCGCGGACGGACGTCCGTGCGCGATGATGCCGACGACATTTTGCAGGAAGTGACGTATCAGCTGATGAAAGTGGAGCAGCCGGTCGAAAACGTTGCCGCCTGGCTGTTCCGCGCGGCGCGTAACGAGATGACCGACCGGGCGCGCAAAAAGCGTGAGGTGTCCCTCTCCGGCTATTTTACGGGCGAAGACGAGGGTTTTCCGGAAGACGAGCTGGCCGAAACCCTGTTCGGCGTACCGCACACGCCGGAGGAGGAGTACCTCAAGACGCTGCTGTGGGAAGAGCTGGGCCAGGCGCTGTCAGAACTCCCGCCGCCGCAGCGGGAGGCGTTTGAAAAGACCGAGCTCCACGGCTACAGCATTAAAATGCTGGCAGAGGAGACCGGCGCCAGCGAACAGGCGCTGTTATCCCGCAAGCACAAGGCGGTGCTGTTTCTGCGCACGCGGCTGCGGGACGTCTATGACGCGCTGACGGGCGAATAGCGGCGGCAGACAAAACCTTACACTTCCGGCACTTGTAGATTCATCACTATCGTTTATGATCGGGGCGTCTTGTCACTCTGGAATGTTATGCGCAACCGTCAGCTCCTCGGAAAATGGCTTTTGATTATCACCTGTCTCGCGATGGCGCTTTGCCTCGTGCAGCGTGCGGTGATGCTCAACCATTTTTTACAGGGACTGGATCCGCAGATTTCGCTGAGTACAGATGCCCCGGCTCAAACCAGCAACACTGAACAACCCGGCCCGTCGCCGTGTCAGCTCGGCGCGCACTCGCTGCTTTGCGCCCAGCCGCTGTTCTTCGACGGTGCGTTACCGGCCATTATTATCTTCTTCGCGCTGCTGCAGCTGTTGACGCAAGGGCGGGCACTGGCTCCCGCGGAACAGCCCGTTCAGGCACCACCTCCCCGAATACACATTAAAAACTGCGTTTTCCGTGAATGAAAAACATCGTCACCACACGATAATTTTTCACTGTTCACGGAGTACAACATGGTTAACCTCTTCAGGGGATTCGTCTTCCTGTGGCTGTCCTGCATCGGCATTGTCCATGCGGCGGACACCGGCTGGCTGGTCTCCCCACAAAACGATCACGCCCGCATCCGCTTTCAGGCGGAGAGGGAGCAAACGCTCGTTAAAGGCCTGCTCACCGTTGAGCTAAAGCCCGGCTGGAAAACCTACTGGCGATCGCCGGGCGAGGGCGGCGTGGCCCCGAAAATCAGCTGGCCGGACGGCGTAACGGAAAGCTGGTCCTGGCCGGTACCGTCGCGTTTCGATATCTCCGGCATGACCACGCAGGGCTATCACGATAAGGTCACTATCCCGATCGTTCTCGACGGGGTGAAGGGCGACACGCTCGACGGGACGCTCACGCTCTCCACGTGCAGCAACGTGTGTCTGCTGACGGACTACCCGCTGCATCTCGATTTTACCCAGCCGGTGGATCAGGATTTCCGCAGCGCCTTCGAACAGGCGATGCGCGCCGTGCCGGACTCATCAGGTGTGTCGTCGGATCTTTCCGCCTGGCTTTCTGACGGTAACCTGGTTGTGACGGGGACGACGGACGGAAAATGGGATAATCCGGGTATCTACTTTGACCCGCTGGAGGGCGATATTCTGCCCGGCGAGCCGGTCATTAAACACGACGGCACTGCGCTTCGGGTGACGGTGCCCGTGACCGACGAATGGGGCGATAAGCCCGCCTCGCTGGCAGGTAAAAGGCTGTCGTTTGTGCTGACCAACGGCGATCGGGCGCAGCAAACCACCATGACCGTTGGGCCAACGCCCGAAGAGACCTCCGCACCGGACGGGACGGGAAAAATGGTGCTCTTTGCGCTATTAGGCGGGCTGATCCTCAACCTGATGCCCTGCGTGCTGCCGGTAATGGGCATGAAGCTTAACAGCATCCTGCAGGCGGGATCGGACAGGCGTGCCATCCGGCTGCGCTTCCTCGCCACCAGCGCCGGGATCCTCACCTCCTTTATCCTGCTGGCCGGGATGGTCACCGCGCTGAAGCTGGCCGGAGCGTCGCTGGGGTGGGGCATTCAGTTCCAGAACCCGTGGTTTATCGGCCTGATGGTCGCCGTGACCTTCCTCTTTGCGCTGAATCTGTTTGGAACGTTTGAAATGCTGCTGCCTTCTTCTGCCGCCGGACGGCTGGCGACGGCAGGGGGAGCGGGGATCGGCGGCAGCTTCTGCGAAGGGATGTTCGCCACGCTGCTGGCGACGCCGTGCTCCGCGCCGTTCCTCGGTACGGCGGTCGCCTTTGCCCTTGGCGCGCCGCTGCACGCCCTGTGGCTGATCTTCCTGATGCTCGGCGTGGGCATGAGCCTGCCGTGGCTGTTCGTTGCCCTGGTGCCGAAAACGGCCATGCTGCTGCCCAAACCCGGCCGCTGGATGAACACGCTCAGGGTCATCCTCGGCCTGATGATGCTGGCCTCTAGCCTCTGGCTGGCGACGCTGTTGAGCGTGCATCTGGGCGAGGCGGTCAGCCAGATCGTGATTCTGGGGCTGACTGCCGTCGCGCTGGTGCTGTTTGCGCTAAAGGGGCAAAAATCTTCGCCGCTTTTCTGGGTGGTGGTCATCGCGCTGTCGGCGTTCGGCGGGTATCAGGTGCGCGGTCTGCTTAACGCGCCGCCTGACGCTCCGGCACAAAGCGTTGCGCAGACTATCCCGTGGCAGCCGCTCAGTGAAGAGACTATCGAGAACGCGCTGGCGCAGGGGAAACGGGTGTTTGTGGATATCTCCGCGGACTGGTGCGTGACGTGCAAAGTTAACGAGCACCGCGTACTCAGTCAGCCGGACGTGATTGCCGCGCTGCGCCAGCCGGACGTGGTGGCCCTGCGAGGGGACTGGAGCCAGCCGTCCGCGTTTATCGCGGATTTTCTGGCGAAGCGAAACCGCTACGCCATTCCGTTTAACGCGGTGTATGGCCCCGGCCTGCCTGATGGCGAGATCCTCTCGCCGCTGCTGGACAAGCGCACCCTGGTCACCACCCTGAACAACGCAAAAGGCTAACTGTGTCATGAAAAAATTCCTTATTACGCTTCTGCTCCTGCTGGCCCCGCTTCAGGTATTCGCCGCGCAGCCGCTGACGCCGGACCAGGAGCAGCGCGCGCAGAAGACGATCGCTGATTTCCTGTTTAACGATCCAAACTCCCCGCGCATCGGCGCGAAAAACCCAAAGCTCACCCTGGTGGTGTTTACCGACTACAACTGCCCGTACTGTAAAAAATTCGATCCGTACCTGGAGAAGATTGTCGAAAAACATCCGGACGTGGCGGTGGTCTTTAAGTTTTTACCTTTCCGCTCGGAAAGTTCGCTGACCGCCGCACGAGACGCGTTAACCGTCTGGCGTGCGCATCCTGAGCAGTTTATGAAGCTGAACCACACCCTGATGGCGAAAAAGGGGTACCACGATGACGCCAGCATTCAGGAGGCGCAAAAGCGGGCGGGCGTGAGCGTGACGACGCCGGACGAGGAGAGTTTTCTGACGATCAGGCGCAGCCTCATTGTGGCGGAAAAAATGGGGATCCAGGGCACGCCCGCCACGCTTATCGGCGAGGGGCTGCTTCCCGGCTGGGTGCCGTTCGAACAATTCGACGAAATGGTCAGTGAAGCACTGAAAAACCGCTAACCTGAAGGGGGCGTAATGCCCCCGATAAACCGGAGAGGGAAATGAAAAAATTACTGTTACTTTCGGCGCTGGCGACGTCAGGGCTGGTACAGGCGGCTGAAGCCATACCGGATGTGGTGAAGCAGTTCAGCGAGCAGCAGCAGATCAACATCATCAAGAAGCTGGATGCGCCGGGCGGGGCGCCAGCCTGGCTGGGGCAGTATCAGGATATGGGCGTGACGCTCTTTCTCACGCCGGACGGCAAGCACGTGATCTCAGGTTATCTTTATGATGACAAAGGGAAGAACCTCAGCGAGGGCTACTTCCAGAAAGAGATCTACGCCCCGATGGGACGCGAGATGTGGAAGAACCTCAACGCGGCGCATCCCCTGAAGGAAGGGGCGGATAGCGCCCCGCGCAAGGTCTTTGTCTTTGCCGATCCGTTCTGTCCGTACTGCAAGCAGTTCTGGTCCGAGGCGCAGCCTTGGGTCAAGGCCGGTAAGGTGCAGCTCAATACGCTGCTGGTGGCGTTCCTCAACCCCAACAGCGGGCGCAACGCCGCCGCCATACTGAATGCGAAAGATCCGGTTTCGGCCTGGCGCGAATACGAGCTTTCCGGCGGCAAAAAACTGCCCAAGCCTGAAGGCGAGGCTTCCCGCGAAACGGTTGCGATCCTACAGAAAAATCAGGCGCTGATGGACAGCCTGGGCGCTAACGCCACGCCCGCAATTTACTATCTGAATGCGGAAAACGAGCTGCAGCAGGTGGTGGGGATGCCGGATGCGCAGCAGCTCGAGGCGATGTTCGGGCCGAAGCCGTAAAAAACCGGCAGAAACGGGCGTTTCTGCCTGCTCGTGACTTAGCTACCCCAGCGTCCACGGAGATAGTTTACCGCCTGCTGGGTCTGCGGCTGGTTCAGGTAATCTTCCCGGAACAGGATGGTGCCGTTGACGTTGGGCAGCGAATCGTTGAGATCGAGCTGCTTTTTCAGCTCCGGCACGCCGCCCTGAACCGTCCAGTCCGGCTCTTTTTTCGACGGCTCGCCAACCTTGTAGAACGCAATACCAATATACAGGCGAGTGTGGGTCGGCTTCACCACGTCGGCCCACCATCTGGTCAGCACGTCGTAGCGTGCGGCATCCCGGGAGAAGGGCCAGTAAATCTGCGGCGCGATGTAGTCCAGCAGGCCCTGCTGCACCCACTGACGCGTATCGGCGTAGGATTCATCATAGGCCGCGGCACCGCGGGTGTCGGAGCCTGCCGGGTCAAAGGAGCGGTTGCGCCACACGCCCGCCGGGCTGACGCCAAACTCCACGTTGGGTTTTGTCTGCTTGATCGCGCGGGAGACCTGGACAATCAGCTGCTGCGTATTGTGTCTTCGCCAGTCGGCTTTTGAGGCAAACCCCTGGCCGTACTGCCGCCAGCTCTGCGCGTCATTGAGCGCGGATCCCGGCGATTCGGCATAGAAGTAATCATCAAACTGCACGCCGTCTACCGGGTAGTTCGCCACCACTTCGGTCACCACTTTGGTTATCCAGTCGCGCACCTCCGGAATGCCCGGGTCGAGCACAAAGCGGTCACCCGAGATGCGGACCCATTCCGGGTGCTGGACATAAACGCTGGACGGCGTCTGGTATGACGTCCGGTTCAGGGCGGCGATGGTGGACGGTTTGGTGTTGGTCGACACGCGATAGGGGTTAAACCAGGCATGGACCTTCAGGCCGCGCTTGTGCGCTTCATCGAGCATAAACTGCAGCGGATCGTATCCCGGATACTCACCGATGTTGCCGGTCAGCATATCTGACCATGGTAAAATTTTGGATGACCAGAGCGCCGTGCTGTCCGGCTTCACCTGAAAAAATACCGTGTTGATGCCGAGCTGCTTAAGGTTGTCGAGCTTTGCGATCAGCGCCTGCTTTTGCATCGCGATGCGCTGGTCCGCGCTGCGGCCATTCACCGAGGCCACCGGCGGCCAGTCGAGACGCGAGACGGTCGCCAGCCAGATGCCGCGCATCGGAGCGTTTGCCTGCGGCGTCGGTTTACTGACGGTAGGAAGAGGGGTAACCAGCGATTTGGGTGGTTTTGAGGAGCAGCTTACAAGTAAAAGCGCGCAGGCAGCCAGCGCACCAATCCGTTTTACGTGTCGCGTCATTTGCGTATTAGCTCTTGATAATCCTGCTGTTGGCCCAGGGATTAAAGGCGGGCGCCGCCTGCTCTGTATTTCCCTCATCGCTGAGAGAGTCCAGATACAGGGCTTCAACCTCCGCGCGCGCCCACGGGGTGCGGCGCAGAAATTTCAGGCTCGATTTAACGCTGGGGTCTTTTCTGAAACAGTTAATTTTGATGCGGTCACCCAACTCGCTCCAGCCATATTTCGCCACCAGGGCGTTGACCATCATCTCCAGCGTTACGCCATGCAAAGGATCTTTGGAAATATGTGCAGTCATAGGCGTCCGGATGTCTCGATTTTCAGGGGATTGGGGTAAACGCTGAAAGGGTACAAGAAAGCAGGGGAAGCGGCAATTTTCCTTTTCCCCTCGCTTACTTTATGACGGACTCCGTGCGCTGATTTTCGCCGACAATTTTTCCCGCGCTGTTTTCAATCGTAAACCGAATCGACACGTCGTCCTGGCCCACGGGCGTGGCCGTGACCGCTTTTACCATCGTTCCCGAGTCTGCTGCGATCGTCGTTGTCGTCGTGCCTTTTGCCAGCACCATATCGCGCTGGGTGATGCGCCAGCTCAGACGGCATTCGCGGCACGGTTTCCAGGTATCGTTGATGGCCCACAGACGCACGGTCGCCGCCGCCCCGGATTGCCACTGCGCCGTGACGGGTTCAATGGACGGCAAAACAGGCTGGTAGGCGCGTTTTAAGGCGTAAAACCCGGCTTTAGGCTTACGCAGGTAGTCCACCACGCCCCAGTTGATGGAGGGCCAGGTTTCCACAAACATGAAGTGGAACAGGGCCGTCACCGGCTGGTAGCGCTGTCGACGGTAGCTCTCTGCCGCCGTGGCCACCAGCTGCGACTGGTACGCCTGAGTATTGCGGATCATCGCCTGAATGTTGTCCCCACGCGAAATACCGGCAAACTTAAAGGTCTGGAAGGGCTGAAAATTATGGTATTTCCAGACGGTCCAGCCGGGATCGTCAGCGGCGGTCGTTTTGGGCCAGAGCGACGCCGCCGGGATGATGGTTTTTAGCGTCGATAAGCGGGGAAGCGCCTGCGCGCCGAACTCGGTGATGATCCCCGTTTTGGCCGGAGCAAGCAGGTCGCGTACGGTACCAAAGTACCAGCCCGCCCAGTAATGCTCCTCAACGGCGGAGAAGCGGTGCACGATGCGCGAGGTATCTTCGGCAAGCGTATCCGCCACCTTTTGCGTGAGCGCGCGATTCAGATCTTTATTCCAGTCCGGGAAGCGTTTTTCCATCCACGGCGAGTTCCACGGCGGTTCGTTATGCCCGCCCCAGACGATGATGGCGGGGGAATTACCGAACTGTTCGATCATCTCCCGCGTCTGTCGAACCGCATTTTCCGTGAAAGCCGCACTGTTGTTGTAGCCCCACTGCAGCGGAACATCCTGCCAGATCATCATGCCCATCTCATCGGCCACGTCATACAACGCACGTCCGGCAACGTGTCCGTGCACGCGTATGGCGTTGGCGTTCATGGCTTCCACCAGACGAAGATCGCGACGGTATTTTTCTCGCGTCATGGTGCTGAGCCAGGGGGATCCGATGTAATTACTGCCCTTAATGAAAAGGCGTTTGTCGTTAATGAGCCAGCCCTTATTGTCGGGCTGCTCGACGATCTTGCGCAGCCCTGTTCGGGTGACCGCCGTATCCATCAGGCCGTTTTCATCCCGCAATGCCACGCGAATGGTATACAGGTGCGGTTTCCCCGTGCCGACGGGCCACCACAGTTTTGCCTTCGGCATGGGCAGCGTCACCTGCACGGAATGGGCGCCGCTTTCGAGGGTAACCGGAAAGTCAGCCTGATAGCGCCTGCCGCTGAAGTTGGCGGGCGTGGCGGTGAGCCGCACGGTCGCCGGGCCCTGACCGAGCGCGCGATAGCGAATATCTGCTTTCAGCGCGGGGTGCATCAGACCCTGTGACCAGTCTGGTCGCAGGATGGTCTCATCAAGGGTAGCGCCCCGGCTAAGATGCAGCCTCACCGGTGCCCAGATGCCGCCCGAGTTGGCGTCCTGTCCTTGCGGCGACCAGGCCCCGCCGGGACGCGTGTCATGCTGGTTAAGTATCCCCTTCATGACCGTTTTATGCAGCGGCCAGACCTTAGTGGGATCTTCGTAAGGGCTGTCCACCCTGACCACCAGTCGGTTGTGACGTTGTAACGCTTGACCGGCATCCAGCGAAAAGCGCTGAAAATAGCCCTCATGCTGGCCCAGCGGCTGGCCGTTCAGGGTGACCTCGGCCAGGTAATCGACGCCGTCAAACACCAGGGTGCTCATTACGTCGGGCGGCTGCACGGGCAGGGAAAACGCGTGCTTGTACCACAGCGCGCCCTGATGATCGTACCCGGCGCTGTACCAGTTGGCGGGGACCTGAAGCGGGCGCCAGCCTGATGCGGCAGGATGTGCGCTGTCATTGGCATCCTGAACCTGCCATTCTCCGGCCAGAGACCAGCTGACCGGCGCAGCGTTCGCCACCGTATGGGTGGTCAACAGGGCAACGAGCAGCGCGCAGTTGCGAGTCATCATGCGTTTACCCCGCGCGCGTTGAGCCACGCCATCAGGCGCAGCGATTCCTTTTGAAGCTGCTGGTTTAGCGCCGCAAGCTGTTGCCCTTCCAGCGTGTGCGCCTCGCTCTCCAGCGCCTGCAGCTGACGGGCGAGTCGCCCGAAATCCAGCGTGACGGCTTCTCCTCGCAGCTTGTGGGCGGCGCGGCGCAGCGCTTCACGATCGTCGCTGTCGATAGCCAGGGTGATGGCCTTCATGGCCTCCTCCAGCCCTTCGCCAAACAGGGCCAGCAGCTCCTGGACCAGAGCAGGGTCGTCAGCGCACTGCTTCAGAAGGCGTGCTTCATCCGGGAAGGCGGAAGGGTCATCGTGGCGCGGGAGCACGCGAGCAATCTCCTCAGCGAGACGCTCCTGGCTGATGGGTTTGGCAATGTAGCCGTCGAAACCCATCTGAAGACAGCGCTCTTTATCCCCCTGCATGGCGTGTGCCGTCATGGCGACGGTGGGCTGCGCCGGTCCGGGCCGGGCGCGTTCTTCTTCACGCAGCAGGCGAATGGCGGTTTCACCGTCCATCTCTGGCATCTGAAGATCGATCAGCAAAACGTCCCACACGCCCGCGCGCCAGCGTTCCAGCAGTGCGACGCCATTATCGACGATCTGACAGGTGTGCCCGAGCCGCTCAAGCAGGCGCGCGGCGACCTTCTGGTTGACCAGATTATCTTCCGCAAGCAGGACCCTGAGCCCGGCCGTGTCCGGCGCGACGGTGGGCGCGGGCGCGCTTTCACACACCGTCTTTGGCGCACGTTCAAACGCCGCGGCAATCGCCTGATGCAATTCATTCTGGGCGATAGGTTTGTGCAGGTAGTTCTGGATACCGATCCGCTTCAGCATATTGATATCAAAATGTCGGCTCATGGAGCTCAGCATGATGATGTGGCTCTCAGCAACTTGCGGCAGCACCGAAAGTTCGAGGGCCAGCGACACGCCGTCCATATCCGGCATCTGCGCGTCCAGCAGGATCAGGGGCCATGCCGTTCCGGTTTTAACCCGGTTGATGGCCTCGCTGGCATTATTAACGCAGGTGGGTTTCAACCCCATCTGGCTAAGCATGGCGGCCAATAGCCGCAGGTTGGTCGCGTTATCATCAACCACCAGCACGGGTTCCCCGTTAAAGCGATGGCTATGCCGGCGTTCCTCCGGGCCGGGCGCCTGGGTCGCAAGCGGTAGCACGAAGGAAAATTCGCTGCCTTTCCCCGGCTCGCTGGAGACCGTTAATTCGCCGCCCATCGCCGCGACCAGTCGCGCTGAGATGGTTAGCCCGAGCCCCGTACCGCCATAGCGTCGGGTGGTTGAGTTATCCGCCTGGCTGAAGGCTTCAAAAATGGCTTTCTGCTTATCTGCCGGTATGCCAATGCCGCTGTCGCACACCCGGAAACGCCATCGATCCGCGCTATCGTCGGGCTCAACAATCAGGATAACTTCCCCCTGATGGGTAAATTTCAGCGCGTTACCCAGCAGATTGGTCAGGATCTGGCGCAGCCGCGCGCCGTCGACCAGCAGCACGTCGGGAACGTCGGGCGCAATATCGACCAGCAGCTCAATGCCTTTTTCGCTCGCCCCCGGCATGTGGGGGCGAATGAGCGACTGAATGAAGGGGCGGACCGGGACGGGCTCCGCCTCCAGCTCCACTTTGCCGGCTTCGATACGGGAAAAGTCGAGAATGTCGTTGATGATATGCAGCAAAGACTGGGCAGAACTCATCACCAGCGTCAGGTAATCGCGCTGATCGGCACTGAGAGAGGTATCGAGGCACAGCTGGGTCATGCCGATAATGCCGTTCATGGGGGTGCGAATTTCATGGCTCATATTCGCCAGGAACGCGCTTTTTGCCTCATTGGCTTTTTGTGCCTCAATGGCCGAGGCGAACGCCTGAATTTCAGCCTCCTTGCGGCGCGTAATATCCTGCAGCGTGCCAATCACGCGCTCGGCGTTTCCCTCAATGGAGAGCGTGACCACCTGGCCGGAGAGCAGCATCCAGCGCAGACCTTCGGTAGGGTGATGCACGCGAATTTCACATTCAAAGACCGGACGATGATCCTGCTTCGACGCGTGCAGCGCCTTGCGCAGCGCAGCGCGATCGTTCTCGTGGACCTGATTGAGCAGAAAACGCACCGGATATCGCCACTGGGTGCGCGACTGGCCCAGCATGGCAAGCAGGGTATCGTTGACCTGGAGCGTGTCGCCAGACACCTGCCAGTCCCAGATCCCGATATGGATGGATTCTGCCGTCAGCAGAAAATCGTCATGCAGCTGATGACGCGCCCGCTGCGCTTCATCCAGCTCCGTGACATCGCTGTGCAGGCTGACAATGCCGCCGTCCGCAAGGCGCTGGTGCTGGACGAAGATCCGCCGCTGGCCTGCCTGCCGCACTTCGCAGTGTTTATCCTGCCGACAGTTGCGCACGATCGACTCGCGCAGCGTCTGGCGAAGGCCAGGGTCGACGTTGTAAACGGCGTCGATAAAGCGTTCCGCCAGCGACGCCAGCGTTGTGCCCACCTTCAGCCACGGGGTGATGACCGGATAAAAAAGGGCCACGTTGTGATTCCAGGCCTGCAGGCGTTCCTCGGCGTCATAAATCATGACGGCGGCCGGCAGCGCGTTAAGATCGTACGTGAATGCGCTCATCGTGATCCTCCTACGCGCGGTAGTGCAGTTCTGCCTGTCGGCGCAGGTATTCCAGCCCGGGCGCGATCGCCATGGCCCAGGCCGTCAGGATCTCATCGTCGCACTGCGGATCGCGCAGGCTCACGGTGTTCAACATCGCTTCGCGCCACAGGGCGAAAAAACGCGGCGGGAGGTGGAGACCGTCGTCGCTTTGCTCCCGCGCCAGGCGCTCGAGGAAATCAGGCACGATTAACGCGCCGTCTACCGCAAGCATGGCGAAGAAACTCTTAAACAGAGTCTGCTGACCCTCGCTATCCGGCAGGCGAGAAAAATGCTGCTCCGTCTCGGGTGACATATGGACGAAGGCGTCATAGAACGTCTGAAAAAACGCCGTTTTATCATTATCCGGAAAGACGCGGTTCAGACTGGATTCAAACAGATCGCGGTAAAATTTCACGGCGTCCTCCTTACTGCGTTTTCGCCCGGTAGACAGTGCCCGACGGGCGTATAGTCATCTGCCACACGGCGCGTAAAGTAGCTCTCTTTTTTAGCCCGGCGGGCGTCAAACAGGGGGCCCGCGTTGTGTTTAAAGAACAGGGCTTCCAGCACCGTGGCATTGGTGGAAAGGGTGAGCGCTGCGTTAGTATCGCCCGTGGCTTCCTGGCGGCCTTCGTACCAGCCTTTTTGCGGATCGTTAAGATGCTTTGTCACCGCCATCAGCACGTCGGTGTACGGGGTGTCCCACAGGGCCCACAGGGCAAAGACCGCCTTGGTCGATACCTGCGCGAAACGGGTGTAGTCCCGGCCATCGTCGCCGACAGAGTTCCAGGCATAGCCATTTCCCCAGACCGTATCCTGGATATGCCAGGGCGCCTGAGAGAGCGAGAAATCTGCCCTGGCCGTCAGGATTTTATCGGTCTCCCAGCGGGTCTTCTGGCTCAGCCAGACGTTTTCGGCCTGCTTGCGCAGGTGCTTTTGCCGATCGACCGCAACGCCTTCGGGCTCCCAGCCAAACTCCAGGCCCGGCAGCATATAGGGAAGGGTGGTGATCAGGGAGGGCTGCCACGTGGTGCGCGGATCCCGGGCATCAACAGCCAGACGCCGTTGGGCGATGATGACGTGGTGCGCCGGGGGCGTAAACGCTTTCTCCGGGGAAAACCCCCACAGCTGAAACGCCGTTGCGGCATATTCGCTCTCGCCCAGGCGCAGCTCCTCGCGCACCACCGGCTGGCCGTTTTGCAGGGAAGATGACCACAGTTCGCCTTCGCCGTCGATGACCGGACAGAAATTCCAGCGCAGGATGATTTTATCGAGGTATTCGCTGTACTGCGGTTCCCGCTCTGCGGTGAGGCGCAGGGCGAGCATCAGACGCGCCATATCGCGCGCGGACCAGCCATTTTTAACGGGCTTGCCGCTAAAGTCGATCGGCGTCGCCGTCTGGCTGGAATAGAGTCGCCCGGGCGTCCGGGCCTCGGTCAGCATCAGGCGGTTGAGGGTGCCCATCAGCCGCGTCAGGCGAGCGTCATACTCGGCCTCCTCAATCAACCCCAGCTCTTTGGCCGCCAGCAGGGCGATAAGCGTATCGCCCATTTGCCAGAGCGTGACGCGGGGCTGTTTGTCGCTGCCGTTGACCAGCCCGGTTTGCGGCTGGGTATTATTGACGAAATAGCGCCAGGCGATCGCCGCCCACGTCTGCTCTTCCGGCGTCAGGGCGGCAATACGCGCGCTGGAGTGCCAGCCGCCACTGATGAGCCAGCGCCAGCCTGCGCCCTGATGGGCAAACAGCGCAAAGACGATCGCGCCTGCAAGGAGTAATCCCGCAAGACCTCTGGCTATGGTTTTAAGCATTGCGCAGTCACCGGAGGCAGTTTAACGGGCTCGTCCACGCTGCATGACGCGCACTGACAGGCCTGGCAGGCGGGTTTGGTACGCTGCGTGACGCCGGTCCGGTCGCACCAGCTTTTTACGGCCGGGGTGCTGGCAAGGAACGGGCGGCTGCGCAGCGCGTTGTTCTCTTCAAACTGATCGAGCAGCTTTCGATCCCACAGAGACGGGGCAAAATCCTTGCTCTTCGGGTTGTCGGTGTTGAAGGCCAGCAGTTTCCCCTCTTTTTTGAACAACAGGGCCTCCAGCATGATGCCGTTATTGTTCGCGGTGAACTCTTTGATCGGCCCGTCGCCGTTTTCATACAGCCCTTCGTAGTAGCCTTTTCCCTCTTCGTTGGCATTCTCAATGGTGTTCAGCAGGCGGTCGGTATAGGGGGAGTTCCACAGCACCCACATGCCCAGCGCCGCCTTCAGCGAAATCGCGGCAGCGTTAGGGACGAACTGGCCTTTATCGGTAATGGTGTTCCAGTTGTACCCGTCGCTGAAGACGGTGTCATAGACGAAGTAAGGCGCCTTATCGAGCTGGTGCTCGGAGCGCGCGGTCAGGACGCCGGTAATGGTATAGCGGTTCTCCTGAGCCTGATAAACGCGGTCGGCAAAGTTTTTCATCCACGTCAGGGAGTAGTCGCGCGGGGCGTTATCCCGGTCGGTCGGTTTATCAAAGCCGAACTCCAGCCCGTAGAGCAGGTAGGATTCCGTCACCACGTAGTTATGCTGCGACGTGTTGCGCGGGTCGCGCGTATCGTACGGGACCAGCACGCAGTAGATCTCGGCCAGCTCGTAAGGCTGCGGACGGCTGGCTTTGCAGGTATTAAACCCCCACAGCTGGAAACCGGCCGCGCCGTACTCTTCATAGCCCAGTCGACCTTCCTGAACGTACTTCGGCTGGCCGTTCTCCAGATAGGCTCCGTACAGCGTGCCGCAGGGGTCGATCGCGTGGCTGAAATCCCAGCCGAGCACCACGTTATCAATGCTGTTGCCGTATTCCGGGTAACGCTCCTTGATGATTTTCAGCCAGACCAGCATTCGCCCGATATCCAGCGCCGAGAAGCCAATTTCGCCGGGCTTGTTGGTGTAGTCCACCTTCTGGCCGCTGATGGTGTTATAGGCCTTGTTGGGCAGCTCGTTGCGGAACAGTACCAGGGTGTTTAACGTGGCGAGAAACTTCAGCATCCGGCGGTCAAATTCCGCTTTATCAATGATCCCGAGCTCGCGCGCCGCCGTCAGGGCGGCCAGATAGGAGGCGCTGTCCCACATGGTGGTGGAGGGATATTTGTTGACCGCATTCACCAGGCCCGTCGAGGGCTGATAGTTGGTGACGAAATACTGCCAGGCGTTTTTGGCGATGGTCATCTCCCGGGCCGTCAGCTCGCCGCTGCGCGGGGAGTAACCTGATGCAGGCAGCTCGGTGTCCGCACGCACGGTCGATAGCGCCAGCCAGCAGATCGTTATTCCCGTGAGCAGGTGGAAAAGGATCGGGGATCGTGGCTTCATGGCGTTGCTCCTGCTGAGGGGGATGTGTAGAGGCAGGCCAGACAGAGCATCTGGCCATGCGCGATGTAAGACAGACTTTCCAGCACAATGGCATTGGTATCGGCGTCCACGACGGCATTGACGCTGTTGTTGAGATTTAACCCGCGCTGCCAGCCTTTACCCGGCACCTGAAGCGGCAGAACCTGCTGGCGCAGCGCTTCGCTCCAGCTGTTGCGGAACAGGGCATACCAGGCAAACGCGGTGCGGGTGGAGGTCATCGCCACTTTCTCCGGCACCTCGTCGCGCAGGTTACGCGCCTGTACCGGCTGCCTGTCCGGCAGATCGTTAACGTAATCCGGCGCGGGTTCGGCATAATCCGTGCTGACGGGGGGTTTTGGCGCGCGCAGGCCGTGGCGCCGCTGCTGGATCTGCATAATCCGCCACGCAATTTCAGCGCTCTGCGCATCAAAGCCCAGCTCAAGACCGGTTAACAGATAGGGGAGACTGATCAGCGAGGTTTGCTTGCCCCAGGGCGTGCGAAGCCCTTCATCGGGCACCATTACGCCATCCAGATCGATCATCTTTTGCCCTTCAGGCGGGTTGGTCACCGCGAGTCCTGCCGCGCTGTCAATCAGGCGCAGCGTATGGCTGGCATAGAGACGGTAGCCAAAAGTGTCCCGCTGTTCATCGTCGGCCAGCGTCCAGTGGTGGAGCGGCACCGCAGCCTGGCTTTGGGTGTTATTTTCAATCAGCGCCGCGGTGCGCCACACGCTCAACAAATCGCGGATGGCCGCCGCGTGCTGGGGATAGCGCCACAGCAGGGTCTGTAATGCCGTCAGCAGCCGGCTCAGACCGATTGCGGAGGCGTCAGGTTTGCCGAGGATCTTGAGCGTGTCCGCATGGTAATAGGCGGCGGGGAGACCTTTGTCATTGAGCGGCAGTTGCCCCAGCGTGAACACGGCGGTGCTGACCCTCTCGTCAAACTCATCGGCGGAAATGATATTGAGCTGCTCTGCGGCAGCGGTCGCAAAGAGGTAGCTTCCCACGCTCCAGAGGCTCAGCCAGGGCTCACCGTCGCTGGCGTTCGCCAGGCCGTTTGGCTGGGTATTATTCACGTAGTATTGCCAGGCGACCCGCGCCCAGATGGCTTCGTCATAGGTCAGCGCCCGTGTTGTGGGCAGCGGCGGGAAGTCTTTACTGAGCGCGATGCCGCCGCTGCTTTCCACGCGCGTGGGCATCTGTTTCTCCACCCAGACCACAATGGCAAAGCCGATCAGGAAGCCGAGCAAAATGGTGAGGTAGCTGCGCGCGGGCAGCAGGGCATCACGTATCCTCATTGAGTGACCTCGTCCTCTTCAGCGGGCGTCCACATGGCCGCGAAAATCAGCGGCAGCATGGCGGCGATGTTCACCCCTCCCCAGAAAATATTGATGACGTAGCCGGAGGGGTCGTCCACCTGTCCACGCGCCACCTGAATACCGCCCCAGATAAGCCCTGCGAGGGTCGCGGCTTCACCAGGTAGAGAAAACGGCCCGTCTGCCGCTCTTTTGGCGTGACGTGAAATTTGATCTGCTCGCCCCGCAGCACCGTATTGAGCGCGCGCAGGTTCATGGAAAAGAAGGAAAGGTATGAGGCCCTGCCGTCCCAGGCCGAGATCCCCCAGGTGCCGAACATAAACGCCAGTTCAGAGAAGATAAAAAAAGGGAGAAAGTGGAGATAGAACGGCGTCGACCAGGCGGACACCGGCGGAATGCCGGTAAACAGATAGATAATGGGCGAAATCAAAAACACCGTGTTCCACACGCAGGCCATGTAAGACCAGAAGGTGGTGGCATACATCAGCGTCTGGGGCAGAGAGAGCCTGAAGCGGCGACGGCTGAAGATGTTGTCATGAAACAAAATATCCAGCGAACCGGCGGCGTACTTAAAGCGCTGGATCATCCAGGTGAGCATATCCTGCGGAGAGAGCATCTTCGACTCAACCCGCGGATGCATAACCGAGCGCCAGCGTCGTGCGGCGTCACCGTGCAGCAGCACCGAAGTGTAAATATCTTCCGAGACGTGGAATTTGTAGGGGGTAAGCTCGGTGTCAAACGCCACGTGCGGACGCATTGCATTCTGCAGCGCGTCCCGGGTCTCCTCATCGCGAATGTCGCGCGTATGACGATGGATCTCCTCTTCGACGGACCAGACATAGCTTCTTAGCGCGGCCTGCATGACCGCCTCGCGACGGTGAATGGACGCTGCGCCGCAGCAGAAAGCCGCGTTCGCCCAGTTGCGCCGCCGCAGGATCACGTCATAGAACATGCGCGGATCGTTAAAAAACGGGTCGCGGCCAATCGTGATCGGGCCAACACACTTTTGAATCAGCCAGCCCAGACCGTAGCCCACTTTTCCGGCTTTTCGCTGGCCCCAGCGCGACAGGTTTTCTCCTTCCGGAAGATCGAAGAACCACTGCGGCGTCTGTACCCAGGCCACGTCCGGATCGCGAAAATAACCCAGCGTATGGCTGAGCAGGGTGGGAAATACGCGGGTATCGGCGTCGCAGATAACAATAAAATCGCCGTCGGTTTGCTCAAGGCCGTTGCGCAGGTTGCCGGCCTTAAAGCCGATGTTGGTCTGGCGAGTGATATAGTTAACGCCTTCTTCTTCGCAAACGGCTTTCATCTCCGGGCGGCGGCCATCATCAAGCACGTGGATGCGGTAGTCAATCGGGAACGGGTACGCCATCTTCAGGGCGTCGCGAATGGACAGCCTGACCAGCTCGGTGTCTTCGGAGTAGGTGGCAATGAACAGATCCACCTTGACGGGACGGGGCTCTACGGCCTCCTCAGGCGACAGGCATTCGTTAATTTCGCCGGGCGGCGGACTCTGAGGAGGATCCTGTTCTTTCCATAAATTGATGGTAAACAGCACGGTGCCAATCCACGCCAGGGTTTCGGCAAGGACCAGCGGAATGGCATACCATAATGCGTCAGTATTCAGGGAGGCGGTCCAGCGCCAGTAAATATAATTGGCACCCAGAATAAGCGCCGCGACCGCTAACACCTGCCAGGTGAACATGACCCAGCGCGGTGTTGTTAACGGTTCCGGAGGACGACGATGTTCAAAACGGGAAAAATAAAAATCCATAGTTCCGGCGTTCCTGATTCCGTGAAAATGCAGACCCATTCTGCTGCGCAGACAGTTGCCCAAAAGCGAAAGAAAATAGCGATTAAACAAGATTTAAGATAAGTGTAGAACGCCGAATAAAAGTGTCCAGCCACGTTTTTATTAATATTTAGCGGTGGTTAATTCAGCTTAAATTCTGCTTAATGATGTTTCATCGGTCGTCGATAAATTGCGGTTATTATTCCTTTAGGCTATCTACTTTATTTAGACCTTAATTTTCGTTTTCAGGCAAAGGACACCCTATGAGCCATGTTGCGCCGTCGGTAGCGCAAGAAGATGACGCTAAATCAACAGCATGGCGGTATGCCGTTGCAGGTGCCCGGGACCTGAGAATCGACTTTATGCGCGGCATTGCCCTCGTCATGATGGTCGTGGCGCATACGGAGGTGATGTCGGTATTTAATATATTCTCCTGGGAGCGTTTTGGGTTAACAACCGGCGCAGAAGGTTTTGTTATTCTCTCGGGGTTTATGCTTGGCATGCTGAACCGCGCGCGTCTGCAAAAAGTGGTTTTGCTCACGGTTTCCTGGGGGCTTTATCTCAGGGCATGGAAAATATATCGTGTAAATATCATTATCATAGTGTCGTTTATTCTTCTGGCCTATATCCCACATATTAATGTTTTCGAGGTCACCCATTTTACCGACCGTTTTTCGGGTGAAAGCTGGTCGCTTTATCCGGTTACGCCGCAAATTAAAGAGACCTGGTTCAACATTATTCTCTATTTGCAGATCGGCCCCCATCAGACGCAGATTCTGGGGCTGTATATCTTTTTGCTGCTCTTTAGCCCCCTTTTTTTAGGGATGTTGCAGAAAGGGAAAGTCTGGTGGCTGCTGGGGCTGTCGCTGCTGGTGTACAGCCTGTGGCAGCGGTGGCCGCTTCGGCTGACGCCGTCGGAGTTCGAATTTGCCTTCCCACTGCTCGCCTGGCAGTTCATCTTTGTGCTGGGGATGGCCAGCGGCTGGTATAAAGCCGAACTGCTCTCTTTCGCCCGGACGCCTCCGGGGAAAGGGGTGGTAGTGGCGCTGGTCATGGTGTCGCTGGTGCTGGGATTTGTCGCCCAGAACCATACCAACCCGTTTATGCCGCCCGCGCTGCTGATGCACGTCATCCCGCCTGACAGCTTCAATTCGTTTTATCAAACCTGGGCGGCGAAGAACGGGCTGGGCCCGGTGAGGGTGTTAAACGATATTGCCCTGATGGTCACCGTCTACCTGGTGCTGACGTATTGCTGGACGCCGCTCAATCGCCTGCTGGGATGGTTCCTGATCCCGCTCGGCCAGCACTCGCTTTATACCTTTATTTTGCATGTGTACGTGGTGCTGCTGGTGAGCCAGTTCATCACCTTCGACTTATGGCGACATGCCTGGATAGAGAACACGTTAGTGCATGCGGCGGCACTGGGTATTTTGTGGCTGATGGCAAAATACGACGTCGGCGCACGCTGGATACCTAACTAAGGATGGCGGTTATGCGCGAAAAATGGCTTCTGGCGGGCGTGCTGCTCGCCGCGATCCCCGCCGCAGAGGCGGCGAAAAGCAGTGAAAATGAATCCCTGCGCGACAAGAACGGTGAACCTGTTCAGGCTGGCGTCTTTACCAGCCGCTGGGGGCGCCTGTTCTCGGGTAACGACAAGAAATTCTCAGGTGCGCTGAGCTTTAGCTCGGGACTGAAAGAGCAGTGGATGAGCATTCCTAACAGTTCAGACACCGCCACGGAAAAGAAAAAGATTAACCAGACGCTGAATCTCAGCCTTCAGTATTCCCCCTACAGCTTCTGGTTTGCCAACATTACGTCCCGACTGCCGGTCAGAGACACCAGCCGCTACACCGCCGATTTTCGCTACAGCTTCGGCTACGATGACTGGCACGCCAACACCGTCAGTCTGGTTTACAGCAACTACGGCGATAACCATTTCTGGACATCGGGCAGCCGACGACACACCTATTTCGAACAGGGCGCCTTCACGCTGGCCTACAAGTTTTCGCTACCGAAACCGGTCGAAAACACGCTCCTGATTAATAAAGGGGATTCCATCATTTGCCAGGTCGGGTACAGCTGGGTGCCGCGCTACTACGACCTCAGCAGCGATGACATCCGCAAAAATAAAAACGTCATGCTCGGCGGCTGCGGCTACACCTTCAAACAACATTTCTTCGTTCGCGCGACGGCATTCTGGTTCCCGGACAGCAGCCAGCAGCAGCCCTGGAACGGCGATTACAGCTACAGCTTCGGTTATGCCGGCTATACGCCGGGTTCGTTCTCCATCCAGTACGCGAACTATGCGGGAACGCGCTATCCGGGGCACGGCAACGGGAATGCAAAATTCAGGGAAGGGACCGTGAGCCTCATCTGGTTCTTACCGCTTTAGGAGGGATGTATGTCGGCGCTGCACGTGTTAATCGTTGAAGATTCGCTGATTTATCGTCGGTTACTCTCCCGAATGCTCACCCAGTGGGGGTATATCGTGAGCGAGGCGGAAAATGGCGTCGCCGCGCTGGAAACACTGTCCAGCCAGCCGATCAGCATGGTGATAAGCGACTGGGACATGCCGGAAATGGACGGACTCACGCTCTGTCAGACCATCCGCAACCGTCAGTTTGGCCACTACGTCTATGTCATTCTGCTCACGGCACGCGAAAATGCCGGGGATTTAACGCAGGGCTTTGATGCCGGAGCCGATGATTTTTTAAGCAAGCCGGTCGAGCAGGATGAACTGCGGGCGCGTCTGCACGCCGGGGTCCGTATTTTAACGCTGGAAGCGACCCTCGCGGCGCACAACAAGCGCCTGAGTGAAGCGTTGCATCAGATTGAACAGGATCTTGAACTCGCGGCGCGCGTTCAGCACTCCGTGCTGCCTTCGCACCGCTTACGCTTTGGGAACTACTTTTCCGACTGGCTTTTCATGCCGTCTGCGTGGGTCTCAGGCGATGTGTTCAATATTTTTCCACTCGATTCTCACATTGGGTTCTATTGCGTGGATGTGTCCGGTCACGGCGTGGGGGCCGCGATGATGTCCCTCGCGGTGGCGCGTCAGTTCTTACATGGCCGGGTGGTAGACCGTTTTTTGTTTACCGATCAGGGCGGCATTCAGTCGCCTGCGGAGGTGATCGGAATCCTGAACAGCCGCTTTTGCAGTGAAGAGAGCGACATTACCAGCTATTTCACCATTATCTACGGGGTGATCGACCCCGAGAGCGGACGAGGGGTGTTGTGTCAGGCCGGGCATCCAACTCCCGTCATTGTGAACGCAGACAGCGCCGTCACGTCCGTGGGCAATGGCGGCCCGCCGGTCGGGCTGATGCCTGACCTCAGCTGGGAGGACGTCGCGTTTACCCTCAATCCGGGGGATCGCTTATGCTTATTCAGTGACGGTATTACGGAGTGTGAGAACGTCAGCGGCGAGCAGTTTGGCCCGCAGCGTCTCGAACGCTGGCTTCATGACCATGCCCGACTTCCGGTTGACCTGCTCCTGGCGCGGTTCGGTGACCACCTGACCGGCTGGCGCAACGCAAATCGTGATGAACCGACCGCCTTAACCGATGACGTTTCACTGCTCGTGATCGAGCGTCAGGGAGAACAGAATGATTATTAACACTGAACGACTACCGCATGCCAACATCCTCACGCCCGCAGTCCGGCGGCTGGATGCCTCCGTTGCCGCGACGTTTAAAGCGTCCGTGACGGAAGAAATTGGCGACGATCGCAAGGCTTTGATTGTCGACTTCAGCAAAGTGGATTTTATCGACAGCAGCGGGCTGGGAATGCTGGTGTCGTTGTTTAAGCTGATGAACGGGAAAGGCGACATGGCGCTGTGCTCCCTGAACCCCGGGATCATGAACATGTTCACCCTGACCCGCATGGACCGCATATTCCGCATCTATCCGGACAAAAGCAGCGCGCTTGCGCAGCTGGGGCAGTAGATGCAGACGCCGGTGCAGGCAGAATTTCCGGCGGTGCTCGGTTCCCTGACGCCGCTGGCCGGCTGGCTGGAAGCGCGGCTGAGCGCGCTTCCCGTAGATGATGAGTGGCGTTTCGCGCTCGATCTCGCCGTCTGTGAGGTGGCGACGAATATCATCCGGCACGCGCTGCATGAGGATGCCTCGCGCATATTCAGCGTACGCTTCGATATCCGCGACAGCGACGTCTGCATTGTTTTTACCGACGCGGGCGACGCGTTCCCGCTGGCGCGGCTTGAGGCCGCCAGGCGAGATCGTTTTTGTGAAATCTCGCCGCTGCTGGAGAGCGGCAGGGGGCTGATGCTCATTTTGCTGAGCGTCGATCGTTTCTCGGTGGAGCGAGCGGCGGGTGAAAATATTGCCACGCTTGAAAAGAAAATCAGCGTATGACCTGCGGGCCATACGCGTGCTGTTTCTATTTCGTGTTGTCAGCAAACAGTTCTGGCGCCCACGGGCGTGGGTCAACCTCCATAAACGGCGCCCGTTCGAAGCGGTCCTTCAGCGCCCACGGCACCGTGCAGTCGAAGATCGTCTTGCAGGAAATGCCGTTGCCGCGAATCGAGGTGCTGTAATCCGGCGACTGGGACGGATCCAGCTGGTGGCCGCGGATCCCCGGAATATTTGTGATGCTCACATCGCCCTGCATGCGGGTGGTCATCGCCCACAGGATGTCGTCGCTGTCGAAGATATCCACGTCTTCGTCGACCAGAATAATGTTCTTCAGCTCCGAATAGGTGGCTAAGGCGATGAGTGCCGCCTGGCCCTGACGTCCTTCGTCTGACGGCTGGCGTTTTTTCACCTGCAATATCCCGAGGAACTTGCCGCCGCCCGCGGTATGGGCATAGACGTTTTGCAGGAAGCCCGGAATAGCCTCCTCTACGGCATTGCGGATGCTGGCCTCGGTCGGCAGTCCGGCCAGCGTGGTATGTTCTTCCCCCGGTCCCACCAGCGTTTGCAGGATCGCGTGGTTTCGCATGGTCACGGCTTTCACTTTGATCACCGGCAGGGAGGGATTCGCCTCGCCGCAGTAGCCCGGGAACTCCGGCATCGCGTAGCCGGTATTGGTATGCTGATCCTCTCTCACGCGCACGCCCGGCAGCAGTTCACCTTCGATGATGATCTCCGCCCGCGCGATGGCTTTCTCTTTGACCGCCACGCCCTGTACCAGCTCAACCGGCTGCTGGCGCAGCGCCCCGGCGACGCCCAGCTCGTTGTAGCCAAACGGCGTGGTAGGGGCCTCAAAGCACGCGCCGATGTAGATGGCGGGGTCGAGACCCATGTTGATCGTCACCGGCAGCGGTTTTCCGGCATCCTCCGCTTTTTTGCGGAAGACTTCGATATGGCGCCCGGCGGCAAGGAACATGGAAAGCTCGTCGCGCTCCTGAACGCAGAGGCGGTGGATGGTGACATCCGTCAGCGAGCTGTCTTCCGGATCGCTTGCCAGCACCAGCCCCAGACAGAAGAACGGACCCGCATCAATCGGCGTGTTGGTCGGGGCCGGAAGCAGCTTGCGAAGGTCGAAGTCAGGATCGTCAGCGTAGAAGACCTGCTCCTGACAGGGGGCCTGCGAGGCCGGGACGACAACCGGCGCAACCGGCTTTTTGACTGCCTGGCCGACGTGCTTTGCCAGTTCCGAAGGCTCACAGCCCAACAGCAGCGCCGCGCGCTCGCGGCTGGCGTGCATGCCCACCAGGATGCGGGAGTGCGGATAGCCCTTAATGCTGTTGAACATCATGGCCGGGCCCGTGCGGGTTGGACGTTTGACCGTGCCGCCTGCGCCGATATGGCGGTAGACGCCCGCCAGCTCCGCATTGGGATCGACCGGACGATCGGTTTCAATGTACTGCCCTTCGTGGCGCTGCAGTAAGGCGATGGCGCTGCGGAGATCGTTAATCTGGTTTTCCATATTTTCCTCCCTCGGTTGAATACCTCCATTTTTATGGCAATGACCAATAGCATCAATTGCATCATTACTGTTAAATTGATAAGTAAATTCATATCAATTCAGGGGGTCGTCTCGTGCAGTTTCGCCAGATGCGCCACTTCATCGTCGTGGCCGAAGAGCTCCATATGCACCGGGCCGCGGAGCGTCTGAACATGGCGCAGCCGGCGCTGAGTCAGCAGATAAAGGCCCTGGAAGAACGTTTAGGCGTCACGCTTTTCAGCCGGGCGAACCGCCGCTTGACCCTGACGCCCGCGGGCGAAGCATTTCTCGTGAAAGCCCGGCTTGCCATCTCGCTGACCGAACAGGCGGTGCTGGACGCCAGACAAACGGCACGGGGCGAGCAGGGTGTGTTAAACCTCGGGTGCGTGTCGAGCGCGATGTTTGACGGCAGGCTGCCCGCCGCGCTGCGCCAGATGCACAGCCGCTGGCCCGCCATTACCATGTCGCTGATGACGGGAAACGTGCAGACGCTCTACGCCGCCGTGCAGAGCAACCAGCTGGATGTGGCCATCATCCGCGCGCCGCTGCCGTCGCTGCCGGACGATCTGCAAAGCCGCCCGTTCGCCTCGGAGAAAACGGTGCTGGCGCTGTATCGTCAGCATCCGCTGGCCGGGTCCGCCGCGCTGACGCTTTCGTCGGTGAAAGACGAAAAATGGATCTCCCTGCGCGACCCGGAGGGAATGGGGCTGGAGCAGTACTTCTATGACGCCTGCAGCGGGGCGGGCTTTCAGCCGGACGTGGTGCAAAACGCGACCGACGTGCCCACGGTCATCAGCCTGGTTTCGGCAGGGTTTGGGCTGGCGCTGCTTCCCGCGTCGGCAAAGGCGGTGAGCGTCGAGAACGTCGTCTACGTGGACATCCTCGACCGGCTGCGGGAGAGCGAACTCACCCTGGTTTGCCACCGGATTATACGCTCAGAAGTGCTTAAAAAGTTTCTGGTTACCCTCGATCACACCTGACGTCCGGCGGCCCGCAGGAGCTGCTCGCGCAGCCAGGCATTCGCCGGATCCTGGCTGTTTTTCGGGTGCCAGTACATGTTGATGGTAATCGGCTGGAGCGGCAGCGGCGGTGGAAAAATATCCAGCGTGCTGGCGAACCGTCGCAGCATCCGTTCCGGCAGGGTACAGACCAGGTCGGTACCGGCAACCAGCGGCGGCGCCATGGCGTAGCTCTGGGTGGACATGGCGACGTGTCGCTGATAGCCCAGCCCGGCAAGAGTTTGGTCGACAAATCCAGTAAACGGATCGCCCGCCGACGACACCACCAGATGGGAAAGCGCGCAGTAGCTTTCCAGATCTAACGCACCCGTTCCGCGCGGATGGCCTTTACGCTGGGCGGTGGCAAACGCGTCGTCGAGGAGTTTGCGCCTCACCCAGCCGTCATGAGCGCCCGCGCTCACGCCGATGTAGAGATCCACATCGCCGTTCTCCAGCTGCTGCGGCAGGTCAGCCATCTCGGGCAGGGCGAAGCGCAGGCGAATACCGGGAGCATCGGTACCCACCTGGTTAAGCAGCGCGGTGCCGAGCATCAGCGCCGGGTTTTCATGCAGCGCGATGACAAAGGTCCGGCTGCTGGTTTGCGCGTCAAACGCGGTGGGCGCAAACATCGCGCTGATGCCGCGCAGCACGCCTGTCACCTGCGGCCTGAGCGCTTCCGCGCGCGGCGTGGGTAACACCCCGCGTCCATGCGGGGAGGGGATAAACAGCGGTTCGCCAAACAGCGTGCGCAGACGCGCGAGACGAGCGGACAACGCGGGCTGGCTGATGCCCAGCCGCGCGGCCGCATGGGTGATGTTCCTGTCCTGAAGCAGGGCGTCCAGCGTCAGGAGCAGGTCTATGTCCATGTCAGATATCCGCGTCATCTTATTTCGCGCTGCTGGCGTCCCGGTTGGTATAGGTCACAGGGACCCAGGCATAGCCGCCTTTCTCGCCTTTCGTCACATAGCCGATGCCCGGGAAAGGCAGATGGGGCGCGGCAATGAGGTCTTTATTTTTCACAAAGTCAGCGAACGCATGCTCGCGTACGCTTGCCGCTTTGTTCTCATCTTCATCGTAGGTGATGGTCACCGCAGGCTGCGGAAACTGGACCGCCGCGGCGTGAATGATGTCGCCGACAAAGGTGATCTTCTCGCCTTTGCTTGTCAGGGTGTAGAAGGCTGAACCCGGCGTGTGTCCGGGATGAACCGTGCCGGTAAGCCCCGGAAGAATCTCCGATGTGCCGCTAAACGGCACCACTTTCCCCGCGTCAAGGTAGGGTTTTAAGGTCTTCTGCGCGACATCGAAGTAGTTCTTGCCGTAGCCGGTTTTCTTCTGATTGTCGTCGTTAAAGAAAAAGTCGATGTCCGGTTTGCCAACGAAAACGCGCGCGTTGCTGAACACTACCTTGCCGTCTTTCACCAGGCCGCCCGCATGATCGGAGTGGGCGTGGGTCAGCAGGACTTCAGTGATGTCCTCGGGCTTTATCCCCTGCGTGGCGAGGCTCTCAACCAGACGTCCGCCGGTATCAGGACCAAAGAGCTGGCCCGAGCCGGTATCCACCAGGATTTTATGTCCGGGTATCGCAATCAGAAAAGCGTTGATGGAGACCTCAGCCGGGTTGGTCTGAAAGTTTTTTGCGAGCAGCGCATCAATGTTTTGCGGCGTTGTCCGGCGCAGCAGCTTGTGCAGATCCTGCGCGACGGTCCCGTCGGTAAACGAGGTGACAAGCACGTCGCCGACCTGCACGCTGTAACCGCCCGCCGGTTGTTTAACGACGTGCTGCGGCGTTTCAGCAGAGGCCTGGAGCGCAGGGTAGAAAAGCAGTGAACTGGAAATCAGCGTGGAAAGAGCAAGTTTTTTCACGGTAAGCATACGAGTCTCCTTTGAAAGTGCTCATCTTACTGCTCCGTAAAATTATAAGAACCTGCCCAGAAATGATAGGACCTATAAACGGGATGGATAGGAAACCGAAGGGCCGGGAAGGCGCGCGATAGCTTTCCCGGCCCGTAGACATTATTTTTTCAGCGGTGCGTTCCAGCTGTCCGGCGTGGCTTTGGACCATGAGCCATAAGCGGCATTAGGCAGCACAATCCAGTCGTTGCCGAAGTGGTCCGCGCTGGCCTCAACCAGTTCACGCTGCTGTTCGCTCGGCTTTTTGTTTTTAAACTGCACGGCGAAATCCGGCAGGCTGTCGCCGAACAGCATCACGATCTGCTGCTTTTTGAGGATGCTCTGACGGCGCTCTTCCTTGCTGACCGTATCCAGCAGCACGCTTTCGTCAGATACCTGCGGCAGGCCGAGAGCGTTTAACGTCTTCAGCGTGTCGGCTTTGTTTTCCTGCATACGATCCGAGACATAGTAGATGCGGACCTTGCTTTGATTCACGTGGTCAAGAAACGCTTTCGCCCCCGGAATTAAGCCGGGTTTTCCCTGTTTTTCCCAGTCGCTCCAGGTGTCCCATTTCGTATAGTCGTGACACTGCTCCATGTCGCGCACCAGCAGAGGGGTGTTATCCAGTACCGTTTCATCCAGGTCCATTACCACGGCGTAATTTTCGGGCGTTTTCAGATCCTTTAACTTTTCGTTAAAACGCTCGGTGGCAAACCGATAGGTTTGCAGCTGAAGGGCCATAATCTCTGCCGATTTCTGCTGATAGCGCAGCGCCATTTCGTACGCTTTCGGTTCACACAGGTCGTGCTCCGCGGCCGTCGCCGCTGCCGTTGCACTCAAAACCGGTAATGCCAGCAGTAATGCCTTAGCCATTGAATTCACACTTCTTTCCTCAACACCGTGGTTAAAATCCCGAAAGCGTAATGAAATTCAGTGACAGAAATATGACCGTGATGTGGCAATGTGTTTCCGCTAGACCAGCATGTAATACCAGAACAGAGCGACCTCGTCTTTTTCCGGTAGGGCGTTGTAGAGATAACGATCGTATCCGCCCAGGGTAAATCCGTAGTGACGGTAAAACAGGCAGGCAGAGACGTTCACATTTTGTGTTTCAAGCCGTAATCCCGGCGCGTTTACGCTGCGGGCCCACACGTGCGCGGCGGCCATTAATTTATGCGCGGCGCCGGTTCTGCGTTTGGAGCGCTCAACGGCAATATAATCTACTGAAATAAATTTATTCCAGCCGACTGACGCGGTAATAAATCCGGCTATTTCACCGTCGTCCGTTTCCGCGACAAGAAATATGGCGTCCGGATTAACGCAGTGATTTTCAAGCGTTTGAATGTCGAGTTCGTAGGTTTTTATCCACGGCTCTGCCACGGCTTCAATATGCAAATCACAGTGGATAAACGGCTCCCGGGCAATGTGGCTAATGGTGAAAGAAAAGTCACAGCATTCAAGGCGTGCGAAGTCGGTATTGAGTCCTTTTCGAATCTGCATAGTATTCCCGTTAGTGAGTTATTTCATAAAGAATAGACGAAGCGGTTAAATCCGCTGAGCTCACGCACTTTTAATCCTGAACTAAGCTTGTACTTCGTTCCGCGTAAAATGTGGGTCATTCGAGGACAATGAATGGAATTCAGGACATTTCAAAAGCAGTGGGGTGCTGAGTTTATTTCCGATGACGTTGTACGTTTTCGCGTCTGGGCAGAAGGACAGAAAGAACTTACGCTACGTCTTGCCGCCACCGACGTGCCGATGACGGCAACCGGCGACGGCTGGTTTCAGGCGGACGTCCCCGGCGTCAGGCACGGTGCAGAATATCAGTTTGTTCTTCAGGACGGCACGGCGGTGCCCGATCCCGCCTCGCGGGCGCAAAAGGGCGACGTTAACGGACCCTCGGTGGTGATCGATCCCCGACGTTACCAGCCGGTCAACCGCGACTGGGCAGGGCGGCTGTGGGAAGAGACGATCATTTACGAACTGCACATCGGCACGTTTACCCCGGAGGGCACCTTCCGGGCGGCGATCGACAAGCTGCCGTATCTGGCGGAGCTGGGGATTACCCAACTTGAAGTCATGCCCGTCTCCCAGTTTGGCGGTTCCCGCGGCTGGGGGTACGACGGGGTGCTGCTGTATGCCCCGCACTCTGCGTACGGCACGCCGGAGGATTTCCACGCGTTTATCGACGCCGCGCACGGGCTGGGGCTTTCCGTGGTGCTGGATATCGTGCTCAACCACTTCGGCCCGGAGGGGAACTATCTGCCTCTGCTGTCGCCCGCGTTTTTCGATGCACAGCGGATGACGCCCTGGGGCAACGGCATCGCCTACGAGCGCGAGCCGGTGAGACAGTACATGACCGACGCGCCGCTCTTCTGGCTGACGGAATACCGCCTGGATGGCCTGCGGTTTGATGCCATCGACCAGATTAAAGACGGCTCGGACACGCATATTCTCGAGGAGATTGCCGCAAAAATTCGCGAGGCCATTCCGCATCGTCACGTTCACCTGACCACGGAAGACAGCCGCAACGTGATTTTCCTGCATCCGCGCGATGAACAGGGCAACGCGCCGCTGTTCACCGGCGAGTGGAACGATGACTTCCACAACGCCGCCCACGTATTTGCCACCGGTGAGACGCACGCCTACTACCAGGATTTTGCCTTTGAGCCGGAGAAAAAGTTCGCCCGGGCGCTGGCGGAAGGGTTTGTCTACCAGGGCGAGATTTCGCTGCAAACCGGCGAATCCCGCGGCGTGGAGTGCCGCACGCAGCCGCCGCAGTTCTTCGTCGATTTCATCCAAAACCACGATCAGACCGGCAATCGCGCCCAGGGCGAGCGGCTTATCTCCCTCGCGGGGGCTGATAAAACGAGGGTGCTGCTTGCCGCGCTACTGCTTTCCCCCCATATCCCGCTGCTGTTTATGGGCGAGGAGTTTGGTGAAACGCATCCGTTCCTGTTCTTCACCGACTTTCACGGCGAACTGGCAAAGGCGGTGCGGGAAGGGCGCGCGAAAGAGTTTAGCGGCCATGCCGGGCACGATGAAACCGTCCCGGACCCGAACGACGTGAACACGTTTATCCGCTCAAAGCTCGACTGGAACAAAATCGCCACCGACGAGGGCAAAACGTGGCTGCGCTATACGCGCCATCTGTTGACGCTGCGCCATCGCTATATCGTTCCGCTTCTGCATCCGGGCGGCGCCGTTGAGGGCCATGTGCTCAAGACCGCGCCCGGCATGGTGGCGGTGAGCTGGCGCTTCCCGTCAGGCACGCTTTCTCTGGCGCTGAATATTGGAACGAAGCCCGTCGACCTGCCCGCGCTCGCGGGGGAGACGCGCTTCGCCTGGCCGGAGCTCAACGACGTTTTACCCCCGAACGGTATTGTCGTTCGCTTTGCTGATGGAGAAGCATCGTTATGATCCCTTCCGCCACGTACCGTATTCAGTTCCGTAACGGCATGACCTTCGACCGCGTTGTGGCGCTGGTGCCGTATTTGAAGGACCTCCGCATCAGCCACCTTTACGCGTCGCCCGTGTTCACTGCCACGACGGGGTCTACCCACGGCTATGACGTGACCAACCCGAATGAAATCGACCCCGCGATTGGCGGACGAGAAGGCTTTGACCGCATGGCCGCGGCGCTTAAGCAGGCCGGTATGGGGTTGATTCTGGACATTGTCCCGAACCATATGTCCACCTCGCTGGAAAACCTCTGGTGGCGGGACGTGATTGAATACGGCCAGCAAAGCCGCTACGCGCACTATTTTGACATTGACTGGTCGAGGCCGCTGACGCTGCCGTTTCTCGGCGACACCTTTGAGGCGGAGCTGGAGAAGGGAGCCATCACGCTAAAACGTGACCCTGTCACGGAAGAGGCCGCACTGGTTTACTACGACGCCGAGTATCCGCTTAACCCGGGCACGTACAGCGAGGAGAAAAGCATTGCCGGGCTGCACGAGGCGCAAAGCTGGCGGCTGATGTCCTGGCGGGAGGCGCCGAAGCAGCTCTCATGGCGGCGCTTCTTTGAGATCACCGGGCTGGTCGGCGTCCGGGTTGAGGATGATGCGGTCTTCGACGATACGCACCGGCTGATCCTTGAGCTGGTCCACGCTGGCGTGGTGGACGGCCTGCGCATTGACCATGTCGACGGCCTGGCGGATCCGCTGGGCTATCTGCAGCGCCTGCGGCAGGCCGCCGGGCCCGACTGCTACATCACGGTCGAAAAGATTCTCGCCAAAGGGGAACAGCTCCCCGCTGACTGGCCGGTAT
The DNA here is from genome assembly GCF_945957325.1 of Enterobacter sp. PL1. Classification (NCBI taxonomy): domain Bacteria; kingdom Pseudomonadati; phylum Pseudomonadota; class Gammaproteobacteria; order Enterobacterales; family Enterobacteriaceae; genus Enterobacter; species Enterobacter sp. PL1. Next base: position 254,837 of record NZ_CAMFKT010000001.1, read on the forward strand.
CCGGTACCACCGGCTACGAGTTTATCGCCTCGCTGGCGGAAGTGCTGGTCGATGATGATAGCCTGTCGCGTCTGGAGAAAATCCACGACGAAACGCTCGGCGTGACGGTCGATCGCCACGCGGAGCTGCGCGATGCCAAAGGCCTGATGACCGATCGCAATTTCGAGGGTGAATTCACCACGCTGCTAAACCTTGCTGAGGATCTGGCCCGCCGCAATGAGGTTGCGCTGCCGCGCGAGGAAATCCGCCACGCGCTGCGCGAACTGCTTATTGCGTTTCCGGTCTACCGCACCTACGGCACTCGCGAGGGGTTAACCCCGCCGGACGTGGCGCTGCTCAACCGCGTGGTTGCCAGCGTGGAGACGTCTGAAGCGGCGCTCAGCCTGATCGTACGCATTCTTACCGGCGACCTGCCGAACGCATGCCGCGAGAGCGCCGCGCTGTTCAGGACCCGCTTCCAGCAGCTGACCGGGCCGCTGATGGCGAAGTCCGTTGAAGACACGCTGTTCTTTCGCCACAACCTTGAGCTTGCGCTCAATGAAGTGGGTGCCGACCCGACGCCGCGCGCGTTTTCCTTATCCCGCTTCCACCAGGAGATGCGCATTCGTCTGGCCCGTCAGCCCGACGCGCTGCTGGGCACCTCCACGCACGATACCAAGCGCGGAGAAGATGCCCGGGCGCGCCTTTACACCCTGACGGAAGCCCCGGAACGCTGGGGGGAAAATCTGGCCCGCTGGCGGCAGATGAACCAGACCCAGGTGCGTTTTCTCAACGACGGCACCGCGCCGAACGCCGCCGATACGTGGATGATCTACCAGGCGCTGGCGGGCGTCTGGCCCGCCACGCTGTCACCGGATGACGCTGAAGGGCTTAAAGCACTCGAAACGCGGTTCCTCGGCTTCCTCGAAAAAGCGCTGCGCGAGGCGAAACAGCGCACCGACTGGATTGACAGCAACGAGAGCTATGAGAGCGTGGTGTTGAGCTACGCGCGGCACCTGCTTTCGCCGAACAACACCCCGTTCCTGCACGATTTCAGCGAGGCGATGCAGCCCTTTATTCGCGCCGGGCTGATGAACAGCCTCAGCCAGACGGCGATCAAGCTGACGGCGCCCGGCGTGCCGGATATTTATCAGGGCAGCGAGGCGCTTAACTTCAGCCTGGTCGACCCGGATAACCGACGCGAGCCTGACTTTCCGGCCCTGGTGCAACACCTCAGCGCGGCGGATGCCGGGGTGTTTGACAACCCGGCCTGCTGGCGGGACGGACGGGTCAAACAGTTTGTTACCGCCACGCTGCTGCGGCTTCGACCGCACTACGACGCGCTTTTCCGCTACGGCGACTGGCTGCCGCTTAAGGTCACCGGCGAGCGGGAGGAGAACCTGATTGTTTATGCGCGCGTTAAGGACGAGGAGGCGCTGATTGTCGCCGTGCCGCGTCTGGTTTTTGGCATCACGGATAATCATCAGCTGTGGGTCAATACCACGGTGGCGATACCCGACGAACTGGCCGGGAAGCGCTATCGGGATCTGTTCAGCGGTGAGAGCCGCATTCTGCAAAAGACGCTGGATTTAACGTCAGAAAAGGGATGTGTACTGGTTCTGCTTACCTGCGAATAATCGTGGAGAACGAAAATGGCAAAGGATACAACGTTTGAAATTCGGGCCGGTCATGGCCAGCAGTTGGGGGCGAATTATGACGGGAAGGGCGTTAACTTCGCGCTGTTCTCCGCGCACGCTGAACGAGTGGAGCTCTGTCTGTTTGACCCGTCCGGGAAAACGGAAATCGCCCGACTGGAGCTGCCGGAGTATACCCATGAGATCTGGCACGGCTATGTGCCTGACCTGAAGCCGGGCGCGCTGTATGGTTATCGCGTCTACGGCCCCTACGACCCGGAAAATGGTCATCGCTTTAACCCGCATAAGCTGCTTATCGACCCGTACGCTCGCGAACTGGTGGGTGACATCGACTGGAACGACGCCCATTTCGGCTATGAGCTGGGGCATGACGAGCTGGATTTGAGCTTTGATACCCGCGACAGCGCGCCGTTTACGCCGAAATGCAGGGTTATCGACCCGAACGCCTTTGACTGGCAGGACAACAACCGGCCGAACGTCCCTTGGCCGCATACCGTTGTCTATGAGAGCCACGTGAAAGGGTTTACCCAGATGAACCCGGCCATTCCGCCCGAGCTGCGCGGGACGTTTGAGGGGATGGGGCACAAAGCCTCGGTCGACTACATCAAAAGCCTGGGCATTACCTCGGTGGAGCTGCTGCCGGTTCACTGGTTCCCGGACGACCAGCACCTGCTCGACCGCGGCCTGAAGAACTTCTGGGGCTATAACACGCTGGGCTTTTTTGCTCCGGCGTCGCGCTACTACGGCCCGGCGGGGATCCAGGGCTTTCGCGATATGGTGCGCGCCTATCATGACGCGGGCATCGAGGTCATTCTGGACGTGGTGTACAACCACACGGCGGAAGGGAACGAGCTTGGCCCGACGCTCTCGTTTAAGGGGATTGATAACTACAGCTATTACCGCACGCTGCCCGACCAGCACCGGTACTACATCAACGACACCGGGACGGGAAACACGGTCAACACCTCGCACCCGCGCGTGTTGCAGATGGTGATGGATTCCCTGCGCTACTGGGCGGAATCAATGCACATAGACGGTTTTCGTTTCGACCTCGGGACGATCCTGGGCCGCGAGCCCGAAGGGTTTGACCCGCGCGGCGGTTTTTTCGACGCCATGACCCAGGATCCGGTCTTATCCCGACTGAAGCTGATTGGTGAACCCTGGGATATTGGCCCCGGCGGCTATCAGGTGGGCGGATTCCCGCCGGGCTGGGGGGAGTGGAACGACAAATACCGCGACACCGTTCGCGAGTACTGGAAGGGGGACAACGTCTCCACGGACTTTGCCGCGCGGCTTCTCGGCTCCGGCGATCTGTACGATCTGCGTGGGCGTCGCCCGTGGGCCAGCGTCAACTTTATCACCGCCCACGACGGCTTTACGCTGAATGACCTGGTGTCGTACAACGAGAAGCACAACGCCGACAACGGCGAGGACAATAACGACGGGCATAACGATAACCGCTCGTACAACTACGGCGAGGAAGGGCCAACCGAGAACCCGGACATCATCGCTACCCGGGAGCGGCAAAAGCGTAATTTCCTGACCACGCTGCTGTTTTCCCACGGCACGCCGATGCTGCTGGCGGGGGACGAGTTTGGCCGCACGCAGAAGGGGAACAACAACGGCTACTGCCAGGACAGTGAGATCTCGTGGATCGACTGGAAGGGGCTCTCCGAAAACGACGCCGCGCTGCGCGAGTTTACCCGTCGTCTCATTGCCCTTCGCGCGCAACAGCCGCTGCTGCGCCGTGAAAGCTGGCGTGACGGGCTGGAGATCCGCTGGTTCAATGCCGGAGGCGGTCCGCAGCAGGCCGAGCAGTGGGATGAAGGCTCAACGCTCGGGGTCTCCATCAGCAGGCCGGATCTTCAGCAGGAGGACGGCATCTGGCACGACGTGCTGATGCTGTTCAATCCGTTTGAAGGCACCGTGCCGTTCCAGATCCCGCAGTTTGGCGAAGGGGGATGGGTGCTGGAGCTGTCTACGGCGGATGATGCCGTCACCGGGACAGCGATCACCGAAACCGTTGAGTACGCGCTTGCCGGACGGAGCATTACGCTGTTCCGCCGTCCTTAGTTACAGTGACGCCGCCGCCCGTGCGGCGGTGTCATACAGGGAGGAGATCGTGCGTAACAGCTGCGCGGTCTCGCCAATCGACTTCCCGGCAATGCCGCTCTCCGCGTGGATCGCAATCAGACACGCCTCCCGCACGTCCCGGTATTTCATGCACAGCGCTTTCCCTTCCTCCGTTGTAGAGAAAAAGAGCTCTTTGCCCGCTTTCTCGCTCGTCACGTAGCCTGCTTTGACCAGCTTTTTCAGCGCATAGGTTACCACGTGGGTGTCTTCCACGTTGAGGACGAAGCAGATATCGGCCAGCTTTTTCTTGCGGTCGCGGTGGTTCACGTGATGCAGCAGCGAAACGTCAAAGGCGCCCATATCGGGCTCGCCGGCAGCCGTCATGCAGCGCACCATCCATTTGTTAAAGGCGTTGCCGGTCATGATCAGCGCATATTCCAGCTCTGATAACTCCGCGCAGCGCTCGGATACCAGATGGCGGGAAGAGACGATCCGGCCCTCGTTGATATCGTCGCGATCGGGTGAAGCACTCTTTTCTGAGGTCATAACGTTCCTTAGCCAGAAATGTAAACTCATCGATAAAATAAGAACATTTTATTGATAATTTGTTTACATGTTTTTGAGGTTCAGATATAGCTTTTTAGCGCAGGTTTTGCGAAGCCTGCCAACAAAACACAACATCGCTCGCCGCAAATTAAAAAAATAGCCGTCGGCGCGCAACGCTCACTTTCGATAGGGTAAACGTTATGGACGGTACTACGCTGCTGCCGCTGATCGGGATACCGATCGTGGTTATTGGTTTTGCACTGCGCTTCAACCCGCTGCTGGTGGTCGTGGTGGCGGGGCTGGCGACGGGTCTGCTGGTCGGCATGGATTTCGGCATGCTGCTGGAGACCTTTGGCGAGAAGTTCGTCAATAGCCGATCGCTGGCCACCTTCATCCTGATCCTGCCCGTGATTGGTCTACTGGAATATTACGGGCTTAAGGAGCGCGCCCAGGCCTGGGTGGCGAAGATCGCCAGCGCCACCTCGGCGCGTATTCTGATGCTTTACTTTGTCGCACGTGAAGGCACCGCCGCGCTGGGACTGATGTCGCTGGGCGGCCATGCCCAGACGGTGCGCCCGCTGCTGGCACCGATGGCCGAAGGGGCGGCGCTGAACGAATACGGCGAACTGCCGCAGCATATTCGCGACAAAATCAAAGCCCACGCCGCCGCGTGCGACAACATCGCGGTCTTCTTTGGGGAAGATATCTTTATTGCCTTCGGGGCGGTGCTGCTGATCGACGCGTTCCTGAAAGAGAACGGTATTCCGGGCATTGAACCGCTGCATATCGGCCTGTGGGCCATTCCGACCGCCATTGCGGCATTGATTATTCATATGACGCGCCTGCTGCGCCTCGATGCGAGCATCCGTCGCGACGTGATGGCCTGGCGGGCAGAGCAGGGTACGCAGGAGGCCGCGCAATGATGACGCTTATCACCATTAACCGCGTGTACTACCTGATCGGCTTTGTCGTAATGCTGCTGGTTGTCATGACCCTGCGCGATCGCGCCAACCCGAAGCGCTTTACTACCGCGCTGTTCTGGTTCTTGTTTGGCGGGATCTTCCTGTTTGGCGATCTGATGGTTCAGGAGCTGGGGAAATCGCTGGCGTACCGGATCATTGGCGGCGGCGTTATCGTTATCGCGCTGCTGGCGGGGTTTGGTCTCGTCGGGAAAGGGCACTATAAAATGTCCACCGAGGAGGAGCGCGTCGCGTCGTCAAATCGGCTTAAAAACTGGCTGTTCCTGCCGGCGCTGATGATCCCGGTGGTGACGGTGCTGGGCACGTTATTCCTGAAGGGCGTTTCGGTCGGCGGCGTGTTTCTGCTCGATCAGAAACAGCTCACCCTGGCGGCGCTGTGCGTGGCCTGCGTCGCGGCGATCCTCACCGGCTGGTGGCTGACCAAAGGCACGCCGCTCCATGCCGTTCGTCAGTCCCGCCGTCTTGTCGATACCATCGGCTGGGCGGTGATCCTGCCGCAGATGCTGGCCATGCTTGGCGGCGTGTTCGTGGTGGCCAACACGGGTGACTCGGTGCAGAAGGTGGTGAGCCTGTTTGTGAACCCGGATAACCGCTTCATGCTGGTGGTGATTTACTGCGTGGGGATGGCGCTGTTTACCATGATAATGGGTAACGCCTTTGCGGCCTTCCCGGTGCTGAGCGCGGGGATCGCCTTGCCGTTTCTGATCAACGTGCATCACGGCAACCCGGCGCCGCTGCTGGCGATTGGCATGTACGCAGGCTACTGCGGCACGCTGATGACGCCGATGGCCGCGAACTTCAATATCGTTCCCGCCGCGCTGCTGGAGCTGAAAGACAAATATCAGGTGATCAAGATACAGATCCCGACCGCGTTAACCCTGCTGGTGGTGAACGTGTTTTTAATGTATTTCCTCGTGTTTCGCTAAGGAGCTGTCATGGAATTAACGCAACATCAGGCCGACGCGTTTGCCCGCATGCCTTTGATCTATTTGCGCCAGGAATACCCGAACCACATCATGCACCTGCTGAATGATGATGGTGACGTGCTGCCGCCGCGCGAGCTGCATCCCATTTTCTACGGCTGTTTTGACTGGCACTCGGCGGTGCACGGTTACTGGCTGCTGCTGCGCTGCGTGCGCCTCTATCCAGAATTACCGTGCCGGGACGCGATCGTCGCGCTTTTTGACGAGCACCTGACCGAAGAGAACGTGGCGAAGGAGCTGGCCTATTTCACCGCACCGTTCCGCGCCTCGTTTGAGCGGCCGTATGGCTACGGCTGGCTGCTGGCGCTGGCCCAGGAGCTGAAACAGTCGTCGCTGCCGCAGTCCGCAGGCTGGTACCAGACGCTGGCGCCGCTCACCCAGGATATTCGCAACCGGCTGTTGGATTACCTCGGTAAGCTCACCTATCCGATCCGCGTCGGGACGCACTACAACACCGCGTTTGCCCTCGCGCTGGCGCTGGATTATGGTCGCGCAGTGGGCGACAAGGCGCTTGAGCAGGCAATTCTGGCGGCGGCTGAGCGGTTTTATCTCGCCGACACGCGCTATCCGGCTCATTATGAGCCCGGCGGAGACGAATATATTTCCGGCGCGCTGACGGAGGCACTGCTGATGAGCAAGGTGTCGGAGGGCTTCCCGGCCTGGTTTGACGCGTTTCTGCCGGAGGTGGGCGCCGTTACGACACTCATGAACCCGGCGGAAGTGAGCGATCGTACCGACCCGAAAATTGCCCATCTGGACGGGTTAAACCTTAGCCGCGCGTGGTGTATGAAGCACATAGCGAAAGCGCTTCCTGCCAGCCACCCGGCGCAACCGGCATTGCGCGAGGCGGTGACGAAACATCTGGCCGCCAGCGTCGGGCATGTGGTTGGCAGCCACTACAGCGGCGGGCACTGGCTGGCGAGCTTTGCGCTGCTGGCGCTGGAGTAAACAAACGCGCCGTCTTTCTTGCCGGGTGGCGCTGCGCTTACCCGGCCTACATTGTGCAACGCTTGCCTGTAGACCGCGCAGTGCGCAGCCTGCTCAGGCTAAATACCACCGAACCCGTCGAGGCGATGACGGCTAGCCACAGTGCAACCTGGATAGCATGTTGATGGTCCCATCCTGCCGCCGCTCCCAGCAGAACCCCCACCACGGCGGCGCCGAGACACTGGCCGAATGTTCTGACGATCGACAACACGCCGGAGGCATAGCTGGCATGTTCCCGCGCCACGTTAGCGAGCATTTCCCGATTATTGGGACTCTGGAAGCAGCCAAACCCCATCCCGCAGACCAGGCTACGCAGGCAGATATTCCAGGCGGAAGGATTGTCCGGCAACGTGGCCAGCAGGACCAGCCCGCCGACAAAGACGATAAGCCCGAGGGTCGAGATCAGCGGCGCGGAGATCGTATCCGCCCAGCGACCCGCGTGCGGCGCGATCAGCACGATGCCAATCGGCCACGGGGTGAACAGCAGCGCGGACACTACAGGGCTGTAGCCATATACGCTCTGAAACAGGAACGGCAGCGCGACAAACGTGATCCCCTGGCTGACAAACGAGGCCAGCGAGGTCAGCGCGGCGAGGGTGAAGCGCCCGTTTTTGAACATCACCGGCGGCAGTAACGGATGTTGCGCGCGCCGAATCCGCCAGGTAAAGGCGAGGGCGCTAACCAGCGCGAGAACGCTCCAGCAGACGGCCTGCAGACTAATGTGTTGCGCCACGTGCTGAAGGCTGTCGGCCAGCATGATCGCGGAACCTAACAGGACGGCGGAGAGCACGGCGCCCGGCGCATCAAAGGGCGGTCTGTCAGCAACCGATTCCCGCGGCAAGGCCCGCCATGCCAGCAGCAGGGCGATGCTGCCCGGAATGAGGTTAATGGCGAAAAGCCACTGCCAGCTCAGGACGTCCAGTATTGTTCCACCGAGTACTGGGGCGATCGCCGTGCTGGAGGCGATAAGCAGGGCGTGCAGCCCCAGAATACGGCCCAGCAGTCGGCCCGGAAAAACGGACCGCAGGATCGCCGGAGCAATACTCAGGGTCGCCGCCCCGCCGATGCCCTGCAGAATTCGCATCCCGGTTAACATTTCCGGCGTTGTTGCCAGCGCGCAGCCGAGCGAGGTGAGCGTAAAGGTGGCAAGCCCGCTCAGAAAGACCGGGCGATAGCCCACGCGGGCCGCCAGCGCGGCGAAAATAGCCAGCGTCATCGCCGCTGACAGCAGATAACCGTTAGCGAACCAGACCGCAACGTTCGCGGGGACCTGCATCGCTCTAGCCATGGAGGGGAGCGCGATGTTGATCATGGTGCCGTCAAAGACGCCCATCAGCGTGGTGGTCATGACGGCGGCCAGGACCCGGGCGCGTTCATGCCCGGGTAAATCTTCATCGCCGGGCTGGTTGGTAAATAGCGTCATCGTCGTTACTCCGGATAAGAATAGTGATGACGAAACTATAATCATGCGCTATACAGGGCGGAAGACGCAGCATTTGCACTTAATCGTTGCATATAACGCCTTATCTGAGGAGCCATCGTGTCCGATCCTGACTTTAACCTTCTGGTTGCGCTCGACGTTTTGCTGGCCGAAGCCAGCGTGGCGGGCGCGGCGCGACGTTTAAACCTGAGCACCTCCGCCATGAGCCGCACCCTGAGCCGGCTGCGGGAGGTGACCGGCGATCCTATTCTGGTGCGGGCCGGGCGTCATATGGTGCTGACGCCCTGGGCCGAAGCCACCCGGGACCGCGCCAGATGCGCCGTGCACGAGGCGAGGGCGGTGCTGCAGCCCTCCACCGACACGCTGAAGGTGGAAAGCCTTGAACGGCTGTTCACTATTCGGGCCAACGACGGTTTTGTCGTGGCGTTTGGACCTATGCTCATAGCCGCGGTGGCGAGCGTTGCGCCCGGGGTCTGCATCCGCTTCGCTCCCAAACCTGAAAAAACGTCGCGCTATTTACGGGAGGGGCTTGTCGACCTGGAGATCGGCGTGCAGAGCAACATGGGGCCTGAAATACGGCTGCAAAGGCTCTTTCAGGATCGGTTTGTTGGCGCGGTGCGCAAGGGACATCCGCTGTCTTCACAGCCTGAGGTCAGCCTTGACGATTATGTTGGCTGGGGCCATGTGGTGGCGTCGCCTGATGGGGCGTTACACGGGTCTGTGGACGACGCGCTGGCGGAGCGGGGGATGAAACGAAAGATCGCCAGCGTGGTGCCTGGATTCCCGACGGCGTTATCCGTAGCGCTGGCCTCCGACCTGATTGCTATGGTACCGGCGTTGTACCTCCTTAATCAGGCGATGACCGAGCGCGTGCACGTCTTTGAACTGCCCTTTAAGACCCGCACTATTACGGTATCCCAGATGTGGCATCCGCGCATGGAACGGGATCCGGCGCATCGCTGGCTCAGGGAAAAGGTCCTTGAAGTGTGCCGCGCGGTTTGCTGACGCTCAGAGTACTTTCCCCGGCACCGTGAGGATGAAGCGCGTCGACACCGCATCCGATTCCACGCGGACTTTTCCGTGGTGCGCGGTGACGATGGACTTCACGATGGCAAGCCCAATCCCGCTGCCTTCGCCCTTACGCTGCCTGGACGGATCGACGCGATAAAAACGGTCAAACAGCTTTGGCAGATGCGCCTGCGGGATCGGCGTGCCGGGGTTTTCTGTTACCAGCTCAACGTCGTTATCCCGTTTTCTGATGGAGACCGTTACCGTTTTCCCTTCCGGCGTATAGCGCAGGGCGTTGGAGAGCAGATTATTGATTGCTCTTCTGAACATCTGCGGATCGCCTTCTATCAGGCAGGGCATCCCGTTAAATTTCAGCGAGACGTGGCGTTCTTCCGCCCAGGCTTCGAAGAAATCGAAGACTTTCATCACCTCGGCGCTTAAATCAAACATCACCCGATCCGGGATGAGCTGATTATTATCCGCCTGCGCCAGGAACAGCATGTCGCTGACCATGCGGGTCATCCGGTTGTACTCTTCCAGGCTGGAGTAGAGGACATCTTCCAGCTCTTTCTGGGAGCGGTTCTGACTCAACGCAATTTCCGTTTGCGTCACCAGGTTGGTGATGGGCGTCCTGATTTCATGCGCGATGTCGGCGGAAAAATTCGCCTGCCGGGTAAAGACATCTTCAATTTTCCCAATCATATGGTTGAAGGAGATCACCAGCTGTTCCAGCTCAACGGGCACGCGGGACGGCTCCAGTCGCGCATCCAGATTTTCGGAGGTGATATTTTTAATGGCGGTGCTGACGTTACGCAGGGGCAAGTGTCCCTGACGCACCGCGATACGAATCACCAGCACAATCAGCAGGCTGATTGCCGCGGCAATGGCAAAAAGATTCTTCTTCAGCGCCTCAAGGTAGTGGAGATGAAAATTAATTGAGAGCCCGATCAGCATGACGTAGTCCTGGGTTTTGCCCTGCAGCGTTGTCCTGCCTGAGGAGGCGATAATCCGGTACGTTTCCATTTTCATGTCGGACCCGGCATGCATAGGGTTGACCGGGTCTTCTACCGTCCAGAGAAACACATCCTGTGCCTGACGGTGTTCGCTAAAGTTCGCTGTGTTCATCGCCGGGCGCAGTGCCGCGCCTTGCGCCGAGCTGAACAGGGTATTGCCCTGCGGATCCAGAAGCAGGACGGCCACGTTGCGGTAGCTGGCGACCGACTCTTTGAGCTTGCTGATTTTCTTTTGGTCGGGATCGGCCGGAGACTGGAGGATGCGATGAATTGCGCTGCTAATCTGCTGTAAGTCGCTGATATCCTGCTCGGCAAAGTGCTTCTCAACGGAGTGCAGCATAAACCAGGTAAAGGCGAAGAAGGCCAGTATGGTGGAGAGGCTGATAAAAAAGGTCAGCCGCAGCGCAAGCGAGAACGGGCGTCGGAGGGGCTTAACGGGCATCCGGCACCTCCAGCATATAGCCTACGCCGCGTACCGTCTGGATCAGCTTGGGTTCAAAATCGTTATCGATCTTTGCGCGCAGGCGCTTTACCGCCACATCTATTGCGTTCGTGTCGCTGTCAAAGTTCATGTCCCACACCTGGGAGGCAATCAGGGAGCGGGGCAGCACCTCGCCCTGATGACGCATGAAAAACTCCAGCAGGCTGAACTCCTTGCTGGTTAACAGGATGCGATTGCCCGCCCGGCTGACCTTCCTCGACACAAGGTCAACCGTCAGGTCAGCCGCCTGAAGCTGGCTTTCCGCGATCACCGTATTTCCGCGTCTTAGCAGCGTCCTGACCCGGGCGAGCAGTTCCGCAAAGGCGAAAGGCTTAATCAGATAATCATCCGCGCCCAGCTCAAGCCCTTTAACCCGGTGCTCTATCGTCCCGAGGGCCGTGAGCAACAGGATGGGCATTCCTTTGCCGGCAGAGCGAAGCATGCGGACGATATCCCAGCCGTTCACGTCGGGCAGCATGATATCCAGAATCAGCAGGTCATATTCCGCGGTCATGGCGAGGTGGTACCCGGTCAGGCCATTATCCGCATGGTCCACGACAAACCCCGCTTCCGTCAGCCCTTTGCTGAGGTATTCCCCGGTTTTCATTTCGTCTTCAACGATCAGTATTTTCATCTTGCTCCCCAGACTGGCTGCTGATGACATTCTAGTGAGCCCGCGATCGTTAACAATGACTTACGCCATAAATGACAACATTGTCATTATCCCGTCACCGGTCAAACAGGATGCGTTCAGTAGATTAGCCCTAAAAATCCTCTGGACTTGATTTGAACCGCTATGTTCCTGTTAAAACGACTCAGCATCACTACGGTATTTATCCTGGCAGGCTGCGTCTCGCTGGCGCCTGACTACCCGCGCCCGGCATCACCGGTACCCCGGCAGTTTTCGCTCTCGCGCAACGGACTGACGCCCGCGGCGGCCGGGTATCAGGACACCGGCTGGCGCAACTTCTTCGTCGACCCTCAGATAGCTGGATTGATTACAGAAGCCCTGAAAAACAACCGCGATATCAAAATGGCCGCCCTGAAGATTGAAGAGGCCCGGGCGCAGTTCAACGTGACGGAGGCGGATCGTTATCCGCAGTTGAATGGTTCTGCGGGTATCACGTACAGCGGCGGGCTAAAAAGTGACAAACCGACCTCACGGCAGTACGACGCCGGTCTTGCGCTTAGCTATGAACTCGACTTTTTCGGCAAGCTGAAGAACCTGAGCGAGGCCGACCGACAAAACTATTTCGCCAGCGAAGAGGCCCGTCGCGCGGTGCATATTCTGCTTGTCTCTAACGTGTCGCAGAGCTATTTCAACCAGCAGCTGGCGTATAAACAGCTGCGCATCGCGCGGGAAACGCTGAAAAATTACCGGCAGTCTTATGCGTTCGTTGAGCAGCAGCTGGTGACGGGCAGCACCAACGTGCTGGCGCTGGAACAGGCCCGGGGACAGATCGAAAGCACGCAGGCAGAGATTGCCAAACGAGAGGGGGAGCTGGCGCAGGCCAACAATGCTCTGCAGCTGCTCCTCGGCACCTATCGCGGATTGCCGGGCGACAGCGGAATGAGCGCCCGCGATATTGCGCCGGTAAAACTCCCGCCCCATCTTTCTTCAGCGATACTGCTGCAGCGCCCGGATATTATGGAGGCGGAGTATCAGCTTAACGCGGCCGATGCGAATATCGGCGCCGCGCGTGCCGCTTTTTTCCCGTCTATTTCCCTGACCAGCGGGCTTTCAACAGGCAGTACGGAATTATCCAGCCTGTTTACCGCGGGCAGTGGGATGTGGAATTTCATCCCCAAAATTGAGCTTCCGATTTTTAATGCGGGCAGGAATAAGGCCAACCTGAAGCTGGCTGAAATTCGTCAGCAGCAGTCGGTTGTGAATTACGAACAAAAAATACAGGCTGCCTTCAGGCAGGTTGCCGACGCGCTCGCGCTGCGGGACAGCCTCAACCAGCAGCTTGCTGCGCAAGGACGGTATCTTGATTCGCTAAATATTACCCTGCAGCGGGCCAGAGGATTATATACCAGCGGCGCGGTGAGCTATATCGAAGTATTAGACGCGGAACGGTCGCTGTTTTCCACGCAGCAAAATATTCTCGACCTTATTTATGCCCGGCAGGTTAATGAAATTAACCTCTTCACCGCGCTGGGCGGCGGTTGGGCCGAATAACCTCACTTAATTAAAAAGGATATTAAACATGCGCAATTCACTTAACGCCGTCGTATTTGGTGCAATCATTATGTTTTCTGCCGGTCTTCAGGCTGAGGTTCATCAGCACGCGGAGATGAGCGCCGCCAGCGAAGGTGCCTCAGAGCAGGTTATCACCGGGACCGGCATTGTGAAGGATATTGATCTCACGAACAAAAAAGTAACGATTTCTCACGAAGCCATCCCGGAAATTGGCTGGCCCGCGATGACCATGCGTTTTACTTTTATGCAGGCCGACGCGAGTATTACTGCCTTAAAAGTCGGCAGCCACGTGAATTTCTCGTTTGTTCAGCAGGGCAATCTCTCTTTACTAAAGAGCATTAAATAGCGAGAAACGGCATGGCCTCATTAAAAATAAAATATGCTGCCATGATAGTCAGCAGCCTTATTGCCGGAGGGCTGATATCCGTGACGGCATGGCAGACACTTTATTCATCTGAAAAAACAGCAAATAGCGTTGCGGAAAGAAAGGTCCTTTTCTGGTATGACCCGATGAAGCCCGACGTGAAATTCGACAAGCCCGGTAAATCACCGTTTATGGATATGGATCTGGTGTCGAAATATGCCGATGAGAATGATAAAAACAGTGACGGTATCCGTATCGATCCGACCCAGGTTCAGAACCTGGGATTAAAAACGCAAAAAGTGACGCGCGGAAAGCTGAATTATGCCCAGACGATCCCGGCCAACGTCAGCTATAACGACTATCAGTTTGTCATTGTGCAGGCGCGTGCGGAAGGGTTCGTTGAAAAAGTGTACCCGCTGACGATTGGCGATAAGGTGAAAAAAGGCACGCCGCTGGTTGATATCACCATTCCGGACTGGGTCGAAGCGCAGAGCGAGTTCCTCTTGCTCTCCGGTACCGGCGGAACGCCCACGCAGATAAAAGGCGTTCTGGAGCGTCTGCGCCTGGCGGGTATGCCGGATGACGATATTCAGCGGCTGCGTGCGACCCGTACTATCCAGACCCGGTTTACCATCAAGGCGCCCATTGACGGGGTGATCACGGCCTTTGACCTGCGCACCGGAATGAATATTTCCAAAGATAAGGTGGTGGCGCAGATTCAGGGGATGGATCCGGTCTGGATCGGCGCGGCGGTCCCTGAATCCATTGCTTATCTGCTGAAAGATACCTCGCAGTTTACTGTTTCGGTACCGGCTTATCCGGATAAATCCTTCCCGGTTGAAAAATGGCGTCTTCTGCCGAGCGTGGATCAAACCACCCGTACGCTGCAGGTGCGCCTGCAGGTCTCCAACAAGGATGAACTGCTGAAACCGGGCATGAATGCCTACCTGAAGCTGAATACCCAAAGTCAGGAAATGTTGCTCATTCCGTCTCAGGCCGTTATCGATACCGGGAAAGAACAGCGCGTTATTACCGTTGATGCGAACGGGAAGTTTGTACCGAAAAGGATCCACGTTCTGCATGAATCACAGCAGCAGTCCGGCATTGGTACCGGACTGGAAGAGGGGGAGTCGGTGGTGGTCAGCGGTCTGTTTCTGATTGACTCGGAGGCCAATATTACCGGCGCGCTGGAGCGCATGCGCCACGCTGAAGCCGCTGACGACGCGCATTCAGGCCATTAAGGAGACGATGATGATTGAATGGATTATCCGGCGTTCGGTTGCCAACCGTTTCCTGGTGATGATGGGTGCGCTGTTTCTCAGCGTCTGGGGGACATGGACCATCATCAACACCCCGGTCGATGCCTTGCCCGATCTGTCTGACGTTCAGGTGATTATCAAAACAAGCTATCCCGGCCAGGCCCCGCAGATTGTTGAAAACCAGGTGACCTATCCACTCACCACCACCATGCTGTCGGTTCCTGGCGCGAAGACCGTGCGCGGTTTTTCACAGTTTGGTGATTCGTATGTGTACGTTATTTTTGAAGACGGGACCGATCTGTACTGGGCCCGCTCGCGCGTGCTGGAGTACCTGAATCAGGTTCAGGGCAAACTCCCCGCCGGGGTGAGTTCCGAAATCGGCCCGGACGCCACGGGCGTAGGCTGGATATTTGAGTATGCGCTGGTGGACCGCAGCGGAAAACACGATCTCGCCGAGCTGCGATCATTGCAGGACTGGTTCCTGAAATTTGAGCTGAAAACAATCCCGAACGTGGCCAAGGTGGCCTCCGTCGGCGGCGTGGTGAAGCAGTATCAGATTCAGGTTGACCCGTTAAAGCTGGCGCAGTTCGGCGTCAGCCTGCCGGAAGTTAAGCAGTCCCTTGAATCGTCTAATCAGGAAGCGGGGGGATCGTCCGTAGAAATCGCGGAAGCGGAATATATGGTGCGGGCCAGCGGCTATCTGCAGACCATCGATGATTTCAATCACATCGTCCTGAAAACCGGTGAGAACGGTGTGCCGATTTACCTGCGTGATGTTGCCCGCGTGCAAACGGGGCCGGAAATGCGCCGCGGTATTGCCGAGCTGAACGGGCAGGGTGAAGTGGCGGGCGGCGTGGTGATCCTGCGTTCGGGTAAAAACGCGCGCGAGGTCATTACGGCGGTAAAAGACAAGCTGGAGACGCTGAAGGCCAGCCTGCCGGAAGGCGTTGAGATTGTGACCACCTACGATCGCAGCCAGCTCATCGACCGGGCCATTGATAACCTGAGCAGCAAACTTCTCGAAGAGTTTATCGTGGTGGCCATCGTCTGTGCGCTGTTCCTCTGGCACATTCGCTCGGCGCTGGTGGCGATTATCTCTCTGCCGCTTGGCCTGTGTATTGCCTTTATCGTCATGCATTTCCAGGGGCTGAACGCCAATATTATGTCGCTGGGAGGCATTGCCATCGCCGTCGGCGCGATGGTGGATGCCGCCATCGTGATGATTGAGAACGCGCATAAGCGGCTGGAAGAGTGGGATCACCAGCACCCGGGAGAGCAGATTGATAACGCCACCCGCTGGAAGGTGATTACCAACGCCTCTGTAGAGGTTGGACCGGCGCTGTTTATCAGCTTGCTGATCATCACTTTATCCTTCATTCCCATCTTTACCCTTGAGGGGCAGGAAGGGCGGCTGTTTGGTCCGCTGGCCTTCACCAAAACGTACGCCATGGCAGGGGCGGCCGCGCTGGCCATCATCGTGATCCCCATTCTGATGGGATTCTGGATCCGGGGTAAAATCCCCGCCGAGAGCCGTAACCCGCTGAACAGGCTGCTGATTAACGCCTATCATCCGCTGCTGATTCGGGTGCTCAACTGGCCCAAAACAACCCTGCTGGTTGCGGCCTTATCCATCTTCACGGTGATCTGGCCCCTGAGCCAGGTGGGCGGCGAGTTCCTGCCGAAGATTAATGAGGGCGATCTGCTGTATATGCCGTCAACGTTGCCCGGCGTCTCTCCGGCAGAAGCGGCCGCGCTCTTACAGACCACGGACAAGTTAATAAAAACCGTCCCTGAAGTGGCCTCTGTCTTCGGCAAGACCGGCAAAGCCGAAACGGCAACGGATTCCGCGCCGCTCGAAATGGTGGAAACCACCATTCAGCTTAAGCCTGAGGATCGGTGGCGTCCCGGGATGACGATTGACAAGATCGTTGAGGAGCTTGATAAGACCGTTCGTTTGCCCGGTCTGGCGAATCTCTGGGTTCCGCCCATTCGCAACCGCATTGATATGCTGTCGACCGGGATTAAAAGCCCGATTGGCATCAAGGTGTCTGGTACCGTTCTGGCTGATATCGACGCCACGGCGCAAAGCATTGAAGCGGTAGCCAAAACGGTGCCGGGCGTGGTGTCTGCCCTGGCAGAACGTCTGGAAGGCGGGCGCTACATCGATGTCGATATCAACCGGGAGAAAGCCTCCCGCTATGGAATGACGGTGGGCGACGTGCAGCTGTTCGTCTCCTCGGCCATCGGCGGTGCGACGGTGGGTGAAACGGTGGAAGGCGTGGCCCGCTATCCGATTAATATTCGTTACCCTCAGGACTACCGGAATAGCCCGAGCGCGTTGAAGCAGATGCCGATCCTGACGCCAATGAAACAGCAGATTACGCTGGGTGATGTGGCGGATATCAACGTTGTTTCAGGCCCCACGATGCTGAAAACGGAGAATGCCCGGCCTGCGAGCTGGATTTATATCGATGCCCGCGGCAGGGATATGGTGTCGGTGGTGAACGACATTAAGACGGCCATCAGCCAGAACGTGAAGCTCAGGCCGGGTACCAGCGTGTCATTCTCCGGGCAGTTTGAACTGCTTGAGCACGCCAACAAGAAACTGAAGCTGATGGTGCCGATGACGCTGATGATCATTTTCGTTCTGCTCTATCTGGCGTTCCGTCGCGTGGATGAGGCCCTGTTGATCCTGATGAGCCTGCCGTTCGCGCTGGTCGGCGGGATATGGTTCCTGTACTGGCAGGGCTTCCATATGTCCGTGGCAACCGGCACCGGGTTTATCGCCCTGGCCGGGGTGGCAGCAGAGTTTGGAGTGGTCATGCTGATGTATTTGCGTCATGCCGTTGAAGCACATCCGGCGCTGTCCCAGCGCGAAACGTTCACTGAACAGGGGCTTGATGACGCCCTTTATCAGGGCGCCGTGCTGCGCGTGCGGCCAAAGGCGATGACCGTCGCGGTGATTATTGCCGGTCTGCTGCCCATTCTCTGGGGGACCGGGGCAGGCTCAGAAGTCATGAGCCGGATAGCGGCGCCCATGATCGGCGGGATGATCACGGCACCGCTGCTGTCACTGTTTATTATTCCTGCGGCGTATAAGTTAATTTGGTTGCGCAGGCATAAACCAGAGACAGCCGTTGGTGAAGATGACAGGGGAATCAATACCTGATAAATTAGCTATTCAATAACCTATTCATAAAGCTATTCAAAACCATGATTAATCGATCCGAAACACTACGACAATTGCTGAGACAAGGCCCGATATCGGTAAGGCAACTGACTGATATTATGGGTATTAGTCAGCCTACCGTTTCACGATCGATTAAAGCGCTTGGCGATGAGGTTGTTCGCATTGGCTCCGGTCCATCTATTCACTATGTGCTGCGGGATACACATCGAGGATTCAGTTCGGCTCCTGTCTACCGCATCACGGAAGAGGGTCAGGTTAAATCGCTGGGTAAACTCATTCCGGTTTATCCAGACGGTTTTGTAATGGCGCAAACGGACAATGTGTGCCTCCATAGCGATGGGTTGCCGTGGTGGTTGTTTGACATGCGGCCTCAGGGATATCTTGGCCGCGCGTACGCCTCGCGATTTTCATCCGAGCTGGGCCTGCCGCCAAATCCAGATAACTGGAGTGATACTGACGTTATCAGGGCTTTGCTCGCTCATGGACACGATGCGGTGGGGAACCTGTTAATCGGAGAACAGGCGAGGAATCATTTTGTAGAGATGCCGTCGCCTGTTGCGGTGGACCGCGCAACCGCATACCCGTCGCTGGCGCAGGCCGTGAGCGCGGGCGAAGTACCGGGCTCCTCTGCTGGGGGTGAACAGCCGAAGTTCTGTACTTATACAGAACGTGGCCACGTCATTGTGAAATTCACGGCACCGGACGATAACCCTGTAAGCGAACGCTGGCGAGACCTTTTGTTAGCAGAACATCTTGCGTTAAGCGTGCTTGGCGTCGAAACCGAGGTGTTTGATTTTGGCGGACAGCGCTTCCTTGAGATCCCGCGGTTCGACCGTACGGGACCCCTTGGTCGTAAGGGACTCTTTTCTTTACGTGCGCTCGAGGCGGAGTTTGTCGGCAGGGCAAGAGAATCCTGGCCGGTACTGGTGAATGAGCTGGCAAAGCAGGGCTGTATTCACCAGGATGCGGTCGCCAGCACGTCAAGGCTTTGGGCGTTTGGTATGCTGATCGGCAATACCGACATGCACCACGGTAATCTGTCGTTTATCAGTTCCCATGGACGGCCTTACGATCTTGCTCCTGCCTATGACATGCTGCCCATGGGATTTGCCCCGAAATCAGGAGGCGCACTGGTGAATACGCTGCGTCCGGCTACGCTTATTGACGCGATCGCGGGAGAAACCTGGCATGAAGCACTGGCACTGGCCGAGCGCTTTTATACGCTGGCCAGCAGTTGCGGCCGCTTTTCTGCCAATTTTGCGCCATGTCTTGCCGCATTGCGCAGCCATCTGGACGAGGCGAGGTCAAGGATATCGCGTCTGGGATAATGGGGCGGGATGTTTACGAGGGGCAGGCTTAGCGTGGCATATGTGCATCGCGAGTCTGTCTGATCAGCTTGCGCCAGGCGCGATTATGCAGAGTAAATAGCAGCATCTTATAAAAGGCTGTGGAGAGGATAGCGCTACCACTAAGCAATAACATGACGATACTCACCAGTGCCGCAGTCAGACTGACGCCCGGAAAAGGGCTACCGATCAGCGCGGCCAGCAAATAGGCTGCCGTTAATACCAGGCTAATCACCGCCAGCGCAAGGTGTATCCGTACGGCGCGCATGCTGCCTTTGCCGATCATGAACATCGTCACGCCGTTGATGCCAGCGAAAAGCAGGGCGACCAGCACAACCCACACGAATACGCATTCGGCTGGCTGACCGAGTACGGCGAGTACGCCATAGCCCAATCCTGGGTTTAGGGGATGTACATAATCAAAATCATCATTATAAAGCATGTAGCGTACTGTATTTAAAGATATTTTTTTCAATTGAAAATGTAAATTACCGCTCATAAAACGCACTATTTATCAGATCTCAGTTCATGAACTTTTCTTTCAAAGATTGTAATGTGAACTACGAATTGAGGTTTCCGATGACAAAGTTCAGTGCGAAAGCGTGTCCAACTTGAAGTAGAACGGTAAACGAGACAATCGATACCGTACCTGCCGCAACAGTGAATTATCTCAGTAATAAAATTTGCATAACTTTCACTCCTCTTCTTTTTAAATCCCTGCGATTATTGCGGTCTTAGGGATTTCACTTAAGGAAAGACAATGAATATATGTTACCCGGTACGGAAGGCCGACGGACGGGAGTATAAGAACTATGACGAATTGCTGACCGACATTCGAAAAAATGCCCACGGTTGGTGGTTACTTGGCACAAATCGTTACTGGCATGGGGGAATTCATGTCGGGATGTCATCGTCCCCGGCCACGGTGCTGGATCCTGATTCACCAGAAAAATCTGTTCCGCTTCAGTTCATGATGGACGGTGAGGTGGTGGCATGGCGGGTTAACCGCGATTACGCGGTTATCGAGTGTTGCCAGGAACGCCCCCTGCGCCAGTCCGGCACCTTTGTGCTGGTTAAATCAGTGTACAAGCCTGACGAGCAGGATGAATCCTCCTGGCTGACGCTGTACCAGCTTTACATGCACATCGCGCCATTGTCAGAATTTCCGAAACGCTCACTTTACCGGGTCACGCAGACAGGCCACGGCGTGGGGATGCGTAAACATTCCCGCTACGATGACAGCCGCGAAATCGCGCCGGACGTTCTGGAAAACAAACACGGCCACGCCAGAACGCTCGTACAGGGTGACACGCTTGCCGTACTGCAACAGAAATCGTTTTTACTGGAACAACGTCCGGAGCCGTTTGCTCTGGTGCAGCGTCTTCAGGACGGTAAACCCGCCGGAGAACTTTTCTGGGTCTCGATGCGCCCGGAATTTCTGGAGCCTGACGGCGAATGTTACGTGTGTCTGCCCGACTGGATGCACAGTGCGCTGAATCACGGCGTGTTAGATGATGTGGTGGTGCCGCCTGTGCCGCTGAAAGTGATGGTGAAAGCAGGGGATGCGGTCGGATTCCTCGGCGTTCAGGATCTGGCTGACGAAGATAACTTTCCTCAGATTATTACAACGGACTATAAAGCCCATATCGAGTTGCTGAGCCTCGATGAGCATGTCCCGGATGTGGTGGCAAACGTAAAGGGGATTAAAACGGGTAAACAGTTCATTAAGCTGAAGCTGAAACGCCCACTGTACCTTAGATGCGGGGAGGGCGAGGAAAGTACCTTTGAGCAGATGAGCGCCATTACCCGTGCCGATGCCGGAAAAATTATCCCTCGTGATGCCACGTACCCGTTTACGGATAAAACCGGAATCACATACTTTCAGATCCGCCCGCATACGTGGATACACGAGGACGATGTGGAACAGCTAAGCCAGCATGATTTAGCGGGGCTAAACTTTCACTGTATTGAGGATGAACACACAACCGATTTTACCCGCACGCTGGACGAACGATGGCTGATTGACGCCTTGAAAAGCATCAGTTCGCACTTTGACGGTGAAAAAGGACCTCAGTTCGCTCAGGCAAAAATGTTTTATGACAGCCTGATCCACAACGCTGAAACCAGAAGATCGCCTGGCCCGTATCCCGATAAATCACATGACCAGTATTTGTTTCGTGCACTGCATACCAACCAAATGAATATCCCTGAATATGCGCGGCGACTAATAGTGAAACACGACAGCGACTGGCACAGTACGCGCGATGATACACGCTGGTCATCGGTATTTAAGGTCAGGGATGAAAGTCCTGTTGTGAAGATGGCCAACGGGGGATTTCTGGATGCAACGCGCTGGATGGATAAGGTTCCGCCGTTCGCCAGTCAGCGCTCAGTATGGCATTTTCATCCGCTTGAGTTTCTGGAAATATTACGAAGTGCAGAGTTTCCCAAGACTCCTGTTAATGGGGAATTAACGCCTATAGAATTTATTAATTTCTATAATGAAGACAGAATTGATGATACTGATTATGAAGAGGCTGCAAAAGAGTTGGGATGCGAAGTTGCAGCAATTAAAGCTGTAGCAAAAACAGAAACAGGTTCTTATGGCTCCTATTTTAAGTTTGAAGATAACGATGATTATGTTCCTGCGATATTATTTGAAAGACATCACTTTCATAAATATACAAATGGGAAATATGATCATTTCGAAGATATATCAAACTCTGTTGCGGGTGGATATGGCGCAACATCAGTACAGTATACAAAACTAGTCAAAGCGTATGCCTTAGACCAAAAAGCTGCTTTGAAATCAGCATCCTGGGGTAAGTTTCAGATTTTGGCGTCGAACTTCGCCACGGCAGGCTACGCCAGCCCTGAGGATTTCGTTTTGGCATTAAGTAAGTCTGAAAAAAATCAATTAAAAGCATTCGTTAGCTTCATTAAGGCTGATAGAGTTTTATTGCATTCAATTAGGACTAAAGACTGGCTTTCATTTGCAAAAAGATATAATGGACCAAGACAGAAGGGTTATGATTTGAAAATGGAGAGAAATTACAATGCGTCATTATAAATTACTTGCGTTAGCAGCAATGTTTCTGTGTGGTTCATCGTTTGCGAATGATGAATATTTTGTGTGCGACACTGCAAAAGGAACAATCAAACTAGAAGAAAACGACGGTGTACTTCGGTACACCTTATTGAAAGACCACAAAAATGAATTTAACTATGAGTCGAAAGGCAATGAACATTTAGAATTTAAATACAATCATTATTCACGATTTCAAACTGATTACTTCAATGTGTCGTTTGTAAATGCAGGGTATAAATACACGATATTTAGTAATTATGAGAATGAGAATGAAAGTCGTGGGGTTAGTGTTACGAACCTGAATAGCAAGAAGGAATCTGTTTACGATTGTAAGTCCGTTGGCATTGATCGCCTCAGTGATTTGTCGGCAAAATTGACCTGTGATAAGGACTCAGTTCTTGGTTGTGAGTAGATACTTCTTTTAGGTGGGCATAATACTGAATATGTCAAAAGCACCTCTGGTTTTGATAAGTCTCATGACTGTGGCGCAATTTCGGCAATAATTTAGAAATTGTTGCAACATGATTAAAAAGGGCAATTAATTGCCCTTTTGTTGTGCCGAAGATACTCCTGAATTTCAATACTGACTGGCGAAGCGCCGTTATATCTTCTTTACGCCCCCAATTCCGGCCATTTATACCCGCCATACTATGAATCTAATCACTGCGCGTACTCACAGTTATGAACTCAGTTTTGGTTCATAACTGTGTTAAACTCTGTCCAGAAATCACTCGATGTTACGTCTGTTAGTTCATGAACTGTTCGTTCTAATTTTATTATGTACGTCAGGTTTTAGTGTTCAGTAATATTACCTTTTACTCGATGATCGATTGTTTAGCACCTCTCCCACAACCGGAGCAGCGGTAAATGCGTTTGGCCAGCCAGCATAGAAGGCGGCCTGGGTAACGATCTCACCAGCTTCCTCAACAGAAAGTCCATTATCCATTGCTCTATTGAGGTGATAGCCAATCTGCGCGCTCTGTCCGGATGCAATTAACGCGCTGACCGTAATCAGGCTTCTGTCGCGGGGTTTCAGCGCGGGTCTTTGCCAGAGATCCAGGAACAGTGGATCTGCAGTGAATTTAACCAGGCCCGGAGATATTGGGCCAACATTTTTCTCCACTGTCTCTGAACGCTGCTTTTCTGCTTCCTGATTGAGAGGAAGCAGGTCCGGAGAAGCTTCAGGAAGTGCATCTCCCGTGACGCCACGAGTTTCAAATACTGCTTTGGTCACGCTGACGGCTGACATGGCATTTGGCCAACCTGAGTAGAACGCCAGATGGGTAATGATTTCTGACAATTCCGCTGGCGTAACGCCATTATCAAGGGCAATGTCTATATAGTGCTTAAGGTCGCCAGGCTGGTTTCTGGCAATTAGCATGGAGACGGTCACCATACTACGATCCCTGGGCGAGAGGGCATCGCGTGTCCACAGATCTTCAGCAATAGCTTCTCGACCAAAGCGCGCAAGAGCCGGTGAGACAGAACGAATATCAGCTTCAGAAATCGCTGAAGGTTCAATTTTCATCATAGCATTACCTCTTGTTTCCTCAGCATTAGCAAAATCAGAAATAACAAGCGACATGGCCGCCGCTGCAATTACGCTTTTCATGTCAATCCTCACTGGTCAACGGTGCGGATCCTGTTTGATTCCGCCTTTGTTACGAAGAAATACCGGTTTTACCGGGATAGCGTCCTTACTGGTGCTCATATGCGCCGTTTGCCTGAGATAGTCACGGAAGTGTGGCGTTTGTCGGTGCAGTTGATACGCTTCCTCACTGGCGTAAATCTCATAGAAATACCAGCGGTTCGGAGTCTGTGAGTCTGTAGCGGAATACATGGCTAACACGCCTTTCTCTACTTTGAGTGACTCAGCCATTTCAGGCATGACGATGTTTTTAAATTCGGTCTGAAATTCAGGCTTTACCTCGACGATCACCAGATTATTAATGGTTCGCTCATTCGGTATGATGTGTTTGTCCCCCAGAAATTGGGGCTCCAGAGTGATTTTATTTTTCCAATCGATAATGTCAGGTGCCCGGGCAGCGAATGCCTTGTATGGTTCAGCATTTAGATGTTTGCGGTAAGCACTCTCGTTTTCATAGAGTTCGACCATGAATGCCTTATGTGGATTGTCGCTGCGGTGCAGGGCGTACATCGCCAGCGTACCTGCTTCATGATCAACCGAAGCGGAAATCGTCTGTCTGGCTACGTCTGCAAAATCTTTGTCCCGATCGTGCCTGACGCCAAGCTCAAAGATATTCATCACTACCTTATCCGGCGCGTCCAGTTTTGTTGCAAAGACAGGGCTGCTTATCAGCATGCAAATTAAAAACATAAGAGTCTTTTTCACGATGATCCTTTTACTGAAATGGCTGTTTAAGACGTTCTATAAGTTGGTGTTGGTAAGAAGGTAACCGATCGCTGCTGGCGCTCTCAAAGACAAGGGGAGGAAGCCACGTCATACCTGCGTGCAGGGCGCTTGCCTTCATCGGTAAAAACACATCCGCGAGCGATACCCCGATCCTGCCGTCCGGCCCGTAAGTAGAGCGTCCCCCCGCAGCCGTACTGACTACAAGCATCTCCTTTCCCTGCCACAAACCGGGTCCGACACTCCCCCAGGTTTCATTCAACCAGGCCTTCATCATCGGCGTAATATTGAACCAGTGTGTCGGGAAGATAAAAACGACACGACTGTGTTCACGCATCATTTTTCGCTCCGCGTCGCCATTAATCCGTCGTGTGTCATAGCCATACAGCGTCTCAAGGTTGCGAACCGTCACGCCTTCCAGACTCTCAGCGGCTTCCTGCAGCCCTTTTGTCAGAACTGAGCGTTCCGGATAAGGGGGAGAGACGATAACGAGCGTTTTAATGTCGGTCTTTTCACGGCTATGAGCATGACTAATGGGCATGAGGAAGATAAAGGCAAACAAAAACAATGCTGCTGCTCTGCGCTGAAGTAACACCATCATAAACCTCCTTTGTCTTAACAGGATTGTAAAACGTTATGGTGTAACAGGAGCCAGTTCTGGCAATCCTTCTACGATATAGGTTCGCGAATTGCCGGCACGGTGTCGGATAGGAATGATCTTCTGGTACGCGGCCGAGCTATACCAGTCCTGGGCATTTTTGAGACTCTCAAACTTGATTACAACCAGTCTGCCCTGTGCTCCAAACCCTTCTTTAACATCGGGTTCACCTCCTCTGACGATGAACCGTCCACCAAAAGGTCTGAAGGTGGATTCAACCTGAGCGCTGTACGGTTTGATAGCGTCAAGATCGGTCGCCTGAAACTCTGCGATGTAATAAGCAGGCGTTGCTGCCAGGGCTGACGCGAGCCCTGAGAGGGTGAAAAGAGTGGCTACCACTGTTTTAAAAATCATCCTTCCTCCTCATAAGCTTTCATGAAAGTGAATAAGGACTACCGCGTCCAGACCTGCCTGGCGTCTTTCGTTTGCGGCGTGTTTTGCCCCATGATCCCCGTCAGAACATGCGGCTGGTAGGTTTCTTCCAGAAACCGGATTTCCTCCGGGCTCAGTTGAAGATTTACGGCGTTTACCGCGCCATCGACGTGATCTTTTTTTGTGGCCCCTACGACAGGTGACGTGACTTTTGTCAGCAGCCAGGCGAGTGAGATTTCCGTCATGGACACCCTCTGTCGTTCAGCAAGCTCGGCGACGCGCTCGATAATGATCCGATCCTGTTCAGCCGTGCTGTCATATTTTCCGCGGGCATAGGCATCCTCGGTGGCTCGCCGCGTGTGGCCTTCTTTCCGGGCGAGACGGCCGCTGGCAAGCGCGCTATAGGGGGTCATGGCGATATCATCCTCAGCGCACAGACCGAAGAGCTCTCGTTCATCTTCACGCATAATCAGGTTGTAGTGGCTTTGCACGGAAACAAAGGGCGTCAGCCCTTCGCGTTCGGCAAGGGCGTTCGCTTTCGCAAGCTGCCAGGCATAGCAATTGGAAATACCAATAGCGCGCACTTTGCCCGCAGTAACGGCGGCATGCAGCGCTTCAAGCACCTCGATAACTGGCGTGTTGTAATCCCAGATGTGGTAAATGTAGAGGTCGATGTAGTCCATCCCCAGATTCTGCAGGCTCTGATCGAGCGATCGGGCTATTGCCTCTTTTCCGCCGATCCCCGCGGCAATTTGCGCGGCGGTTCGCGGCAGAAACTTGGTGGCCAGCACCACGTCCTCGCGTTTTGCCATCTCCCGCAGCGCCCGGCCAACGTATCGCTCGCTGGAGCCGTTCTGATAGGCGATGGCGGTATCGTAAAAATTGATACCCTTTTCGAGACCGTAGCGGATGATGTCCCGGCTTGCTGTTTCGTCCAGCGTCCAGCGATGCTGGCCCGTTAACGGGTCGCCAAATCCCATACATCCCATACAGATGCGGGAGACCAGTAAGTCACTTTTACCGAGCCGGGTATACTGCATCGTTATTCTCCCTCTGGATTATTCACGACGGAATTGAGCAGCTCGACAAGCCCTGAAGCGTGTTCCCGGGCAAGCGTTTTTTGCTGCGCGATTTTGTCGGCATCCCGGTCGGCATAGCTGATACCGCAGGTATAAACCGGCGCCAGCAGCTCAAGATTGCACAGCCTTGCCGTGGTCTCGAATGGAATAAGATACTCTTCTATGGCATGGCCAAAGAAACCGTCAGCGGTATAGAGCACCTGCGGCGCCCCTGTAGTGAAGGAGAGGATCAGCTTTTTACCGCCCAGTTTCGCCGTTGAGCCATGCGCGAAGCCGTGGACAAAGACCTCGTCCAGCCATTGTTTCATTAACCCGGGCAGCCCATACCATGAAAAAGGAAACTGCCAGACAATCACATCGGCCCTGAGCAGGCTTTCCTGCTCCGCAGCGATATTGAATTTTCCGTCCGGATAGAGCCAGTCCAGACGACGAATTTCAGCCTCGGGAAAGGCGGTCGCCACTTCGTCAAGGATAGTGGCGTTGGCGACAGAATGGTTCAGCTCAGGATGACCTGAAATAACAAGGATATTTTTCATTTCAATAAGTTAAAGAGGCTGGTGGATTTTTAACCCAGTATAGAGTTACACCATTATTTTTTTTAGCGCAGTAAAGGCTCATTCACTTTTAGGCAAAAACTAATAATGGTCGACTGTTCCCGGTCATCATGAACCCGTGAACTACGCTGTGATGCCCAGTAAACGTTCTGCATTGCGAAACGCGATGGCCTCTTTTTCAGCCTTATTGACCGGCAGACAGTCGATAAATGTTTTTACACCGTCCAGGGTCTGATAGGGATAATCAGCGGAGAACAGGATCCTTTCTGCCCCCATTAACGCGTAGATAAACTGGAAGTGCGGCAGCGTCAGCATACCTGACGGGGTAACGTAAACGTGCTCCTGGAAGGTTCTCGTTAGCGTGCGTGACAGACCCGTTGCAGCCAGTGGAAGGCTGTCATCAAGACGCTGCAGCCAGAAGGGCAGCATCTCCCCCCAGTGGCCACTGATTACCTGCAGGTGGGGATATTTATCAAATGCGCCCGATAACATAAGCCGTAACAAATGGATCCCGGCTTCGTGATGCCAGCCCCAGCCAAACATCGGGGCTGTGATGACCGTTTTTGATAGCAACCAGGCAAGTGCAACATGGGCTCTTGGCACATGGTGCTTTTCAGCAATGCTGGCAACAACATCAATAACGGGCTTATCCAGAAGGGCTGCGTTCTCGTACATTTTTAATGCAAAGGCATCGTTTTGCGTTCGTCGGGACGTGACACTCCAGTCGCGCGTAAGCCTGCCGCGCGCCATCGGACTCCAGGGGATCACTCCAACGCCCTGGTCTTCACACAGGGGCAGCATCTCGCGCTCTTCTTCCCGGTAAAGCAGGTTGTATTGCGGTTGCATCGTAATAAATCGGGTCCAGCCGTTACGCTCTGCAGTATGCTGCATTTTTGCAAAGCGCCAGGCTTCCATAGATGATGCGCCGATGTAACGTACTTTTCCTGATTTAACGAGGTCATGCAGAGTCTCCATGGTCTCTTCAACAGGCGTGGAGTGGTCAAAGCGGTGAATCTGAAAGAGATCCACATAATCCATACCTAAGCGCATCAGGCTATCGTCAATAGACTGAAAAATGGCCTTGCGGGAAAGAAACCCGGTATTGGGTGAGTTGCGCCACGGAAAGAAGGTCTTTGTCGCCACAACGATCTCGTCGCGTCTGGCCATTTCTTTCAGCGCTTTTCCTGTGATCTCTTCAGAACTTCCGCCCGAGTAGATATTCGCGGTATCAAAAAAATTAATGCCCGCTTCAAGCGCCTGACGGATGAGCGGTCGTGATGCTTTTTCATCCAGGGACCAGGGTTGAGGCAGGCGTTCAGGTTCACCATAGCTCATACAACCGAGGCAAAGACGGGAGACTTGCAAACCGCTACGACCCAGATTCACATACTTCATTCTGTGTTCCTTCTTTTATTGCCAGCAATTCTGTATGTGACAGGGTATTGCACTGACATGAAGGGAACCAGCATGCGCCATCGAATAGTGTTTTGAGTTTTTTTCACAAATCGTCGTTATCGACAGTGAAAGACGAGAAGCGAGAGGGTGGGCAGAATTAATAACAGATTGATGTATCGGCTCGTGATTAGCTATCAGATGTCATTTAACATAATATACATTATGCGCACTAACGTAAGTGGAGGCAAAATCTGCATTTCTGCGGTCATGATTGACCGCATGTGAAGCCACCTTTTCAGGCATGATTTGTGTCGAGGCCCCGCACGACCCAACGTCTACGTTTACACATGGTTGAAAGACGTTTGATATACTTCAGGCTTTGCCCACTGCTGCCGTAAACTTATGGAAATTGAATTAGATAAAAGCTTTAGAGAAAGGATTTTCCACGCGGTCATTTTTGAAGTCACGGCCAACATTATCATCGCGCTGTCGCTTGCCTGGCTGATGAACGTGTCGGTACTCCAGTCTGGCTCGTTGTCCGTGATATCCGCGCTTACCGCCACGGCCTGGAATTTTGTGTTTAACAAATTCTTTGACGCTCTTCAGAAAAAATACCAGTTTGAAAGAACGTTCCTCGTCCGCGCGCTCCATGCGGCCTGTTTCGAAGCCGGACTTATCATCACGTTAATTCCTGTGGCCATGGTGATGCTGCATTTAACGATGACGGAGGCATTTTTTGTTGAGATTGGTTTGGTACTGTTTTTCCTGCCGTACACGATGCTGTTTAACTGGGTTTACGATTACCTGCGCTGGACATTTGTTGGACGGAAACAGTCTGCTATGTAACGAGATATCTGTCACATAGACGCACCTGTGCTCATATTCGACTCCTGTCACCTTCTATACTCTTCATTTCTCTATCGCTTTCAAGGAGTCGATAATGTTTGATCATGTGAAATTTGGCGTCAGCGATTATGAAAAAAGTAAAACCTTCTTCCTCGAGGCGCTTCGTCCGCTTGGTGTTGAACTCATCGATGAAGGCGCGCCGGGTTATGGTGTTGAGATGAGCTCTGGCGACGTTTCGCTTTGCCTTTTCCAGACAAATGACAAACCGGCGCCTCTGCATCTGGCGTTTGTGGCCAAGACCCGTCAGCAGGTAGATGATTTTTACCATGCCGCGCTGGGCGCTGGCGGACGTGATAACGGTGAGCCGGGGCTACGTTCCTATGGTGAAAATTACTATGCCGCTTTTGTCATCTCGCCTGATGGTCATAACATTGAAGCCGTATGCCATGCGCCGGAAAGTCGGTAGCCCAAATATTTCGCTTGAGAACATTTTAGAAGCTAAATCCTGACAGCCAGTCGCTGGCTGTCAGAGGCTGTCACGATCTGAGGCCAGCACGACGGATACCCCCTTTTCCGATACCGCGCGGATCCACTCCTTATCTGTACCGTCTTCAACGATGATGCTATTCACTGATGATACATCGCCAATCACAAACGACGACGCGGTGTTGATCTTTTCCGGAGACGCCAGAACGACCGTTTCCGCGGCTCTGCCGGAAAATGCACGTTTGATGCATGCCTCTTCGAAATCGCCGGTTGTCAGCCCCGCATCCGGATGAATACCGGTCACGCCCATAAAGAACAGATCTGCATGAATATTCTCTATGCCTTCGATGGCCGCCGCGCCGACCGCAACAATCGAGTGTTTATACAACCGTCCGCCGATCAAAATCACCTCAATGGCAGGATGATCAACAAGCCCCAGAGCAATACTCGGGCTGTGCGTCACCACGGTGATGCGCAAGTCAGGCGGGAAAAAGGTAATCAGCTCCGAGGTTGTCGTGCCACCGTCGATAATCACCACCTGGCCTGATGAAATCAGCTGGGCCCCTTTCCGGGCCACCCTTTTTTTTGCATCCATCTTCACGGATTGCCGTTCGGCAAACGGAGCAATTGCGGAAGATGACGGTAGTGCGCCGCCGTGAACACGCTGCAAACGCCCTTCTGCCGCCAGCTCGCGGAGATCGCGCCGGATAGTATCTTCAGAGACGTCGAAAAGAATGCTGAGCGCTTTTGACTGGACCTGACCTTCGGCACCCAGCTTTTCAAGGATCAATTGTTTTCGCTGACGAGTGAGCATCCTGTTTTCCTGATGTTGCATGTTTTACCTTGAAAGTGCATGATGTTGCTGTTTATGAGTATTACTCTACGTAAGGAGGAACAATCGTGCAATCAAAACGTGCAGATGTGCGCATCATTAACAGTGAAACCCTGTCAGATAACTGGTACATCCTTAAAAAATACACCTTCGACCTGCAGCGCCGTGATGGCGAATGGCAGCGGCAACAGCGGGAAGTCTATGACCGTGGCAACGGCGCGACGATTCTTCTCTACAACCGTGAGAAAAAGACGGTCATCCTGACGCGCCAGTTCCGCTTCCCTGTTTTTATTAACGGCCATGAGGACGATTTAATTGAAGCGGCGGCGGGATTGCTGGACAACATGGATCCTGAAAGCCGCATCAAAGCAGAAGCGGAAGAAGAGACCGGATTCCACGTTACGCGCGTAGAGAAAATCTTTGAAGCCTATATGAGCCCGGGCTCTGTCACGGAAAAACTCTATTTTTATCTTGCCGAGTATCAGCCGAAAGACAGAACCGGCGCCGGCGGCGGGATCAAGGCTGAGGGAGAAGATATCGACGTGCTGGAAATGACGCTTGAAGAGGCATTACGCCGCATTGAAACCGGCAGGATTGTCGACGGTAAAACCATCATGCTGCTTTATCATATTGCCCTGAAAGGCATTCTGTAACCTACTGGTTTAAATCCTGATTTCAATTTGTATGAACCTGGGGAAAAGCGTAAAACCTCCTAAATCTTGCAGCCTACTATAATTAGTGAACGATTTCGAAATTCGATAAAAACATCAACAATTCCCTAAGTCATCTGCATTTACCATTCAAAAATCCCAAACGTTCACGAGGCTGCCAGTTGAGGCAGCCTGTCTTATCTGTTGACTGGATTAAAATGCGACTCGCTACAGATAACGAAGCATATTATACTTGCTCCTCCACTCGTACAGGAGGCAGCAACTCACGTGAAGGATACATATTACAACGACTTAACGATCAATACGCAAATTCAGAGTGAGCTGGACGCGTTTTTTGAGGACTTCAAAGGGATCGTCTTCGCCTACGCCATTATGAACAAGAAAGATCCCTCACAGATGAGGATAATCAATAACAGTCCAGAGTGGTTTACTATCTACCTTGAAAAAAAATATCAGTTCATTGACCCTGTTATCATTCGGGCTTTGCGCTGTGTGGAAGATTTTTTCTGGGAAAGTGATGTTGTCCTGTCAGATGGTTATAACCTGACGCGTATTTTCGACGAAAGTGTCCAGTATGATATTTATCAGGGACAGACGTTTCCTCTGCATGACTATTTGAATAATCTTGTTGTCTTATCCGTCATCAGTCCTAAGCATTCTGGGATTGACATTGAAAAATATCGGCCGCATTTTCTACGTTTCCTTGTTCAGTTACACCAGAAGACACTCAATCTGTATAGTCAGCATCAGCAGAAAAAGAATGTTTTCCTGTCGCCACGTGAGCGCCAAATCCTTAAATGGGTCAGCGCCGGAAAAACGTACGCAGAAATTTCTGTTATATTGTCTATTGCTGAGCGCACCGTTAAATTCCATATGGGCAACATCATGAAAAAGCTCGGCGTGAATAATGCAAGGCACGCAATAAAACTTGGAACGGAACTCCGGTTACTGGAGGACTGAGCCTCAGCCACTGGTTATAAATGGCGTAAGTGCTCGAGCATTTCGCGAAGCCAGTGACTGGATTTGTCTTTGCTAATAATGTCTTCAATAATGCTGGTGCTGGCGGGCATATAAATATAGTAAATGACCTCGCCTTTTTCAGAAACACCACGCTGTATAACTTCAACTTTCCAGTTCGCATGGCGAAATATGGCGTACATTCCACGACTGGCTACAGCATACATTCCATGATATTTTTTCTTCATGCAATAAATATTCATTGCAAGAAACAATGCTTTACTGGCGGGCACGCCATGCAGACTTGCGGAATCTCGTATTTCTTTATCTAAAAATAAACGGCTCACTTCACAACAAGGAACATCTGCGGGAAAAATAATGGGGTTGTCGAAATAATTATGAAAAATTTCGCTTATCATCGTGGGCTGCGTTGCGTTAATAAATCGTGCGCCGCATAACAGTTGTCCATCATACATACCCAGTAAATATGTCGTGTTATGGGAATCAAATTGATCCTTCTCCATACCTTCGACGCATTCCACTTTCCAGTCGAGTCGGTCCCGAAACGTTTTTCTCCGGAGTCGGTAAAGTTCGCGCGCTAATGCTGGGGGTAAATCATCGTAGTCGTGTAAAAAAAATTCAATGACAGAATTCATGCTCTTGTTCCTGATAATAACACCTGAAACTATTATCACCTGTCTTTTAGGACAGCTTTCATTGTGCTGCATATTCCCTATACTTAAAAAGTACCTGACCACGAAGTTCTCGCAAAACTAAGCGGCCAGGAGGTCAAAGACCTACGAAACACCAGGGATATACCCATCGATGATTATCTAATATTTAAAGTTTCGGGTACAGAGCATAAGAAGCACTTTGCCGATAAAATATTAAAAAACAATAATCATAAAATAATTACAATAAATGTATTGCCCCTTAATCTTTTAAGGGGTAATATTTCCGTTTTATTATTTTTTGCACCTCTCCTCATTTTCTGACTCTGCTGGCTTCTTCTGGCCAAACACCCTCGCCAATACCGCTTTGCAGGCATCTGCCTGTGCTATTCTTGCAGAAACATGCAAAACGGAGAATTGATAATGGCCGACTGGAACCCTTCTCTTTACCTGCAATTTGGCGCAGAAAGAACGCGTCCGGCCGCAGAACTGCTCGCCAGAGTTCCTCTGGATGAGGCCGCTACCATCGCGGATTTGGGCTGCGGACCGGGAAACAGCACCGCGCTGCTGAAGCATCGCTGGCCTTCTGCTCACATCACCGGGGTCGATAACTCCCCTGCCATGCTCGAGGAAGCACGCGCCGCCTTACCCGATTGCCATTTTGTAGAGGCCGATATTCGTCAGTACACGCCCGGCCAGCCGCTGAGCCTGATTTATGCCAACGCGTCGCTGCAATGGATTCCGGACCATTACGATCTCCTGCCGAATCTAGTCTCCCTGCTTAAGCTAAATGGCGTGCTGGCGGTCCAGATGCCTGATAACTGGCTGGAACCCACCCATGTGGCGATGCGTGAAGTGGCGCTGGAGCAAGACTACCCAGATCGTGGCCGCGAACCGCTGCCGGGCGTACACGCTTATTACGATATTCTGTCGGAAGCTGGCTGTGACGTGGATATCTGGCGGACAACCTATTATCACAAAATGAGCTCTCATCAGGCGATTATTGACTGGGTAAGCGCCACCGGCCTGCGCCCCTGGCTTCAGGAACTGAACGAGAGCGAGCAGAAACGGTTCCTGAAACGCTACCATGAACTGCTGGAAGAGCAGTATCCGCTCCAGGAAAACGGGCAGATACTGCTGGCTTTTCCAAGGTTGTTTATCGTGGCTCAACGCCAGCCCTGATCCGATTATGAGCGGGCTTCTTTGAGCAGCTGCTGGATAACCTTTTCCTGTTGCTCATAGTCACCTTCGCCAAAGGCGGTATAGCGCAGCTGCCCTTTGGCATCAAAATAGTAATGTGCTGGCCAGTACAGATTGCCGAACGCATTCCAGATTTGATAGTTGTTATCCGTCACCACCCGATACGGCAGTTGCCATTTATTCACCGCATTTTTAACCGACGACAGCGGTTTCTCCCAGGGATATTCCGGGGTGTGAACGCCAATCACCACCAGACCTTGCGGCTGGTACTTTGTGGCCCACTCCCGCACATGGGGGAGCGTATGCTGGCAATTAATGCAGTCCCACGTCCAGAAATCAATCAGTACAACCTTTCCCCGTAACGATTCAGACGTGACAGGGTCACCGTTTATCCACCCTGTTCCACCGCTTAGCGAAGGCAGCTGGCTGCTGGGCTCTGTCATGACTACCGGCTGGAGCTTCACCGGCGCGGTGGCAGGTTTCGCCAGATTCAAGAGCGCCGTCTCAAGACGGTCCGCGACGCCGTTTGCCCCTTTCAGCCGCGAAGTCATCCCCGTCGCGTTCAGGACGACCGCGGCTAACATCGCCACCCCCGCCCCCTGACGCAGCTTCGCCATTAGCGCCGATTTTGCTCTCAGTGGTGCCATCAGCGAGCGTCCACCGAACACGAGTAGACCCAGCATCAGCGCGCATCCGCTGCCATAGGCGGCAAGCAGTGCGCCTGTGGCGATGGCCGAATGCCCCGCAATATTAATGCTGAAAATCGCGCCCAGAATAGGCCCGGCGCAGGGAGACCAGAGCAGCCCAACCGCTAGCCCAGCCAGAAAAGCCGATGCCATTCCGCGCGTTTGCCCGCTGCGGCTGTTGAGAACATTTCCCGCGCTGACGGCCGGTCCCGCAATACGCTGGGCGAAAGACGGGAAAATCAAGGCCAGCGCGGCGGTGGCCAGAATGACGAGCGCGATCCAGCGCCCGACAATGGTTGCCTCTGTTATCCACTCGCTGGCGACGGTGACGACCATTGCCACCAGGGTGAACATCACGATCATCCCCGCAAGCAGGGCCAGAATATGCCGACGCTGCCCCTGGAAACCGGCGAACAGGAGTGGAATAACCGGGAGCGTACATGGGCTGAGCAGGCTTATCATCCCGCCCAGAAAAGCGATTACCAGAAACATAGTGACCTCACATGACATGTCCTGCGACACTGCAGTGAGGCTATTTCATCGTGCGGATGTGTTCAGGGTATGTGTAAACGCGTGGGTTTTGTCTGGCTCTGTATCGCCCAGGCCGGGAGATACAAAGCCGTACAATTTCACTAACGACGCGGTAGCGTAATGGCGACATCCAGTCCGCCCCCGGCGCGGTTCGCCAGCCTGAGTTTTCCTTCCAGCTGTGCGGTCAGCTGCGCGGCAATCGCCAGGCCGAGTCCTGTCCCGCCGGTATCGCGGTTACGCGAGGTTTCAACCCGATAAAACGGCTGCAGAACCGCCTCCAGCTCGGCTTCGGGTATTCCCGGTCCGTCGTCCATAATGTGAATAATGACCTCGCTGTCCGACGAAACGTCTATCGCAATCGCAGCACGCTCGCCGAATTTGAGGGCGTTATCCAGCAGGTTGGTCATCACCCGGCGAAGCGCCTGCGGCCGCGTGACGATGGGCAAGCGGGTTTCGCTTGCCTGAAAGTGCACGTTTTTACCGATGTCCTGATAATCGCAGGCGATGCTGTTGATCCAGGCGTTCAGCTCCAGCTTCAGTGACGTCTCCTCCAGTGATTCCGATGACCGGGCATACGCAATGCCCTCCCGCACCAGACGAGACATGTTATCAAGGTCGTTCAGGAGCTTGTCGCGAAGTTCAGGCTCTCCGGCCATTTCGACGCGCAGCTTCATGCGGGTAATGGGCGTCTGGAGATCGTGAGAAATCGAGGCCAGGATCTGCGCGCGTTCCCGGAGATAAGACTGAATGCGCGCCTGCATGGCGTTGAAGGCATGCGCTGCCCGCTGCACCTCAAGCGGCCCTTTTTCCGTCATAGGCGTGCTGGCCGCCGGATCCAGCGCATCCACCGCGCGGGTAAAGTGTGAAAAAGGCCGTACCACCTGCCGCACGGCGATCCAGGCGCAGACAGCCAGTACGAGCAGCTGCAGGATGAGGACGACCGGGAGCCAACTGGCGACGGGCGGCATGCGTGGGATCAGGTCAATGGTCAGCGGCGCGCCATCGCGTAACGTAAGGTGGGCCTGAATATGTGAAATGGCGCCAGGAACGGCGGTAAAGCGAAGCGGGTAATGCGCGGCCAGCGTCGCTTTTAAGGTTCTGATGGCGTCCTGCGAACGCTTATCCGTCGGCGCTGCGCCGGGTTCCCCTGTGCCCAGGATATAACGATAGTTACCTCGTTCAAGCCGCGGCAGCCAGGCGGCGCGTTCGCTGGCCGGTAAGCGGTCTAAAATGGCGACGCTGGTTGCGACATCGTTTTCCAGATTACCGAGCATCACCGTGCGGGCGCTGTGCATGCGTTCAACCATGACCAGCGTCAGGCTCAGGGCGTTAGCCAGCAGCAGACCGGCCAGCACGACGAGCAGCAAACGGGCCAGCAGCGAGCGCGGCCAGATCGTCATTCGTTAACCTCTTTGATGGTCACCGGCATCGTAAAGACGTAGCCTTCGCTGCGCACGGTTTTGATATAGGCGGGCGTGCGGGCATCTTCATTGAGACGCTGGCGAACCCGGCTAACCAGCAGGTCGATTGAGCGTTCAAACAGCTCGGCGTCTCGCCCCTGCGTCAGGTTGAGCAATTGGTCTCGGGTCAGCACGCGCTGCGGATGGTCAAGGAAAACGCGCAGCAGACGATACTCCGCTCCGCTGAGCGCGACGATCACCCCTTCCGGGTCGATTAAGTGGCGAGCGACGGTATCGAGCTGCCATTCACCGAACATCACCAGCCGCCCTGCTTCCGTTACCTGTAAATTGGGCGGTATCGCGCGAAAACGCCGTAAAATCGCTTTAATGCGCGCCAGCAGTTCACGCGCGACAAACGGCTTCACGACGTAATCATCCGCCCCCATCTCCAGCCCCAGGATTCTGTCCGTCTCCTCGTTGCGCGCGGTCAGCATCAGAATGGGCAAATCTTTATACTTCCCGACGCGCAGCTCTCGACACAGCGTAAGGCCGTCGTCACCGGGCATCATGATATCCAGCACTACCAGATCAATATGCTGTTTATCCAGCACGGCACGCATCTCTTTGCCGTTCGCCGCGCCGGAGGCGCGATAACCGGACTTAATGAGATAATCGGCAATCAGTTCACGAATATCCCTGTCGTCATCGACGACAAGGATGTGGTCAATATGTTCCACCGAACTCTCCAGACCGAAGGGTAACGTACTGAAAATAGCACATTTCACAGCTTGTCCGCGTCGATAACCGCCTTAACGAAATCCTGCGGATCTTCCTGAGGCGGATTGTGCCCCACGGTTGCGCCGAAGGTGCGGTGCTCATATTTGCCGGTAAATTTAGCTGCATAGGCCTGCGGTGCCGGATGCGGCGCGCCGTTGTTGCCGCCTTCGATGGTGATCGTTGGTACGGTGATATTCGGTAGCGTGGCCAGTTTTTGCTCGTAGCGGTCGTATTTGCGCTCGCCTTTTTCCAGCCCTAAACGCCAACGATAGTTACTGAGCGTCACCGCGACGTGGTCCGGGTTATCGAGGGATTTGGCGCTGGCGTTAAAGACCGCGTCGCTGAATTTCCAGTCAGGCGAGGCCTGCGACCAGATTAAGCGCGCAAAGTCATGCGTGTTTTTGGCATAGCCTTCCGCACCGCGCTCTGTCGCAAAATAGAATTGATACCACCACTGCTGCTCTGCTTTTGGCGGCAGCGGCTGTTTGCCAATCTGCTGGCTGCTAATGAGATACCCGCTCACCGACACCAGTGATTTTACGCGCTCTGGCCACAGCGCAGCGACGATATCCGCCGTCCGGGCGCCCCAGTCATAGCCTGCAAATACCGCATGCCTGATATTCAGGGCATCCATCAGATTAACGATATCTTTCGCCATCGCCGAGGGCTGGCCGTTGCGCGGTGTGTTTGCTGACAGGAAGCGCGTGGTACCGTAGCCGCGCAGAGACGGCACAATGACCCGGTAACCTTTTGCCGCCAGAGCCGGTGCAACCTCGGCGTAGCTGTGAATATCGTAGGGCCAGCCGTGCAATAAAATAACCGGCTGACCGTCTTTCGGGCCAATGTCGACATAACCGACGTTCAGATCGCCAGCGTTAATTTGCTGGGGATGATCAAAGGCGGCCGCGAAATTCGTGCCGGTGGCTTCCGCCTGACAGGACATCACGGTGCCAAGCGAAACGGTCAGTGCGAGGGTTGAGTAAGCAAGTTTGCTGAACATGTTGGTATCTCCGGTTGAGTACAATTCACGGGGATATCACAACACCTCAATGTATAGCGGATATGTGCGAAAGCGGGTTTATTGCAAGCCTGTGTATGTATCCGGGACGCTGATACAGTGTGATACAAACACAGGCCTTGAAGTCTTAGAGGGAGAGACGGTAGCGGACGTAGTCGTCAGCTTCACCATATTTGTCATAAAGTTTACGCGCCGGGTTGTTCTCCCGGGTGACCCAGTACAGTTTCGACCACCCTTCGCGCTTGCCTTCCTCAATCAGAGCGTCAATGAGCGCCTTACCGGCCCCCGCCCCGCGTTCGGCAGCATCAACAAACAGATCTTCCAGGTAGCAGATGGGCGCGGTTGACCAGGTGCCTTCGTGCAGAACACACATTGCGAAACCGATGATCTTTTCGTCCTTCTCCACGACCCGGCAGAACATCGATGAATGCGCTGAGAGCGCCCTTTCCCACGTCGCTGCGGTGACGGATTCCTCGAGGTAGCAATCATAAAAATGGGTATAGCCGTCCCACAGCGGTCGCCATTGGGAATAGTCGTCTTTGCATAGAGGTCGTACCGTAACAGCCATGTTTTCCTCACATTACAGAGTAATCGCCATTTCAAAACAGCGTAAATCAGCCCCCGCCATACGCGAGTGATGATAGTTTTCGCGCAGCGTCACAAACCCCAGCTTCTGATAAAACGACTGGGCGTTAGGCGTTGCATCAAGCGTCAGGCGGGTTATCCCCCGGCTACGGGCCTCATGTTTGAGGGCCTCGATAATCTGGGTCGCCATGCCTTTGCCGGAGGCTGCGGGCAAGGTGAAAATCGCCTCCAGGCAATGGGTATCCAGATCGAGGTAGCCGGTTGCCGCAACATCGCCCTTTTCATCTTCAACCACGTAAAAAGGGTATTCAATGACCATTTGCCGATAGCGTTCGGGCATCAGATCGGGCGTCCAGCGCGCAATGACCTCAGCGTCGTAACTGGTTGTACAGCCGTGACGAATCGCCTGATTGCGTATATTCCAGAGTGTTTCGGCTTCCTGTGGCGTGGCTTTTCGTAATGTCATAACCTCCCCCTTTAACGGCTTTTTAGCCGCATTTCCCGTGCCAATCTGGCAAGACGCTGAGTACGACAATAGAGCGTAAACAGAACAAAGCCGCTGCCGTTCATCACCACCCGACAAAGTAACAGCGCGAAAGATGCAATGACGTGTGGCCAGAGGCTTCCATCATGAGAAAGCATGACATGTAGAACCTGAACGAGGGTCGTTATCAGCAGGATGATGAACAACGCCATAAAGCCCGACAATCCCGACGTCTTTCCACGAGCCAGGAGTACGCTTGTCACAATGAGCGCGCCTGTCATCGTCAATGATGGTAAGAAAAAGCTCAATGCATGATGTAAAGGTGACAAACCCTGCAACGTGCTGAGAAAAGGCAAAAGGTTTAGCGCAAACGCCACTAAAAACAAAGGTAACAGCATAGCTACCGGGTAAGGATTTTGACGCGGAAGCTCGCTGAGGGGGCGCGAAAAATACCGTTCCAGCTCGGGAGTGGAATTATCCAGAAGGCGGGTATCACGACGAGCAATAGCCTCCTCTATATCTTTACCATGTTGCAGGAGATCCTGGAAAACCCGTCCGGTTAACAAACTCAAAAACTTCATCAGAATACCGCCAGTGACTGAATGGTACCGATAATGTATTTACCGGTCCGTGGTAAGTTACTGGGCGCTGCAATAACGCCGCTCACCGCACTTCCTGCCAATGCTGCGGCACTTGTTACCACTTGCCCAAGTTGTCGAGTGAGTTCTACCTGAACCGGCCCGGTTGGAAAGCGTTTCGGATAAGGCCCGCGCGGATAAGAGCCTTGATTTTTTTGTTGCCAGAACGTCACATAGATGAAAATACCAGAACGCAAACAAAAGCATAACGCCTAAAAAGGGAGATCCGCGCATGACGATACCGACGCTCACGACAGAACGTTTACTGCTGAAACCGCTGGTTGCCGAAGATGCCGCCCAGATACAAACGCTTTATCCGCGCTGGGAGATCGTCCGTTATATGGTCTCTTCCGTCCCCTGGCCCTACCCGGATAACGGCGCGGAAAACTATGTCAACAACGTGGCGCTGCCGGATATGGCGAAAGGGATTGCCTGGTTCTGGAGCATCCGGCGACGTGAGGTGCCGGATGAATTGATGGGCATTATTTGCCTGTACGACGTCGAGGATAACAACCGCGGGTTCTGGCTCGCGCCGGAATTTCAGGGGCACGGATATATGCGCGAAGCCAGCATTGCCGCGACGGATTACTGGTTCAACACGCTAAACAAATCCGTTTTGCGGGCCCCGAAGGCCGCCGCCAACAGCCGCTCCCGTCGTATTTCGGACAGTAGCGGCATGCGGCTTATCAGAACGGAGAAGAAAGCCTACGTCAGCGGGATGCTGGACTCCGAGCTGTGGGAGATCACCCGCGACGAGTGGAACGCCCGTCAGGTCAGCTGATAGTGCTTATCCGGCATCAGCCTGTCCGGAATGTTCTCTTCATCATTCATCTGCAGCAGATCGCGTTCCATCATGTTGCAGATGGCGTCCAGCGGCAGGTCGTTATCTTCCGTGCCAAACGGGTCTTCCAGCTCTTCCGCCAGGGTGTCCAGCGAAATAAAGGTATAAGAAATCAGCGCAGAGACAAAGGGCGTCATGTAGTGCAGGTCCACAACCAGTGCGAACGGCAGCATAATGCAGAACAGATATACCGTGCGGTGCAAAATCAGCGTGTAGGCAAACGGCACCGGCGTGGTCGCAATGCGCTCGCAGCCGGAAAGGACGATAGACATGTCGTTCAGACGGTTGTTCAGGCTATGGAACAGAATGTCTGAGAGTTGCCCGTTTCGCCGCCGCACGGCCAGCCACTCCCCCATGATCAGCAAAATACGGTTCGCCGGTGAGTTGGCGTCCATGACTTTACGTAAATCCTCCGCAGCAAGATAACGAGAGAGCTGCTCAGCATTCAGTTCCCGGCGCAGGGTCATGCGCAGACAGTTGGCGAAAGCAATTTGCAGACGGACAAATTCGCCGAGGTGCTTATCGTCGGGTAAGGTGTTTTTTACCTCGCGAAACAGCGAGCGTGCCGCTATCATCAACTGCCCCCAGAGCAGCCTCGCCTCAACGTAGCGTGAATAACAGGCGTTGTTTCTGAAACCCAGAAAGATAGCGATCGCCACGCCGAGAATGCTGAATGGCGCCACGGTAAATTTGATACCGAGCGAGGTATACCACGGTAACATCAGGATAACGGCGATAGAGAGCAGGAAGTTGAGCAGCAATCGGGTATAGATCTTGGGAAGTACCGAACCGTGCCAGACAAAAATCAGTTGTAGCCAGTGCTGTTTAGGACGAACGATCATAGTGAGTTTCAGGCAAGAAAAGAGCGAGGCTATTAAACGTGATCCCCGTCACCGTTGCAAGCTTGTTAACGGGACATTGCATTTTCTCCCCTGATTAGCGAAATTCGCACGGTGCTGCATGTGCTTTTTAAAAACAAAGCACATAGTATGTTGTAACTAAATGGGGCCTATTCAAACCCGGCCGAAGCCGGGTGAATGCATTAGCAAAGCGGTTTAACCGCGGCGCGCATGCCCTTAAGCAGAATGGCATCCAGATCCAGCGTGACCTGGTCGACAAGACCGCTTACCTGCGTCAAGTCCTGCTCCCAGTGTTCGCGTGCGCTGAGCACCGACTGCACCAGTTCACGGGTGCTAAGCTGCCGATTGCGGTGCTGCGCCCACAGCTGCTGATAACGTTCCAGCCAGCGTGCATCATCCTGCACCGGATAGCTCTCCCCGTTACGCTCCGCGCGATAAAACGCGATCAATGCGGCCAGAGCAAACGTCAGGCGAGCCGGTAATTGCCCCGTCGCCTTCTGCCCTGCCAGCAGCTGCGGCAGGATGCGGGTGCGGTATTTGGTCATACCGTTAAGCGCGATGGAGAGCAGCTGGTGTCTGATGTAGGGATTACGAAAACGTCCTGTCACCGCACTGGCGAACGATTCCAGCTCGTTACGCGGCAAATCGAGGACCGGAATGATCTCCTGATAAATTGCTTTTTCGACGAACGCGCAGACCTCGGCATCATTCATCGCCTCGCCTACCGTATCCAGCCCGGCCTGGAAGGCGACCGGCACCAGCGCCGTGTGCGCGCCGTTCAGAATGGCCACCTTGCGTTCTTTGTAGGGCCTGATGTCATCGACAATCAGCACGTTTAACGGGTACTTATCCAGACGAAGTTCGTGCGAAAGAGATGCCGGTCCCTGAATCACAAACAGATAAAAATGTTCGGCCGTGTCGAGGAACCCATCGTGATAATCCAGTTCAGCCTCCAGTGCGGCCGCTTCATCGCGGGGATAGCCTGTCACGATACGGTCAACCAGCGTCGAGCAGAAGCTGTTGGCGTCGTTGAGCCACTGAATAAAGGCGGCAGGCAGCGCCCACTCCTGCGCATAGCGCAAGACGAGTTCGCGCAGTGCGTCACCGTTGTAGTCAATCAGCTCGCAGGGAATGATGATCCAGCCCTTGTCAGCCGCACCGTTGAAGTGGCTAAAGCGCTCAAACAGCAGACGCGTCAGCTTCGCCGGATAGCTCACCGCAGGGGCATCGTCGACGCTGTCACCCGCGTGGTAGCTGATACCCGCTTCGGTGGTGTTCGAGAATACAAACCGCATATCGGGATTGTGAGCCAGTTTCAGAAATGCGCCATAGTCGTCATAGACGCTGATTTCCCGATTAACGGAGCGGATCAGCCGGGCCTCGCTCACCGCCTCGCCCTGCTCATTCAGGCCACGAACGATCGTGGTGTACAACCCATCCTGGGTGCTTAACGACGGCGGGAAGTCGCTCTGAATCGGGCGTACGATTACCACGCCAGCGTTAAGATCGGTATGTTCGTTTAACAGGTCAATCTGCCAGTCGACAAACGCACGCAGGAAATTGCCTTCACCAAACTGAATGATGCGTTCTGGATAGTGCGCACCGGGAAAATCACGACGGTTGAGCGTGTTCACAAGGGGGGTTCCTTTTATGATTAGTCATACAGCCTGATAATATTGGTACGATAACTTATCAAAACTTAACGACCAGAAACCCTGTTTTGATCAATACGTCGCGTAGTTGTGCAGAAAAATTATAAGAACTTATAAAACACGGACGTGGACGTCATGGCACCGTCCGGCATCAGGGCATAGCGCGGGATCTCACCAACCTTTTGCCAGCCAGCACGCTGGTAGAAGGTCTCGGCCCCGCTGCCGGTGGAGGTATCGAGCACCAGCACAGAAATGTCTCTGGCCCGGGCCTCAGCCTCCAGCGCTTCCATTAACGCCATTGCGGCCCCTTTTCGACGCGCTTTTTCATGCACCAGCAGCTTCGCCACATCCGCCCGGTGCGGCTGGTTTTCCGGCTGGTCTGCGATCAGCTGCACCGTTCCAATGACCCCGTCCTGCGCATCGACGCAGGCAAGCACCAGCCGCTCGCCTCGCGCGACGCTTTCGGCAATACCGCGCCAGAAAGTACGGGCCTTGTCGAGGCTAAAAGGGAGCATAAAGCTGACGGATGCCCCGCCGTTTACGCAGTTTTCGAGGATCCCGGCCAGCGCATCAAGATGGATGAGGATCTCTTCCCGGGTGAGGGTTTTGATTTGCAGTGAGGTATTCATTGTTTTTCCTTACGTTGAATACGCTCACTTTGGGTTTAACAACTTATTAACGCAAGCGGTTCGGACATAGGCTTTTATTATGTCACCGGGCGCGCTGGCGCTGCTGCTTCATGGCATACATCTTTTCATCGGCATCTTTTAA
Organism: Enterobacter sp. PL1; assembly: GCF_945957325.1. Taxonomy (NCBI): domain Bacteria; kingdom Pseudomonadati; phylum Pseudomonadota; class Gammaproteobacteria; order Enterobacterales; family Enterobacteriaceae; genus Enterobacter; species Enterobacter sp. PL1. Next base: position 299,768 of record NZ_CAMFKT010000001.1, read on the forward strand.
CCACTGTTGCAGGTCGTTGCCGTTATGATCGAATTCACTGAGCCCCCATGAGAAGTGTAGCGACCACGGGTGAAGCTTGCGGGCGTTATAGCTTTCCACCTGCTCGGCGAGATACTGCATGGCTATCCAAGCGCCCTGCTCGTCGGTATCCGCGAACAGCACCGCGAACTCGTCCCCGCCAAAACGCACCAGCATATCGGCCTCACGGAAAGCGCTGCGCATCAGCTGCGCCATAACTTTCAGCGCCTTATCGCCCTCTTCATGCCCGTAGCGATCGTTAATCTCCTTAAAGCGATCCAAATCCAGCCAGCCGAGCGTCAGCGGCTCCGCCCGGCGTCGGGCAACCGAAAGCGTAAACCGCACCAGCTGATTAAAGCCCCGGCGGTTGAATAAGCCGGTTAACTCATCCGTGGTCGCCGCGCTGATGGCGGCAAACTCATCTTCTGCCAGCGCGCCCAGGTCTCCCAGCACGGCAAGATCGGCCGCCGAGAACTCACGGGGGGCGTAATCAATCAGACACAGCGAGCCCACGCTGGCGCCGTCACGCAGGCGCAGCGGGAAGCCCGCATAAAAACGCACGCGAGGTTCACCCGCCACCAGCGGATTATCCGCAAAACGATCGTCCTGCAGCATATCCCCTACCACCAGCGGTGCTTCGGTGAGGATCGTATGGCCACAAAACGAGATATTACGCGGAACGGTATCAGGCGCCTTGCCATCGGCCGACTTCACGATCAGCGAGTGCTCATCAATGAGGTTGACCATTGCCAGCGGCACCTGGAAGAAGCGCTTCGCCAGACGCGTAAGCCGGTCAAACGCCGGGGAACTGTCGATCTCAAGCAGACCTGATTCGCGCAGCGAGTTCAGTCTGTCTGTTTCATTTTCAGGGGTTGCAGGTGCTTTCATAATGTCTCCTGACGTAAAGCGTTACTCAAAGCGTAGCTTAAACAGTGACATTGTCAGTGTTCTGACAGTCTGTTAAGCCACTTGCTATTCACGTCAATGCCTTATGACGATTAACGCAGCTCTGTTTCATGCCCGGTGGCGGCAGTAATATGCTCGTCCGCGACCCGGGCGCTGGTACGATTTCGACCCGCTTTTTTTGAACGATAGAGGTGATCGTCCGCTTCGGTCATGAGCTTGTTGAATACCTCGGTCAACTGCCATGCCTCCGCCTTCCCGCTTCCAAGGCCAATACTGACCGTCAGAGAGAGCGTTTGCTGACGCCATGTAAAAGGATGGTTAGCGACGGTAGTTCTGATACGTTCCGCCAGTTCATAACCGTGTCGAGCGTCGCCAGAGTTGACCACCACCGCGAACTCTTCCCCGCCCATACGCGCGACCATCCCGTCTTCACCGACCACCTGCTGAACCTGCCGGGCGAATGACGCCAGCACGCGGTCGCCACACTCGTGGCCGTAGTTATCGTTGATGCTTTTGAAGTAATCGATATCCAGCAGCATAACGGTCAGGAAACGCGAATGGCGGTGCGTCTCTTCGTGTTTTAACGCCTCATAAAGCCCGGAACGCGAATAAACCTGCGTTAAAAAGTCATAATCCGCCCGCAGGGAAACCTGACGGATCAGGGAATTAATGGCTGCCATGCTGACGGAGACCAGCACCGGACAGATCGCCATCGTGGCAATACCCAGCCGGGCAGAAAACATCATTGGGGTGGTCAGCGGTGTCGCCACGGCAATATTAATCACCGAGTTGGCGACCAGAATAATTTCAATGGCGCCCGTGACAAACGTCAGCAAGCAGGTCACAGGCAATGGGTAGCGTACCGCACACCAGATAAGCGCAGGCAGTGGAAAAGAGAGGCTCCCCGCGCCGCCAATCACGACTGATGCGACCACCGAGACGATCAGCGCAATAACCGGTAACAGCTGCTCCAGACGTAACCTGAATTCGCGCACGGGCATGCCTATCGTGAGCATACACGGCACAACAAGCACGCCGGTTGAGAACTGCTCGCTAAACCAGTCGGCAAAGAGCGGCCAGAAGGTGTGGCTGTCAATCCCGACCGACCCCACCGCGCCGAGCAGTGCGCACAGCAATGCGGCAATCAGGCAGTAGTTGAACAGGCGTAATGCGTTAAGCGGATCGGGGGTTTTCTTCATCAGCCGCCTGTCACGCTGAATCAGCACGGCGACCACGACGATAAAGACCATGTTAGACAGGTTGATCACCACGGAGGCTATCCCCCAGTTGGTCGTCACCGCGTCATACATCAGCATGGCGACATAGGATACCGCGTAGTAATGCAGGCGATTCAGAAAAACATAGCGGGCAAAGATCCCTGCCATCACGCCGTTGAGGGGCCAGAACAGCGACAAGGCCTCCACGAGACGTAATTCCGCACCCACAAAATAGAACAAAGTGGTGAGGATAAAGATCGTCGATGCATTTCGCAGCGGCGTGTCAGGCTGGAACGGCCTGAAAGCGGTAAGAGCAGAACGCATTAAATTTCATTCCATATGAAAGCTTATGGCAGTTATTGCGGTCGTCAGCACGATCGGCGCTCACTTAGGATGAATCTATAACACAAATATAACGGGATCATAACTCGTCAAATTTAGGCGTTCATCTGGAGCACCAGCCAGTGGTGAATCACGCTGACGATATACTGCTGCTGCTGCGCGGTGAGCTGAACACCGTGAGGAATATTATGCCATTTCGCCAGACAGCCCCGGCAACAGGTGGCGGTGGCATGCTGGGCGATAAATACCGGGTGACCGCGCATGGGCGTCTGTTTGCCGTCATTCGCGGGTTGTGCAGGGGCAAGGCGCTTTTCGACAAAATCAGCGGCATGCTGATCAATGGTATCGGGGCCTTTGTCCCAGCAATACTGCCGTTCCTTATCGCCTAAGCGGAAGCGCGAGCGAAACGTCGATCGCGCCAGACGGGAAAAAAGGGGATCCAGGTCAGACATCAGTAAACGGAACGTCCCATACGCTGGGTCAGTTTCTCCAGAACCGCGACACCGGCAAGGGAATTTCCCGTTTCATCCAGCTCGGGGCTCCAGACCGCAATCGCCATTTCATGCGGTACAATCGCCACCACTCCGCCGCCCACGCCCGACTTGGCCGGGAGACCAACGCGCCAGGCAAACTCGCCCGCGTTTTGATACATCCCGCTGGTTGCCATCAGCGCGTTGACCTGGCGCGCCTGGAGAGGAGAAACCACCTCCTGGTCGAGGTGCGGCGCGTGCCCCTGATGCGCAAGGAACAGGAACGTCTGAGCCAGCTCAACGCAGCTCATTTTCAGGGCGCAGTAGTGGAAATAGTTTTGCAGGACGGTCGCCACGTCGTTATGGAAGTTGCCGAAGGATTTCATCAGCCACGCGATGGCCGCGTTACGGGCAGAGTGTTCGAACTCCGAGCGGGCCACCACCGGATCGTAGGCAATGTCGTCAACCCCCGAGAGCTGGCGTACTATCTCCAGCATTCGCTGACGCGGCGCGCTGAGGCGGCTCTGCAGCATATCGCAGACCACCAGCGCCCCGGCGTTGATAAAGGGATTTCGCGGTTTACCCTGCTCGATTTCAAGCTGAAGCAGCGAGTTAAAAGGCTGGCCGGACGGATCTTTACCCACGCGCTGCCAGATTTCGTCTTCTTCATACTGGCGCATCGCCGCAACCAGACTGAGCACTTTCGAAATGGACTGAATGGAAAAACGTTCTGTTGCATCCCCTGCCTGGAATCGCTGTCCGTCGATGGTGCAGATAGCAATACCCAGCTTATTCCCGCTGACCGAGGCAAGGGCCGGAATATAGTCGGCAACCTTCCCCTTTCCAATTAACGGACGAACCTGCGCCAGAATCTCGTCCAACATCTCATTATGGATGACCGCAGCCACACTTTGCTCCTTGCCCTCAGGCTAAAACGGGCTGCGAGTATAACAGAGGCTTATGTATTGCGTCAGGCGCTAAGACGAAAACGCGAAACGGCCTGCAATAAAAGATCGGATTGCTTTTGCAGCCGCTCAGAGGCCTCCGAGGCGTCAGAGACCAGCAGGTCCGTCTGACGGGAGACCTGGTTCAGCGCCTGAAGCTGACGCGTCATCAGGTGAATACGCTCTCCCTGACTGAGTGTGGCGGTGGAGATCTCATTCAGCAAACTGCTCAAATTGCCCACCAGACCGGTGACCTGCTGCAAATTCTCTTCCATCAGGGTGACGGCACGGGAACCGTCTTCGATACCCTGCAGTGAACGGTTGATCAGCTCCTGAATGGTCTGCGTCGAGTGGCTGCTCTTTCGGGCCAGCAGTCCAACCTCCCGGGCGACGACGGCAAACCCGCGCCCCTGATTTCCGGCATGGGCGGCCTCAATGGCGGCATTCAGCGCCAGGATGTTCGTCTGAAACGCCACGCTGTCGATCATTGCCACGATCCCGCGCATCTCAGACGATCGGTCGACGATCGCCTGCATGGACGCGTTTACGGTCGACATCATCTGGTCGCCGCCCACGGCTGCCTGGCGTGCTTCATCGGCCCGGGAGCTGGCGAGTCTGGCATAGCCGGTATTCCCTTCCACGTGGCTTTCCAGCGCCGCAATATGCGCCGTCACATCCTCAAGCTCTTTCGCCTGACGTGCCGACTGCTGATACAGCTTCTGGTTACCCTGCGCCAGAGAATCAATGTTCTCCACCATGGTAGCCGTGGCGTGGCTGACCTGCGTCACCAGCTGCTGCAGGCCGTGCTGCATCGTGGCAATGCTGTCGCTAAGCTGCCCTATCTCCCGGTTGAAGCGCATGACGTTCGGCGGCGTGCCGGAGAGATCCCCTGCTGCCAGCCGGTTGATATGCGCGATGAGCCGACGCAGCGGCGTAATCACCCATCGGGACATACCGAACCAGACGACAGCGGCAATGGCGACTAACAGCAACGGGGCAAACAGGAATAACGTTTGCAGGTCAGAGAGCTGCGCCATGAGGCTCTGACGCCCCTGCATGGCCTGCTTCTCGCTTGCCTGCTGGTAGCGCGCATAGTTGTCGTTAAAATCAGTCTGAAAAGCCTGCGCCGGGACGGCAAAAAAAGCGTCGATGGTATTGGTTTTGACCAGACCTTCCGCCTGCTCGTTGATCGCGCCGTAGAAGAGCTGATAGCTGTTCACCAGGGCGTCGTCTTTCGGTGGATTCAGCGCCAGCCAGGCCTTCCACGCCTGCTGAGACACCGTCAGCGCCTTTTGCGCGTCATTCATCAGGCTGTGCCAGCTTCCGTCGGATCCGGTCTCTTTATCCTGCATAAACCAGACCCCGGAGCGGTTAAGGAGATCGCTTGCCGCCAGCAGAGAGACGCGGGCCAGATCCAGCTTGCTCTGCTGCTGCCACGCCAGCAGGTTTTGCTGCTCGTTGCGCTGGGCTTCGTTCAGGGAGGCATTAAGCAGGAATGACGAGGAGAGCTGCAGCGCGGAGAAAAGGCCAATAATGCAAAAGATCCCTGTCAGCAGGCCAAAGTGACGGGGAGTGAGACGCTGCGCAATACGGCGAAAAATTTGCGTTAGGTTCATAATTAGCTTCATTTACAAGGCGTTAGACGCGAGCGAGTCTACGAAATGAAAATGACAGAACCATTGCAGATTAATGACAACGGCCCTCGAGATGAGGGCCGACATCGCGGGATTACACGCGATCCTTCCACACCGTCTGCACGTTGCAGAACTCGTGCAACCCAAAGTGGGAAAGTTCGCGGCCAAAGCCACTTTTCTTCACGCCGCCAAAGGCCACGCGCGCATCGCTGGCGCTAAAGCCGTTGATAAACACCCCGCCGCACTCCAGCTCGCGGGAGAAGGTTTCTGCCAGCGCATCACTGGCGGTAAAGACCGTGGCAGACAGGCCAAAATCGCTGTCGTTGGCCAGCATCAGGGCGTGATCCGCATCTTTCGCGACCGTAATGGCCGCGACCGGACCAAACAGCTCCTGCCGGAAGGCCGTCATCGACGGGGTGACGTTCGCCAGCACGGTTGGCGCATAATAATTCCCCTCACCGCTGATTTTCTCACCGCCCAGCAGCAGCGTTGCACCTTCCGCCAGCGTCGCCTGCACCTGCTGATGGAGTTCATCGCGCAGGTCAAAACGCGCCATCGGGCCAATATAGTTTTCTTCCTGGTCCGGCGCGCCCAGCTTCAGCGCAGCAACCGCGTCGACAAAGCGCTGGGTAAAGGTCTTCGCAATACCCTCTTCCACAATGAAGCGTTTGGCCGCCGCGCACACCTGCCCGGTATTCTGGTAGCGGCCTGCTACCGCCGCCTTTACGGCAAGATCCAGGTCGGCATCGTTGAGGACGATGAACGGGTCAGAGCCGCCCAGCTCAAGAACACATTTTTTCAGCGCGGCACCCGCCTGAGCACCAATGGCAGCCCCGGCACGCACGCTGCCGGTGACGGTCACCGCCGCAATACGGCGATCGTTAATCGCCTGGCTGACGCCGTCATTGGTGGCGTTTACCCAGCCGAACACGCCTTCAGGGAAACCGGCATCCGCAAAGATCTGCGCGATAAGCTCCGCCGAGCCGAGGACGTTGGGCGCGTGTTTGAGCAGATAGCTGTTACCTGCCAGCAGAATCGGCACCGCGCCGCGCAGCACCTGCCAGAGCGGGAAGTTCCACGGCATGACCGCGAGGATCGGCCCCAGCGGACGGAATTCAATGACCGCATTCTGGTTTTCGACCAGCGTCGGTTCCGCCTGCAGCATCGCCGGGCCGTGCTCGGCGTACCAGTCGCACAGGCCGGCGGATTTCGCCACTTCGGCCCGCGCCTGCTGAATGGGTTTGCCCATTTCACGGGAGATCGTCTGCGCCATCTCTTCAGCGCGATGACGCAGCGCTGCGCCAAGATCGCGCAGCTTGTGCGCCCGGTGGAAGATGCTTTCGCGACGCCACAGGCGATAGCCCGCATCGGACTGAGAAATCGCGCGGTCAACCTGTTCCGACGTCGCCCACGGATACGCGGCGAGGGTTTCACCCGTTGCCGGGTTGACAGAGAAGGCATGTGTTGCAGAGGAATAAGTCATGGTGTTCTCCACGTTTTACGGTTGATTAATTGTGGCTCACTCTGCTATTTCTTAAAAATGAATAATACTAACCACCTTATTCACGAAACGAGAACGCTATGGATTTAACCCAGCTTGAAATGTTTAACGCCGTCGCGCTGACGGGCAGTATCACCCAGGCGGCGCAGAGGGTGCATCGCGTGCCGTCCAACCTGACGACCCGCATCCGCCAGCTGGAAGCCGATCTTGGCGTTGAGCTGTTTATTCGTGAGAACCAGCGTTTGCGTTTATCCCCGGCTGGCCATAACTTTTTGCGCTACAGCAAGCAGATCCTCGCCCTGGTGGATGAAGCGCGCATGGTCGTCGCGGGGGATGAGCCGCAGGGGTTATTTGCCCTCGGCGCGCTGGAAAGTACCGCCGCCGTGCGCATTCCTGAAACGCTGGCACAGTTTAACCAGCGCTATCCGCGCATTCAGTTTGCCCTTTCAACCGGGCCGTCCGGGACGATGATTGATGGCGTACTGGAGGGAACCCTGAGCGCCGCCTTTGTCGACGGGCCACTGTCGCACCCGGAGCTGGAAGGAATGCCGGTCTATCGGGAAGAGATGATGCTGGTCACCCCTGCCGGGCAGGCGGAAATCTCACGCGCCGCGCAGGTGAGCGGCAGCGACGTTTATGCCTTTCGCGCCAACTGCTCTTATCGCCGGCACCTGGAGAGCTGGTTTCACGCTGACCGCGCCGCGCCCGGCCGCATTCACGAGATGGAGTCCTATCACGGCATGCTCGCCTGCGTCATTGCGGGCGCGGGCATCGCGCTGATGCCGCGCTCGATGCTGGAGAGTATGCCCGGGCATCATCAGGTTGAAGCCTGGCCGCTGGCAGAAAACTGGCGCTGGCTCACCACCTGGCTGGTGTGGCGACGCGGGGCAATGACCCGCCAGCTGGAGGCCTTTATAGCGCTGCTAAACGAACGTCTTCAACCAGCGCCTTCTCCATAAACAGGCTGAGCGGATCGTCAACGTACGGGGGAAACGCCGGACGCAAATCGTATCCGCACTGTTCATAAAGACGCACCGCGGCGCGCTGCTTGATGCCCGTCTCCAGCCGTACCGTATGGCAATGACGGCTCAGGGCCTCATCTTCCAGGGCGGCCAATAGCGTCTCCCCAAGGTGCTGCCCACGATGGGCCGGATCGATATAGACCCGCTTCATCTCCCCCGTACCGTCGCCGTTGAGCACGATGGCGCCACAGCCAACGGCCTGAAGCTGCTGGTCGCGAATGACCATCAGGATCAGCGACGTTTCCGGCAGCGCAGCCAGATCGATCAGATGATTGCTTTCGGCGGGATAGAGTTCGCTCTGATAGCGGTCCAGCGCCGCGATCAGGCTGAGAATGTCCGGGTGACGTGCAGATTCAGAGGTAATGGAATACATGGCAGGCTCCTTGCATTTTTTGTGAGGCTAAATGTCAACATAGCGCAGGCCTGCCAGGGTGCTTCATACAATTAACTTATCGTACCGCTCCGTTAGCGCAAAAAGATTTTCCCTTTCAGATACAGGGTGGCCTGACCGCCAATCAGCACGCGGTCGCCCTTCATTTCGCAGCGCAGATCCCCGCCACGGTGCGCCCCCTGGTGGGCATAAAGTGACGTTTTACCCAGCTTTTCGCTCCAGTATGGGATCAGCATGCTGTGGGCGGATCCGGTAACCGGATCTTCCGGCACCCCTTCCCCCGGGCAGAAGAAGCGGCTGACGAAGTCATATTTTTCGCCCGGTGCCGTCACGCAGACCATTTTATCCAGCGGGATCATCGCCCCAATATCCGGCGTTAACGCTTCCACCTGCTGCTGGCTCTCCAGCACCACCAGGTAATCACGTCCGACGCGCACCTCTTTTGCGTCTGGGATGCCCAGGGCGCTAAACAGCAGCGCAGGTGGGTTCTCGACCACCTCCGTTGACCACGCGGGGAAGTTCAGCGTCAGCCAGTCGCCGCTGCGTTTAACCGTCAGCTCGCCCACGAAGCGCGTGGTGAAGGTAATTTCAGTGTGCGGATAGTCAAGGTATTCGAAAATAACGTGCGATGCGGCAAGCGTAGCATGGCCGCACAGGTTAATTTCATCGAGCGTGGTAAACCAGCGCAGTTCAAACCCACCGTCGGTGCGTACAAAAAAGGCGGTCTCAGACTGGTTATGCTGCTGCGCCATTTTGAGCAGCGTCTCGTCCGGCAGCCACGCTTCCAGAGGACATACCGCTGCCGCGTTGCCGCCAAAGGTTTTGTCGCTGAAGGCATCCACCAGATAAAAATCAATTTCCTGCATTGTCTCTTCCTCTCTTGTTATGGGTTATTTAGCGCAGAAAAACTGTGCCTTTCAGATAAAGTGAAGCCTGTCCGCTCATCAGCACGCGCGAGCCTTTCAGCTCACAGCGCACGTCGCCGCCGCGCGCGGAAACCTGACGGGCAAGCATGGCTGTTTTCCCCAACCGTTCACCCCAGTATGGGATCAGCATCGTGTGCGCGGAGCCGGTGACCGGGTCTTCCGGAACGGATACCCCGGGGGAGAAAAAGCGGCTGACAAAATCGTATTCCCCCTCACCCCGTGCCGTCACGCTCACCTTATGCTCGCCCGGCGTCATCGCCGAAAAGCGTGGCGCGAGTGCTTCAACCTGCTGGCGATTATCCAGCACGATCAGCCAGGCGCGCCCTTTGCGGGCTGCAACGTAATGACGGATACCGAGCGCCGAGAGCATCTCCGGCGGCGGCGTCTCTTCTTGGGTTGGACATGCCGGGAAGTCCAGCGTCATCCACTCCCCCTCCCGGCTGACCGTCAGGCGGCCAGAGGCGGTATCAAAGTGGATCCGCGAGTCGGGATAATCCAGTTCATTAAACAGAACGTACGCGGCGGCAAGGGTGGCGTGGCCGCAGAGATTGACTTCGGTAAGCGTGGTAAACCAGCGTAGCTCAATGCCTCCTTTAGTGCAGACGAAAAGGGCCGTTTCCGACTGATTATGCTGCTGTGCCATTTTCAGCAAGGTCTCATCGGGTAACCATTCCTTGAGCGGACAAACGGCGGCCGGGTTGCCGCCAAACGTGGTATTGCTGAACGCATCGACCAGATAAAAATCAATCTCCTGCATTGTCTTACCGCCTGTTTTTATTGTGTTGTTCTTTTATATTCAATGAAAACAGCGCTCCCGGCTACCGCTTTCATAAGGTAAATATTGAGATCTGCGTCACATAATGGTTGAGTTTTCGCCATTCAACGTTTTAAGATCGTCTCCTCTTCTTTTCAGCAACGAATCTCCGACATCCCTATGACAACGAACACAGTTTCCCGCAGGGTTGCGTGGCTACGCGTGGTCACGCTGGCCATCGCCGCGTTTATTTTTAACACCACAGAATTTGTGCCGGTTGGGCTGTTGTCTGACATCGCTGACAGTTTCCAGATGGAAACGGCGCAGGTGGGCATTATGTTGACCATTTACGCCTGGGTGGTGGCGCTGATGTCCCTGCCGTTCATGCTGCTGACCAGCCAGATAGAGCGGCGCAGGCTGCTGATCGGTCTGTTTGTCTTGTTCATCGCGAGCCACGTGCTGTCGTTTATGGCGTGGAATTTTACGGTGCTGGTCATCAGCCGCGTCGGTATCGCCTTTGCCCATGCGGTGTTCTGGTCGATCACCGCGTCGCTGGCGATTCGCCTGGCACCGGCGGGTAAACGCGCGCAGGCGCTAAGCCTGATTGCTACCGGTACCGCACTGGCGATGGTGCTGGGCCTGCCGATTGGCCGCATCGTGGGGCAATACTTCGGCTGGCGTACGACCTTCTTCGCCATCGGCATGGGCGCGCTGGTGACGCTGGTGTGTCTGATTAAGCTGCTGCCCGCGCTGCCGAGCGAGCATTCCGGCTCGCTGAAAAGCCTGCCGCTGCTGATGCGTCGCCCTGCGCTGCTGAGCATCTACCTGCTGACCGCCATCGTGGTAACGGCCCATTACACGGCGTATAGCTACATTGAACCGTTTGTGCAGGTGGTAGCAGGCTTTAGCGCCAACTTTGCCACCGTCTTACTGCTGATCCTCGGCGGCGCGGGGATTATTGGCAGCGTGCTGTTCGGCAAGCTGGGTAACCGGCATGCCTCATCGCTGGTGAGCAGCGCTATCGGCCTGCTGCTGGCCTGTCTGCTGTTGCTGATGCCCGCCGCGGGCAGTGAAAGCCATCTGGCGATCCTCAGCCTGTTCTGGGGCGTGGCGATCATGATTATTGGCCTGGGCATGCAGGTGAAGGTGCTGGCCCTGGCGCCGGATGCGACGGACGTCGCCATGTCGCTGTTCTCGGGAATTTTCAATCTGGGGATTGGCGCGGGTGCGCTGGTGGGTAACCAGGTCATCCTGCACGTGTCGATGTCGGCGATTGGCTATCTGGGTGCCATTCCGGCGCTGATGGCGCTGATCTGGTCCGTGCTTATCTTCCGTAAGTGGCCGGTGGCGCTGGAGGAACAGGGGCAGCACGGGTGAGGTTTGTTTGTGCCGGGTGGCGCTGCGCTTACCCGGCAATGAACTTAATGATAGGTCTTAATAATCTCCAGCACGCCGTTAATAATAAACTGCACGCCCATACAGACCAGTAAGAAGCCCATCAGACGGGAAATCGCCTCGATACCGCCCTTGCCTACCCAGCGCATGATGGCGCCGGAGCTGCGCAGCGATGCCCACACGATAATCCCGATAATCGCAAAAATCAGCGGCGGTGCCACCGTCAGCACCCAGTCCGGGAAGGTTGCGCTGTCACGCACCGTCGACGCGGAGCTGATGATCATCGCGATGGTCCCCGGCCCCGCCGTGCTCGGCATGGCAATCGGCACGAAGGCGATATTCGCGCTCGGTTCGGTTTCCAGCTCTTCCGATTTGCTGGTCGCTTCCGGCGACTCATGCGCTTTTTGCGCCGGGAACAGCATGCGGAAACCGATAAAGGCCACGATCAGCCCCCCGGCGATGCGCAGGCCAGGGATGGAAATCCCGAAGGTATTCATCACCAGTTGCCCGGCGTAGTAAGCCACCATCATGATGGCAAACACATACACCGAGGCCATCATCGACTGATGATTGCGCTCGGCGCTGTTCATATTCCCTGCCAGCCCGAGGAAAAGCGCCACCGTCGTTAACGGGTTAGCCAACGGCAGCAAGACCACCAGCCCGAGGCTGATTGCTTTAATCAAATCCAACATAGTGCGTTGTCGTCCTTATCCATATTTAACACAGCAATTATAGGGGGAAAGTGTGACATTCAGCCATGGGCGCAACGTAACGATTATTTTCCTTCTGAAAAGATAACTGGAAGTTATCTCTATGATTTGAAACACCTTAAAAAAAGTTCATGAAACGTTTTAGCAATTCGTGGCATCGGCTGATTCATTCAGTTGACTTATACTTGCCTGAGCAATAATATCTGCCGTGACTAATTACTTGCCAGGGCAACCATTGTGAAAAGCACCAGTGATATCTTTAACGACGTTGTTCCGCTGGGTCGTCTTATTCATATGGTCAATCAGAAAAAAGATCGCCTGCTCAATGACTATCTGTCACCGCTGGATATCACCGCAACACAGTTCAAAGTGCTGTGTTCCATTCGCTGCGAAGTGTGTATCACGCCGGTTGAGCTGAAAAAGGTGCTCTCTGTCGATCTGGGTGCGTTAACCCGCATGCTCGATCGTCTCGTCTGCAAAGGATGGATAGAACGAAGCCCTAACCCGAATGACAAACGCGGCGTACTGGTGAAGCTGACCAGCGATGGCGCGGCCATGTGCGAGCAATGTCATCAATTAGTAGGACAAACACTGCATCAGGAACTAACAAAAAACTTAACGGCAGATGAAGTGGCAACCCTTGAGCTTTTGCTGAAGAAAATCCTGCCGTAAACAGAAAAAAGAGGTATGACGATGTCCAGACGCAATACTGACGCTATCACCATTCATAGCATTTTGGACTGGATCGAGGATAACCTGGAATCGCCGCTCTCCCTTGAAAAAGTGTCAGAGCGTTCAGGTTACTCCAAATGGCACCTGCAACGGATGTTCAAAAAAGAGACCGGCCATTCATTAGGTCAATATATTCGCAGCCGCAAGCTGACGGAGATTGCCCAGAAACTGAAAGAAAGCAATGAGCCGATCCTTTATCTGGCGGAGCGTTACGGATTTGAATCGCAGCAAACCCTGACGCGTACGTTCAAGAACTATTTTGACGTGCCGCCTCATAAGTACCGAATCACCAGCGTGCCGGGCGAATCCCGATACCTGTATCCGTTAAAACACTGTAGTTAATCATCGCCTGTCACAGACGTAACCGAGGAAATCATGAAAGTTATCGCCTCCGCCGCCCTCGCCTTGCTGGTGCTGTTCTCCAGCCAGACCTTCGCGGAGCAAACCCCTCGTGCAACGCAGCAAAATAATCCTGATACGATGATTTTGCCGTCCGCACATGACCAGTCGCCCTATGATTTCAACCACATGGGTGCTGGTAGCGACAAATCCGACGAATTAGGCGTGCCTTATTATAATCAGCACGGCTTCTGATTCGTTTTTGCCCCGCAGACGCGGGGCTTTTTTTATGCCTTTTCGTTTACCCGCGTCGTCCGACGAACCCGCAGACCAAACACGTTAATGTACAGCCCGGCCATGATCAGCACGGCACCCAACAGCTGCAGCGCGCTCAGCGTTTCATCCAGCAACATCGCCGCACTGGCAAGCCCTACCACCGGCACCAGCAGAGATAACGGCGCGACGCGCCAGGTCTCATAACGCCCCAGCAGCGATCCCCAGATCCCGTAGCCCACAATGGTGGCGACAAAGGCCAGATAGACGAGAGACAGGATCGTGGTCATATCGATGTCGACCAGACTGTTCAGCATCACCGCCGGACCGTCCAGAATACTCGACGCCAGCAGAAACGGGATAACCGGGATCAGTGCGCTCCACACCACCAGCGACATCACCGCCGGGCGCGCCTCGTGCTGCATGATCAGCTTGTTGAAGATATTTCCGCAGGCCCAGCTCAGCCCCGCCGCCAGCGTCAGCATAAACCCGAGCAGCGCCACGTGCTGTCCGTTCAGGCTGGCCTCGATCAGCACCAGTACGCCAAACACCGCCAGCGTGATCCCCGCCAGCTGTTTGCCCTGCAGGCGCTCGCCAAACACAAACGCCCCGAGAATAATGGTAAAGAACGCCTGCGCCTGTAACACCAGCGAGGCCAGACCGGCCGGCATACCGAACTTGATGGCGCAAAAGAGAAACGCGAACTGGCCAAAGCTGATGGTCAGACCGTAGCCCAGCAGCAGTTTAAAGGGGATCTTTGGACGCGCCACAAAGAAGATGGCCGGGAAAGCGACCAGCATAAAACGTAAGCCGGCCAGCATCAGCGGCGGCATGTTGTGCAGCCCCAGCTTAATGACCACAAAATTGAGCCCCCATACTACGACCACCAGCAGTGCCAGCAGCCCGTCTTTCCGCGTCATATCCCGCCCCTGAATTATTAATAATTTGTTAACACTTCAAGGTAACAGAAAAAAGTGCGTCACGAGAAGATCATTATTTCTGGCAGGCAGCTGAAGCACTTAGGGATAAATCGGGTGCTATACAAGCCCCTTATGTCATGGTAATCCTGTTAACACACATCGAATAAAAGCATAAGCAACTGTCGGGCAGGAATATGAAACCATCTCTCAGGCGCTCAACCGCAGCGCTGCTGGCATCGTCATTGTTGTTAACCATCGGTCGGGGGGCAACGCTGCCGTTCATGACCATCTATCTCACGCGCGTCTACAGCATGAGCGTCGAGAATATTGGTTATGCCCTGACCGTGGCGCTGACCATTGGCGTGGTGTTCAGCCTGGGATTTGGCATTCTGGCCGATAAGTTTGATAAAAAACGCTACATGCTGATCGCGATTGTGGCGTTTATCGCCGGATTTGTGGCGATCCCGCTGGTCAATAACGTCACGCTGGTGGTGCTGTTTTTTGCGCTGATCAACTGCGCCTACTCCGTCTTTTCGACGGTGCTGAAAGCCTGGTTCTCCGACGTGCTCACCTCCAGCCAGAAGGCGCGGGTCTTCTCCCTGAACTACAGCTTCCTGAACATTGGCTGGACGGTCGGCCCGCCGATTGGCACCCTGCTGGTGATGTACAGCCTGCAGCTGCCGTTCTGGCTGGCAGCCTTCTGTGCCGCCCTGCCGCTGGGCTTTATCCACTTCTTTGTACAGAAAAGCGTGGCGTTAGATACCGCCGAGGAGAAGACGCCGTGGCAGCCGTCGGTCTTGCTGAAAGACCGCGCGCTGTTCTGGTACACGCTCTCTGGCCTGCTGGCGTCGTACGTGGGCGGGTCGTTCGCGAGCTGTATTTCGCAATACGTTCTCGCTGCACATGCGGACAGCGATTTCGCCGAAAAGGTGGTCGCCGTGGTGCTGCCCGTCAACGCCGCCGTGGTGGTAACGCTGCAATATGCGCTGGGCCGTAAGATCTCAGCCAGCAATATCCGCCCGCTGATGTCCCTCGCCACCCTGTTTTTTATCGTGGGGCTGGGCGGCTTTATGCTCTCCGGGGAAAACCTGGTTTACTGGGGCATCGCTGCCGCCATCTTTACGCTGGGTGAGATTATCTATGCCCCGGGTGAATACATGCTGATCGACAACATTGCGCCACCGGGAATGAAGGCGAGCTATTTCTCCGCGCAGGCGCTGGGCTGGCTCGGCGCGGCGGCAAACCCGATGATCACCGGTATCATCCTGACCAACCTGCCGCACTGGTCGCTGTTTGTGATTATGATGGCCGCGATTATTGTGGCGTGGCTGATGATTTTGCGCGGGATGAGCGTGAAGGCATGGTGCGAGTCACCCAAAGCGGCGTAGCAAATGTAGGCCGGGCAAGGCGAAGCCGCCACCCGGCAAAAGCAAAAACCTAGTGGTGCAACATCTCCTCCACCACCTGCTCTTTATACATCTCGTTCGGATAATAGGTCGGCCAGTTATCCATCTCTTTCAGCAGCGCCTCGTGGGAGGTATTGCCCATGAAAATATGGAAGTGCGAAGAGGCCTTCGGTCCGATGGTATGGTCGCTGAACTGGACAAAC
The DNA here is from genome assembly GCF_945957325.1 of Enterobacter sp. PL1. Lineage (NCBI taxonomy): Bacteria > Pseudomonadati > Pseudomonadota > Gammaproteobacteria > Enterobacterales > Enterobacteriaceae > Enterobacter > Enterobacter sp. PL1. The sequence continues at coordinate 315,871 of NZ_CAMFKT010000001.1, forward strand.
TTCGGCGCCTTGCTGCTGGCGTCCTTGCACTCAAAGAGATAGCGCACGCCTTTCTTGCCTGACGCGTAGGTCAGAATTTTGTAGCCGCTGTAATCATACTGGCAGCGGCTGACCGCTTTCCCCTGATGGAACTCCATCACGTTATTTTCGATGCCGATGGCATCCACGTCCGTCGCATAACCCGTGCGGTAGTAGGCTTTCACCTCATCAAAGGATTCGCTTTTATCCTTCTGCGCTTTCTGCTTAAAGACCGGATCCAGCGAACCATCGAGCAGGAACGGATAGACCGACTGCCAGGTGCCGTCCCAGTCAGACAGCGCTCTGTCCTTCACGTCTTTATCCTCAAACACGCCGTTCGCCGCTTTCTGTTCTGCTTCGGTCATCTGGTGGCCGTGCGAGTGAGCAAACAGCTGGCCGCTGACCAGCAGCGCCCCCAGAGTCATGGCAAATTTCCCAATATGTGCAGCCAAAGTAACGCCCTCATTCTGTTTTATAAGAATGAGGATGTTATATTATAACATTTCAGATCGCAACCAGCCCGCGAACGCCCTCCTGCTCCATATTTTCACCCCGCCCGCGCTGAATAATGGTGCCGCGGGACATCAGCAAATAGCTGTCGGCCAGCTCGGCGGCAAAGTCGTAAAACTGCTCAACAAGCAGGATCGCCATGTCGCCTCTGTTTGCCAGGGTGCGGATCACGTGGCCGATCTCTTTAATAACGGAAGGCTGTATGCCTTCGGTCGGTTCATCCAGGATAAGCAGCCGCGGACGACTCGCCAGCGCGCGACCAATCGCCAGCTGCTGCTGCTGACCACCCGAGAGATCGCCCCCGCGACGGTACTTCATCTCTTTGAGCACCGGGAACAGCTGCCAGATCTCCTCCGGCACCTGCTTCGCCTCGCGGGCGGAAAACCGCGATAGCCCCAGCAGGAGGTTCTCCTCCACGGTCAGGCGCGGAAAAATCTCGCGTCCCTGCGGGACATACGCCACGCCAGACTGCACCCGCTGGTGCGGTTTGCTGTGGGTAATCGTTTTCCCCTGCCAGATGACCTCCCCGGTTTTCGCCGGGATCAGCCCCATCAGACACTTCAGCAGCGTGGTTTTCCCCACGCCGTTGCGCCCCAGCAGACAGGTGACTTCGCCGGTGATGGCCTCAAAGCTCACGCCGCGCAGGATATGGCTGCCGCCGTAATACTGATTCAGTTCGTTGACCTGTAGCATTCCCTCTCCTTATCGTCCCAGATAGACCTCAATCACCTGCTCGTTGGCCTGCACGTCGCGAAGTGACCCTTCCGCCAACACCCGCCCCTGATGCAGCACCGTCACGTGGTCGGCAATCGTTTCAACAAAGCCCATATCGTGCTCCACCACCATCAGGGAGTGTTTGCCCGCCAGGGTTTTGAACAGCTCTGCGGTGTATTCCGTTTCCGCGTTGGTCATTCCGGCGGCGGGTTCATCCAGCAGCAGCAGATGCGGGTCCTGCACCAGCAGCATGCCGATCTCCAGGAACTGTTTCTGCCCGTGGGAAAGCAGCCCGGCCCGTCGGTCGCGCTCCGCGCTAAGGCGCAGCAAAACCAGCATCTCGTCAATGCGGTCACGCTGCTCGCCGTTGAGTTTTGCCCGCAGGCTCGCCCAGACGGACTTATCGGTTTTCATCGCGATCTCAAGGTTTTCCCACACCGTCAGCGCTTCAAAAACCGTGGGCTTCTGGAATTTACGCCCGATGCCCTGGCGGGCGATGGCCGCAGGCTCCAGCGCGGTCAGGTCGATGGACTGATCGTAAATCGCCCTGCCGCTCTTTGGCCGCGTTTTGCCGGTGATGACGTCCATCAGCGTGGTTTTACCCGCACCGTTGGGGCCAATCACGCAGCGCAGCTCGCCCACGCCGATATTCAGCGAGAGATCGGTCAGGGCCTGAAAACCATCAAAATTGACGTTAATGGATTCAAGCTGAAGCACCGGGTCAGTCTGGTCCCGGTAGCGATCGCCGGGCAGCTGGCGGGTAAATAATCCTTCCGTTGGCTGCATCATTTCTCTCCCTTACGCAACAGACCGTAGACGCCGCGCGGCAAGAACAGCGTGACGGCGATAAAAATCAGCCCCAGAAACAGCTGCCAGTACTCCGGCATCGCGACGGTGAAGAAACTTTTCGCCCCGTTCACCAGCGCCGCGCCAATCACCGGCCCCACCAGCGTGCCGCGCCCGCCCAGCGCCACCCAGATGGCGGCCTCTATCGAGTTCGTCGGCGACATTTCACCGGGGTTAATAATGCCGACCTGTGGGACGTACAGCGCCCCCGCCAGACCGCACAGCACGGCAGAAAGCGTCCACACCAGCAGCTTGAACCCGCGCGGATCGTAGCCGCAAAAGGTCAGGCGGTTTTCGGCGTCGCGCACGGCGGTCAGGATGCGGCCAAACTTGCTTTTCGCCAGCGCAAACCCGGTGCCCAGGGCCAGAAGCAGCAACAGCACGGTCGCCAGGAACAGCGCGATGCGGGTGGTCGTTTCCGTTACCGAAAACCCGAGCAGCGTGGTAAAACCGGTAAAGCCGTTATTGCCGCCAAACCCGGTTTCGTTGCGAAAGAACAGCAGCATCCCGGCATAGGTCAGCGCCTGGGTCATAATCGAGAAATAGACCCCTTTGATCTTCGAGCGGAAGGCAAACCAGCCAAACACCAGCGCCAGCAGGCCCGGCACCAGCACAATCAGCACCAGCGCCCAGGCAAAGTGCTGGGTGCCCCACCAGAACCAGGGCAGCTCGCTCCAGGAGAGAAACGACATAAACGCGGGCAGACCGTCACCTGACGCCTGGCGCATCAGGTACATGCCCATCGCATAGCCGCCCAGGGCGAAGAAGAGGCCGTGCCCAAGGGACAGCATGCCGGCGTAGCCCCACACCAGATCCAGCGCCACCGCCACGATGGCATAGCAGAGGATCTTGCCAATCAGCGTCAGCATCCAGGTCGACAGCGCCAGCGGATGCGTCGCAGGCAGTAAGGCGAAAAACGGCAGTATCAGCAAACACACCACCAGCAGGCTGCCCGCTATCTGCGTGGTGCGTGGCGCTTTGCGCGCCAGCGTTAAGGTCAGCGGCTGGCTCATCAGTCAATCACCCTCCCTTTCAGCGCAAACAGTCCCTGGGGGCGTTTCTGAATAAACAGCACGATCGCCACCAGAATCACGATCTTGCCCAGCACCGCCCCCATCTGTGGTTCAAGGATTTTATTAAAGATCCCCAGCCCAAACGCCGCGGCCACGCTGCCTGCCAGCTGGCCTACGCCTCCAAGCACCACCACAAGGAAGGAGTCGATGATATAGCCCTGGCCCAGCTCCGGCCCGACGTTACCGAGCTGCGATAACGCCACGCCGCCTAACCCCGCAATCCCGGAGCCAAGCCCGAACGCCAGCATATCGACGCGCCCTGTCGGTACCCCGCAGCAGGCGGCCATGCTGCGGTTTTGCGTCACCGCCCGCACCTTAAGCCCCAGACGGGTTTTATTCAGAATGAGCCAGGTAAAGAACAGCACCAGCAGCACGAAGCCCAGCACCACGATGCGGTTCCACGGCAGCGTCAGGTTGGCAAAAACCTGCACCCCGCCGGAGAGCCATGCCGGGTTCGCCACCTCCAGGTTCTGGGCGCCAAAGGTCATGCGCACCAGCTGGATAAGCATCAGGCTGATGCCCCACGTCGCCAGCAGCGTTTCCAGCGGACGACCGTACAGATGACGGATCACCGTGCGCTCCAGCACCATTCCAATGCCCGCCGTCAGGCAGAACGCGACCGGCAAGGCGATAACGGGATAGAGCGCCAGCCACTGGGGCGCAAGCCCGGCCATCGCCTGCTGCACCATCCAGGTGGCATATGCCCCCAGCATCAGCATCTCGCCGTGGGCCATGTTAATCACCCCCAGCAGGCCGTAGGTGATAGCCAGCCCCAGCGCGGCCAGCAGCAGCACCGACCCAAGGGACAGCCCCATAAACGCCTGGCCCAGCAGGTCGCCCCACATCAGGCGGTGCTGGATCTGGCTAAGACTCTCTTCTGCGGCCGCGCGCACCGCGCTATCCGGCTCCGTCTGTGGCAGGGTAAACGGGGTAAGCCTGGACTGCACGTCCGGATCGTCTGACTGGCCTAACAATTCGACGGCCTTGCGGCGCACTTCCGGCTGCGGGCTGGCCAGCTGGAGATTCGCGACCGCCAGCAGCAGCGCCTGACGCGCCACGGCGTCCGTCTCATCGTTCACACGCTTTTCCAGAAAAGCGAGCATCCCGGGCTGGGCATCGCGCTGCAGCTGACGCGCCGCCGCCCGCCTTTCGGTGACACTGTCACTCACCAGCTGATGCGTGGCGATAGCGGTTGCAGCCAGCACACGCAGCCGGTTCGTCAGGCGCACGGCTTTGGTTGGGCCCTCTGCCGTCTGACTCTCCCCCAGCGGGATGACGTTGCCATCGCGTTGTGCAAAGGCATGCTTTTGCGTATCGACGTAGAGATTTTCCTTTTGTAGCGCCTCAAGGAGCGGCAGTCGTGACGCATCCGGCGCGGCGGCCCACTGCGTCAACAAATCCGCCTGCTGGCTGCGGCTGGCGGCAACAAAACGATCGGCATCCGATGCCTGCACCATCCCTGGCAGCAGTCCGGAAAGCCATACAAGAGCGATGAACAGGCGCATGGCGTTCATGACGTTTCTCCCTGCGGTGATGGCTTAGTTGCTGGCGGTTTTCATCGGCTGGTCGGGTTTTTTATCATTCCCGGCGATGAACGGGCTCCACGGCTGGGCGCGTACCGGCTGCTCCGTCTGCCAGACCACGTTGAACTGACCGTTGCCTTCGATTTCACCGATCATGACCGGCTTATGCAGATGATGGTTGGTGGCATCCATGGTGAGCGTAAAGCCTGACGGCGCCTTAAAGGACTGACCAGCCATCGCCGCACGCACTTTGTCCACATCGGTAGTGCCCGCTTTTTCCACCGCCTGCGCCCACATGTGAATACCTACGTAGGTGGCTTCCATCGGATCGTTAGTTACGACGGTATCGGCGTTCGGCAGCTTGTGCGCCTTCGCATAGGCTTTGTAATCCGCTACAAACGCCTGGTTAGTCGGGTTATCCACGGACTCAAAGTAGTTCCAGGCTGCCAGGTTACCCACCAGCGGTTTGGTGTCGATCCCGCGCAGCTCTTCTTCACCCACGGAGAACGCCACCACCGGCACGTCCGTCGCCTTCAGCCCCTGGTTAGCCAGCTCTTTGTAGAACGGCACGTTGGAGTCGCCGTTGATGGTCGACACCACGGCAGTTTTGCCGCCCGCGGAGAATTTTTTGATGTTGGCGACGATGGTCTGGTAGTCGCTATGGCCAAACGGGGTATAAACCTCTTCGATGTCCTTATCCTCCACCCCTTTCGAATGCAGGAACGCGCGCAGGATCTTATTGGTGGTGCGCGGGTAAACGTAATCGGTGCCCAGCAGGAAGAAGCGCTTCGCCGCGCCGCCGTCTTCACTCATCAGGTATTCCACCGCCGGGATGGCCTGCTGGTTCGGCGCCGCGCCGGTATAGAAGACGTTTGGCGACATCTCTTCGCCTTCATACTGCACCGGATAGAACAGCAGGCCGTTCAGCTCCTCAAAGACCGGCAGTACGGATTTGCGCGACACCGACGTCCAGCAGCCGAATACCACCGCCACTTTATCCTGGCTCAGCAGCTGACGCGCCTTCTCGGCAAACAGCGGCCAGTTTGAGGCCGGATCCACCACCACCGGCTCCAGCTTCTTGCCCAGCACGCCGCCTTTGGCGTTGATCTCATCGATGGTCATCAGCGCGACGTCTTTCAGCGGGGTTTCGGAGATGGCCATGGTGCCGGACAGCGAATGCATGATCCCCACCTTGATGGTATCGGCCGCCTGCGCGCCAAAACTCATCCCCATCGCCACGACGGACGCGGATAACGCAAAAGCTTTTAATAAGGTACGACGCTGCATATTTTCACTCCTGAAAAAGAACGCTGTGCGAAAACGTCCGGTACGGCGTGGACGCGGAAAAAAAGTGTCAGCGAAGCAGGAGCAAAAAGAGTGCCAGAATGGAGAAAGCGCTATTTCTGGGAGGGGAACGCCGGATGTAAAGAGAACGACTCAGAATGGTACAGCGCTGCACTTTTATAATGCAGCGCCGTATAACGGGGTTACCAGACTTCGCTGGCGATCTGCGTGACCAGCCGGACTTTGTCCCACTGCTGGGCTTCGCTCAGGCTGTTGCCCTCTTCGGTCGAGGCAAAGCCGCACTGCGGGCTAAGGCAAATCTGCTCTTTCGCCACGTATTTCGCCGCCTCCTCAAGACGGGCTTTAATTCCCTCCGGATTCTCCAGCTCGCCGTTTTTTGTAGTGATAAGACCCAACACCACCTGCTGTTTGCCCGGGCGAACAAAGCGCAGGGGCGCGAAATCCCCGCTGCGGTCGTTATCATATTCGAGGAAGAAGGCGTCCACGTTAACCGTTCCGAACAGCACTTCCGCTACCGGCTCGTAGCCGCCTTCGGAAATCCAGGTGGAACGGAAATTGCCGCGACAGACGTGCAGTCCGATGGTCAGATCGTCCGGCTTGCCCTCCAGCGCCTTGTTCAGCACGCGGGCATAGATGCGCGCCAGCTCATCGGCGTCGTCGCCGCGCTCGCGGATCTGACGGCGCTGGTCGTCCGAACAGAGATAGGCCCAGACGGTGTCATCCAGCTGCAGATAACGGCAGCCCGCGTCGTAGAAGGCCCGGATGGCATCGCGCCACGTCGTCGCCAGGTCATCGAAATAGACGTCAAGGTCAGGATACACGGTCGCATCAATGTCTTTGCGACCGCCGCGGAAATGGAGCACGCTTGGGCTCGGAATGGTCATTTTTGGCTGGACGTTACCGCTGATGCTTTTCAGATAGCGGAAATCGTCCAGCATCGGGTGCTCGCCAAAGCCCAGCTTGCCGGTGACGCGCACGCCGTGGGCTTTGGTTTGCACGCCGTTAAACTGGATGCCCTGCTGCGAATCGTAACGCTCAACGCCCTGCAGTCCGTCGAAGAAGTCGAAGTGCCACCAGGCACGACGAAACTCACCGTCGGTAACCACATGCAGGCCGCACGCACACTGCTGCTCGACGACGTGGCGAATGGCCTCGTCCTCCACCGCGCGAAGCTGCCCGGCATCAATCTCGCCGCTGGCAAATTTCAGGCGAGCCTGCTTGATGGCATCCGGGCGTAAAAAACTGCCGACTACGTCGGCGCGGTACGGGGCGTGGTGTCGTTGCATGGCAATCTCCTCAGTCTGCCGGCGATAATTGCCCGCAGTGATAATTCATTACTTGAAGCTTTAGACTTCTGGATGTCTAAATGTCCAAAAACAATGTCATACCTCACCGGTGCCGGCAAACGAGAAAATTTCACGGGTGTTGAAAAAAATTCATCTTCACAGCGCGGCGACGGACGCCTCGCTGGCAAACGCGTAGCGTTCATCTTCCCAGCCGGTGATGCCGCCGAGCATGATTTTGACCGGCAGCCCGAGACGCGCCAGCTTCAGCGCCGCCCTGTCCGCGCCGTTACAGTGCGGCCCTGCGCAGTAGACGACAAACAGCGTCCCTTCAGGCCATTGGGCCATGCGCTCAGCGGTCATCTGGCTCCACGGCATATGCAGAGCGCCCGGCACATGGCGACGGGCAAACTGCTCCGGGCTCCCCACCACGTGCAGCAAAACAAAGTCCTGCTCATTATGCGTGATGGCATGATGCACATCGGCGCAGTCGGTTTCGACGCTCAGGCGACGCAGAAAATGGGTAACGGCTTCCTGCGGTTCGGCAGCCGGAAATTCAGTAACATAGCTCATGATCCTTCCTCATCTTTGGCGTTTGTGTTAACACTACTCTATCCACAAATTCAGCTCATGAATGCGCTCGCTTATGCCAGAAAACAGCAAAAAGATGACAACGTTAAGACAGATTGCCCGCCCGAAGGTGGTGGTGCTGGCGTATGACGGTCTGTGTACCTTTGAGTTTGGGGTGGCGGTGGAAATCTTCGGCCTGCCGCGGCCCGAGCTGGGTGACGACTGGTATCGTTTTGCTGTGGCAAGCGTTGATGACGGTGAGCTTCGGGCGACAGGCGGGATCCGCATCATTACCGATGGCGATCTCTCCCTGCTTGCGTCTGCCGATCTGATCGTGGTACCGGGCTGGCGGGGGGTGGACTCGCCGGTCCCGGACGCGCTCTGCAACGCATTACGTCAAGCCAGCGCGCGGGGCTGTCAGCTGCTCTCCATCTGCTCGGGCGTATTTGTGCTGGCCGCCTCCGGTCTGCTCAACGGACGCAAAGCCACGACGCACTGGCGCTACATTGAGACGCTTAAAGCCCGCTACCCTGACATCGACGTGGTCGAGGATGTGCTCTACCAGGACGAAGGCGAGATCCTGACTTCCGCAGGCAGCGCGGCGGGGATCGATCTCTGTCTGCACGTCGTGCGTCGGGATTTCGGGATGGAAACCGCCAACAGCGTGGCGAGGCGGCTTGTCATTCCCCCTCACCGGGATGGATCTCAGCCGCAACAGCTGAGCCGCCCGGTGGCGCAGCTGCGGGAAAGCCAGCGCCTCGGTCAGCTGTTTGATTTTCTGCACACGCATCTTACCGAGCCGCACAGCGTCGACTCGCTGGCGCGTCGTGTCGGTATGAGTCAGCGCACGTTTCTGCGTCGCTTCGAAGCGGCAACGGGAACGACGCCTGCCCGCTGGTTACTCAATGAGCGCCTGCTGCGGGCGAAAGATTATCTGGAAAGCAGTCGTTTAAGCATCGACAGCATCGCGGAACAGACCGGGTTTGGTCAGGCATCGACGCTGCGTCATCATTTTCGCCAGCAGTTCGCGATTTCCCCGGCCCAGTACCGTAAACAATTTTCTCATGCCGGTACTGCCCGCTGAGGCGTCAGTCTTTTGGTTTTGCTGGAATACGGAGAACCTGATGGTCACCACACACGTTTTTATCGCAACCAGTCTTGATGGCTACATCGCCCGACACAATGATGATATCGACTGGCTGCTGCAGCGCGATGACCCGAATGAGGATCATGGCTACACGGCGTTCATCGCGGACAAAGACTGGATCGTGATGGGCCGGGGGAGCTATGAGAAGGTGCGGACCTTTGAGACATGGCCTTATGACCGGCCCGTGCTGGTGCTCTCCCGACAGCTGGCCGACACGCCCGTACCCGACGCGCTGAGGGAGAAAGTACAGTTTTCCAGCCGCACGCCAAAGGAGGTGCTCGACGATCTGGCGAGGCAGAACGCCCGTCGCGTCTATCTTGATGGTGGGCAAGTCATACAGTCGTTCCTGCGAGAAGGGCTGGTGGCCGATATGGTGATCGCAACCGTTCCTGTCCTGCTCGGTTCGGGAAAATCGCTGTTTGGCGCCCTTCCCGGGGATATCGATTTGACGCTGGTCTCCAGCCGCTGCTTCCCCTCGGGTCTGGTGCAGTCGCACTATCGGGTGATGCCATAACCCCACGGCCAACACCGCTACGTTATGCGCAAAAAAAACCGCCAAAAAATGGCGGTAAATGCTTGCATGGATAGATTTGTATTTTGGTCTCTACGTCCCGACACTCCATGGCCGGGCTGCGGATCCCATACAACCTAACATTCGTTGTCTTAACGAAGGTTAAACAGCCTTTTTAACCCGCACTGGTAATGATCTCTGATGAGATGCAGCGCGCCTGAAATCATACTCTTTGACATTCCCTTTGCGCTAATTTGAACTTTTGAATAATAACCATAATAAATAATCGGCATCATTAAGCCGCAATGTTATTCCGCGGTGACCTCATGGTTAAAAAAGGTTTATCTCTCGTGATGCTTATCTGTGCCCTCTTTTCAGGCCAGCTTATGGCCGGGCACAAAGGACATGAATATCTGTGGGTAAAGAATGTGGATCATCAGCTGCGTCATGAAGCCGATAGCGATGAATTGCGAAGCGCGGCGGAGGAGTCGGCGGAGGGTTTGCGCGAACACCACCTGTGGCAGAAATCGCGCAAACCGGACACGCACGTTCGGTAGTTAGCTGCCCTTGCGTTTTGGCAGGGTTTTCATCAAATCGTCCGGGCTGACGGACGCCACAATACTGCCGGGCTGCGGCATTTTGAAGATGTGGTTTTTCATCTTGCCAATCACATGCATTTCGCACGGACGGCAGTCAAATTTGAGGGTCAGCACTTCGTCACCGTTTACGAGCTGCATAGGCGTGGCCTTCCAGCTCTTGATGTTGCCTTTCGCCTGCTTAGGACACAGGTTAAACGCGAAACGAAGGCAGTGCTTGGTGATCATCACCGGCACATCGCCCTTCTCTTCATGCGCCTCATAAGCCGCGTCGATCAGCTGCACGCCGTGGCGATGATAGAATTCACGCGCTTTATGGTTGTAGACGTTGGCGAGGAAGGATAAATGCGTATCCGGGTAGACGGGCGCAGGAACGGTTTCCGCTTTACGGCTAGCGCGCGGGTAGTTCGCCAGGCGCGCGTCATCCAGCATCTCGGCGGTTTCACGTCGGAACTGGTTGAGCAAACTGTTCGGCACAAACAGGGCATCCGGCAGATTGACCTCAACGTTGCGGGCGTAGTAAATCGTCTGCCCCAGCTTTGCGACGCCATCCTTCAGGCTGTTGAGCGCTTTCTCCGCGTTGTTTGCCACCTCGAACAGGCCATCAAGCGTATGCGTTACGCTGATGCCGTCTTCACAGGTCATGGTCAGAATCAGCTGCTCTTCCCAGCCGCCCAGTTCAATATCCACCGCGATACGACGCTCGCTGGAGGTTTTCAGCAGCGCCTGCTGCCAGTTATGATCGAGGTTACGGTTAAGCGCCGCGTTCGGCCGCGCCTTGTAGAGATCGGCCGGCATTTCATTCGGCCATACGCGGTAGCGGTTCTCACCGGTTTTCTCCACCGTGTTGGCGCGGAAGCCCACAACCTCACGCTTAATCATCACGTTAAGGCCATCGCCGTTCGCCAGCGGCTCCGTCACCGCAACATCAAGGTGATCTTTCGCCACTTTCAGCACTTCCCCCACCGGCAAACCGATAAACTTCGGTGAGTCAAACGCACCGATATCCCCTTTACGGGCATTCACGAAATAGTCCGTGCTGCCGCGGTGGAACGTTTTGTCCGTCGACGGAATAAAGAAATGCTCGGTACGGCCAGCCGACGCGCGCGCCAGGTCACCGCGATCTTCGATGATGGCGTCCAGCATCTGGCGATAGTGCGCGGTGATATTCTTCACGTAGCTCATATCTTTATAGCGCCCTTCAATCTTGAAGGAACGCACGCCCGCGTCGATCAGCGCGCCCAGATTGGCGGTCTGGTCGTTATCCTTCATCGAGAGCAGGTGTTTTTCAAATGCCACCACGCGGCCCTGATCGTCTTTCAGGGTATACGGCAGACGGCAGGCCTGAGAGCAGTCCCCGCGGTTGGCGCTGCGGCCCGTCTGCGCGTGGGAAATGTTGCACTGGCCGGAATAGGCGACGCACAGCGCGCCGTGGATGAAGAATTCAATCGTCGCGTCTGTCGCCTGGTGAATATCGCGGATTTGATTCAGGTTCAGCTCGCGGGCCAGAACGATCTGCGAAAAGCCGACGTCGGAGAGGAACTTCGCCTTCTCTACCGTGCGGATATCACACTGGGTACTGGCGTGCAGCTCAATGGGCGGAATATCCAGCTCCAGCACGCCCATATCCTGAACGATCAGGGCATCCACCCCGGCCTGATAGAGATCGGTAATCAGACGTTGCGCAGGCTCCAGCTCATCATCATGAAGAATGGTGTTCAGGGTGACGAACACCTTCGCCCCGAAACGGTGGGCGAACGGCACCAGTTCAGCAATATCGCTCAGGCTGTTGCTGGCGTTATGGCGGGCACCGAAGCCCGGGCCGCCAATGTAGACGGCGTCTGCGCCATGAAGGATCGCTTCACGGGCAATGGCGGCGTCACGGGCCGGGCTTAAAAGTTCAAGATGATGGGATTGCAGGCGCATACTTCGTCGTTATCCGTTATGGTCAAAATGGCGGCTATTGTAGTCAGAAGTCTGCGTCAGCGAAACAGTTTTGCGTAGCCTCAGCGGGGATAATGAATGAGGGAGTGAAAATGCACCGTCCGGTCGCTGCTGTTGCGGTAGGCGTGCGGTTTATCGCCGGCAAAACGGACGCCCGAATCGGCTGAAATCGTCTTCCAATTGCCCTCGAGCTTCATCTCCAGCTCGCCGCTGACCACCACCACATGTTCAATCACCCCCGCCTCATGCGGCGTGGATTCACTCAGGGCGCCGGGGGCCAGGGTAATGGAGAAATAATCAAACCGGAGCGCCTCGTCCCACGGAAAGAGCGGCTTGACGACCATCGCCTGCTGCTGCGGGTCAAACACCGCCTGCCGGTCCGCCTCCGGCGTGATGAAGGCGGAAAACGGCACGTTCAGTCCCGTGGCAATTTTCCACAGCGTCGACACCGTGGGGCTGGATTCATTTCGCTCGATTTGCCCGAGCATGGCCTTTGATACGCCGGTTTCGTCAGCCAGCTTCGACAGGCTCCAGCCCCGTGCCTGGCGTAATGTTTTCAGTGTTGCTGCAAGGTGTTGTGTGATGTCCATATTTCCTCCTGACGACGAGCATACCACTTGTACGCTATAACGCACAGTGTTACCTTACTCCGGACGTTATAACGCACAACGGAGTTTTCATGCGCCTTTCCTCTCATCTTGTTCCGGTCGTACTGGCTGGATTTGTCGCCGTTCTGGTGGGTTACGCCAGCTCGGCCGCCATCATCTGGCAGGCCGCCGCCGCGGCTGGCGCCAGCGCGCAGCAGATCGCAGGCTGGGTGACCGCGCTGGGGATTGGGATGGGCGTCAGCACGCTGGTGCTTTCCTGGTGGTACAAAGCGCCCGTGCTGACCGCCTGGTCGACGCCCGGCGCGGCGCTGCTCGCCACCAGCCTGCACGGCGTCACGCTGGCGGAAACCATCGGCGTGTTCATCTTTGCCAACGCGCTAATTTTGCTCTGCGGCATCACCGGGCTTTTCGCCCGTCTGATGACGTTGATCCCCCATTCGCTTGCTGCCGCCATGCTCGCCGGGGTACTGCTGCAGTTTGGCCTGCACGCGTTTGCGCATCTTGAGGGGCACTTTCTGCTGTGCGGCAGCATGATTGCGGCATGGCTGATCGCAAAAGCGCTGTCGCCGCGCTATGCCATCGTGGTCACGCTTCTGGTGGGCGGTATCGTGGCCTGGGCCGGTGGTGACGTTGTCACGGATAAGTTCACCCTTTCACTGGTGAAACCCGAATTTATTGCGCCCGCCTTCACCTTCACCAGCCTGGTGAGTATTGGCTTGCCCTTCTTCCTCGTGACCATGGCCTCGCAAAATGCGCCGGGTTTCGCCACCATGAAAGCCTCCGGCTACCCGCTGGCGGCCTCACCGCTCATCATCGTGACGGGTGGACTGGCGCTGCTGTTTTCTCCGTTTGGCGTCTTTTCTATCTGCATTGCGGCCATTACCGCCGCCATTTGTCAAAGCCCGGATGCACATCCGGACGCGGATAAACGCTGGCTGGCAGCCATCGCAGCCGGCGGGTTTTATATGCTGGCGGGAATTTTCGGTGGCTCTATTACCGGGCTGATGGCCGCCCTGCCGCTCAGCTGGATCCAGACGCTCGCCGGTCTGGCGCTGCTGGGCACCATCAGCGGGAGTTTATACCAGGCGCTGAGTCACGAAGCGGAGCGCGACGCGGCCATCGTCACGTTTCTGACGACCGCAAGCGGCGTCACGATCCTGGGCATCGGTTCGGCGTTCTGGGGGCTGGTGCTGGGCGGGGTATGTTACGCCCTGTTTTCACGCGCTCGCCGCGCGTAGCTGCGACGGCGTCATGCCCGTCGCGCTGCGAAAGCGGTTGCTGAAGTGGCTGGCGGAGTTAAACCCGCAGGCCAGCGCAATGTCCGTCAGTGGCATGGAGGTATGCTGCACCAGCTCTTTCGCTTTGACCATACGCCTGTGCATCACGTACTGATGCGGTGCCAGCCCCGTCGACTGGCGGAACATGCGAGCAAAATGGTATTCGCTGAGGGCAGCCTGCGCCGCCAGCTCGGCCAGCGTCAGGGGCTGCCCCAGGTTCTCTTCGATAAAGGCCAGCACGTTGCGCAGAACAAACGGCGATAACCCGCCGGTGACGACCGGCAGCTTCCACTGCACGTTTGAGTAGTTTTGCAGCAGATGGGTCAGCAGCAGCGTGGAGGCCGTGCTCAGGGTGAGCTGGTTGGCGTGCTGCTGCCAGTCACAGCCCAGTAAAAACTGGCGATACAGCGTGGTGATCTTCGGGTCGCTGCCAAAAATACGCTCGTCCAGGGTCAGCGAAAGCGGCCGCTTATCCCAGATTTTTTCTCCCACGTCGCGCAGGTGTTCATCGGTGCAGTAGAGATGCACAAACGACAGGTCATCGCGGATATCCCACGTCGATTCGCTCTCTTTGGGCATCAGGCAGAAACGGTCCGGCCCCCCGCCGTTCTTCCAGCCTCCTGGCGTTTTTTGATAGCTTTCGTAGCCGTCCGCCACGTACAGGCTGAGGGTATGATGGTTGCTCTTTACGGTGATCGTGTCGTGCTTGTTGTACCACGCGGCCAGCTGAATACCCGAATTCAGCGAGACGGTTTCCCGCAGGACTGCATTCTGTTGGCAAAGCGTTTCAAAGGTATCGTAAGCGTGAGACATAACCGTTAGCGCGTGAAGAATCGGAATATCAGTCTAAGAAGAGTTGTCGCCCGTTGCCAGTCCCTCCAGAAGAAAAAAGCGCAAGATTTTGCAAGTCTGCCGCAAGCGGGTGAAAGCCCGTTACGCATCTCAGCGTCATACTGCGGGCTTCCGCGGTTTAAGAAGAGACAACTATGAACGCATTATTATACGGACTCGTGGTCATTATCTGGGGAACCACCTGGATTGCGATTTTCCTGCAGCAGGGCCCCGTCGCGGCGCCGGTGTCCATTTTCTGGCGCTTCGCCGTCGCCAGCCTCACCATGATGGTGGTGTTACTCGCCCTGCGTCGCCTGCGCACGCTGGCGCTTCGGGATCATCTTTTTTGCCTGCTTCAGGGATGCTGTGTTTTCTGCTTTAACTTCTGGTGTTTTTACACGGCAGCGGCACATATCAATACCGGGCTGGAGTCGGTGATCTTCTCCATGGCGGTACTCTATAACGCCATTAACAGCTTTATTTTCTTCGGCCAGCGCCCGCCCGCGCGTTTCTGGACGGCGGCGGCGCTGGGGCTGGTCGGGATTGTCACCCTCTTCTGGGACGATCTGCTGGCCAGCGGCTGGAGCGCGTCACTCCTGACCGGTATTGGGCTTTCCGCACTGGGTACCTACGGCTTCTCGCTGGGCAATATGATCAGCATGCGCCATCAGCGCAGAGGCCTGGAAACCATGACCACCAACGCCTGGGCGATGCTCTATGGCACGCTGGTGATGGGCTGCATTGCGCTGTTCAGAGGCGATAGCTTTGTACCGGAATGGACGGTGAGCTATCTCGGCGCGCTGGTGTATCTGGCCCTGTTTGGCTCGGTGATTGCTTTTGGCGCCTACTTCACGCTGGTGGGACGTATTGGCCCGGGCAAAGCGGCCTACAGCACGCTGCTCTTCCCGCTGGTGGCGCTCTCCATCTCCACGGTGTATGAAGGCTACGTCTGGCATGTCAACGGTATCGTGGGATTAGTGCTGATTCTGGGAGGAAATATGGTGATGTTTACCAAACCGGAAACCTGGTTCAGACGCTTACGAATGGCATAAATAAAAAGGCCTGCATTACGCAGGCCGTTTTATTTTATTTCGCGGTCTTTTTCACATCAAACATGGTGGCGTCCGTCGCCATGTCATCAACAACCTGCTTCAGCGTCGCAAAGGTCATTGGTGTGTTTTCGTTATTCAGCTCTTTACCTTCGCCTTTACGTACCACCTTCATAACCGGTTTGTTGGTGGCCGCATCGATCAGCTCACCTTCAAAGAAGAGATGCGTATCCATGGTGCGGTGTCCGGTTGCCATCTGCGTCCCGGCAACCACCAGCGCCACAGGCACCACTTCATAGAACTGCAGCCCCTCTTTCTGCGAACTCACCCCGGTAATCGCGCCACGGAAAATCAGGCTGTGTTTACCCGGCGTGGTGACAACTGGCTTACGCGTACCAATCGCCGTTTTCATTTTGTTATTGGTGTAATTCAACAACTCATCAAGCGTTTTTTGCCCAATTTGCGTGGTGGGTTTTGGCGTTGGATAATAGGTAATTGGCGTCCAGAGAATGCTGTCGTAATTGGCTTCGTTATACGAAGGATCGACCCAACGCAGCGTTGGTTTTCCCGTCGCCGAGGTCGTTTGCTGCAAGCCTGAATAATCTTTTAAAAAGCCGGAGTATTGTTCCGGAGCGGCGACTTTTGAAGAACAGCCCGCCAACGCCAACAGACCAGTAAGCACTGCAACTTTAAAAAAAGTTTGAGTACGCATGATAGTTTTCCATGTTATCTGCAAGTATGCATTTGAAGTTATAGCAAAAGTCTGGCGGGTTTGTTGTGACAAAAAATGATGCCGGGAGCACAAATTGCAAAAAGATTGCCCGGACGCATGCCGGGCAGTGAAAAATTACTGATTTATATCCACTTGCCAGAACAGATGTTTGCCAAACGGATCGATTTCATAGCCCTTCACCTCCTTGCGCACCGGTTCGAAAATCGTTGAATGCGCAATCATCACCGCAGGCATCTGGTCATGCATCATCTGCTGAGCCTGTTTATACAGCGCCACCCGTTTATCATGATCGGTTATCGATTTGGCTTCAGCAACGATCTTATCAAACGGCTTATAGCACCATTTCGCCGAATTTGATCCACCGTTTGCCGAGGTGCAGGTAAACAGCGGACCAAAGAAGTTGTCAGGATCGCCCGTTGCGGTCGTCCAGCCCATCAGCGCAGCCTGATGTTCCCCGCCCTTCACACGCTTAAGGTATTCGCCCCACTCGTAGGTAACGATTTTGGTCTGTACGCCAATTTTCGCCCAGTCCGCCTGAATCATCTCCGCCATGCGTTTCGCATTCGGGTTATAGGGACGCTGGACCGGCATCGCCCATAAATCGATGCTGACGCCGCTGGCAAAGCCGGCCTCTTTCAGCAGCGCTTTGGCTTTTTCAGGATCGTAGTCGTAATCCTTAAGCTCGCTGTCGGCGCTCCAGACGCCAGGCGGCAGCAGGTTCTTTGCCACCGTTCCGGTACCGTGGAACACCGCGTCAATAATGGCCGGTTTGTTGATGGCCATCGCCAGCGCCTGACGGACCTTCACGTTATCCAGCGGCGGCTTCTGCGTGTTGAACGCCAGGAAGCCGGTATTCAGTCCGGCTTTGCTCATCAGGTTGATATCTTTATTGGCCTTCATGCGCGGCAGATCGGCCGGGTTCGGGAACGGCATCACCTGACATTCGTTCTTCTCAATTTTGGCAAAACGCACGGAGGCATCCGGGGTGATGCTAAACACCAGTCGGTCCAGCTTCGATTTCCCCTGCCAGTAGTCGGCAAACGCCGTGAACAGGATCCGGGAATCCTTCTGATACTGCGCCAGCTTAAACGGCCCGGTGCCGATGGGCTCCATATCCACCTTCTCCGGCGTGCCCGCTTTCAGCATCGCGTCGGCATACTCCGCCGAAAGGATTGAGGCAAAATACCAGGCCAGATCGGCGACAAACGGCGCTTCCGGGTGCGCCAGGGTAAAGCGCACGGTGTGGTCATCGACTTTATCAATGGCGGTTATCAGGCTGCCGAACTCCAGGCTTTCGAAGTTGGAGTAGCTGCCGTTAGAGACATTATGGTAGGGATGATTCACGTCTTTCTGGCGCATAAACGAGAAAATCACGTCGTCGGCGTTAAAGTCGCGGGTTGGCGTGAAGGATTTATTGCTCTGGAACTTCACGCCCTGACGCAGATGGAAGGTGTAAACCTTGCCGTCGTCGCTCACCTCCCAGCGCTCCGCCAGGCTCGGCACCAGCTCCGTGGTGCCGGGTTTGAAATCGACCAGACGGTTATAGACCGGCACGGCGCTGGCGTCGACGCTGGTTCCCGAGGTGTAAAGCTGAGGATTAAAGTTTTCCGGCGATCCTTCGGAACAATACACCAGCGTTTTCGCGGCGACGGCGGAACTGACCGTGAGCGCCGCAAGCGCCAGCGCAATAGTTGTGAGTTTGCTTGTCATCATTTATTCCTGTCTTTTTAATTCGACGGCTAATTAATTCTTTTGCCATTTCATAAATAACATTAAAGTGAAGTGGCAAACACCCGAAAAATAAATAAGGAACAAATCACTATGGGCTCGACGCTTTCCAGACAATTAACGCACCGTTTTTTCCGCTATCTCGCGATCACCAGCCAGAGCGATCCCAGAGTCAAAACTCTGCCCTCAACGCCGGGCCAGCACGACATGGCGCGCGAGCTGGCGCAGGAGCTGGCACAGCTGGGGTTAGACGATATTGTGATTGATGAATTTGCCACGGTAACGGCGGTAAAAAAAGGCAACGTGCCCGGTGCGCCGCGCATCGGCTTTATTACCCATATTGATACCGTCGACGTGGGACTTTCACCGGATATTCATCCACAAATATTAACGTTTACCGGTGAAGATCTCTGTCTGAATAAAGAGAAAGACATCTGGCTACGGGTAGAGGAGCACCCTGAAATTCTGGCTTATCCGAACGAGGAGATTATTTTCAGCGACGGAACCAGCGTATTGGGCGCCGATAATAAATCGGCGGTCACGGTGGTCATGACGGTGCTGGAAAACCTGACGGCGGAACACCAGCATGGCGATATCGTCGTGGCGTTTGTGCCTGACGAAGAGATCGGCCTGAACGGTGCCAAGGCGCTGGATCTTAAGCGCTTCGACGTCGACTTTGCCTGGACCATTGACTGCTGCGAGCTGGGTGAGATTGTTTACGAGAACTTTAATGCGGCAGCCGCGGAAATCCGTTTTACCGGCGTGACGGCGCACCCGATGTCCGCCAAAGGCGTGCTGGTGAATCCCCTGCTGATGGCGACTGATTACATCAGCCATTTTGACCGCCAGCAAACGCCCGAGTGCACCGAGGGACGTGAAGGCTATATCTGGTTTAACGGCATTCAGGCCGGACAGAACGAGGCCGTTCTTAAGGCCAATATCCGCGACTTTGACAAGGAGCGCTTTGCCGCGCGCAAGCAGCAGATTGCCGACGTGGCCGCGCTGATTGCCGCCCAATATCCGACGGCCAAAGTGGACTATCGCATTGAAGATACCTACAGCAATATCAGCAATGCGATTGGCGAAGACCGACGCGCCATCGATCTGATGTTCGAGGCGATGGAATCGCTCGGCATCACGCCGAAACCGACGCCGATGCGCGGCGGCACCGACGGCGCGGCGCTCTCGGCTAAAGGGCTACTCACCCCGAACTTCTTCACCGGGGCGCATAACTTCCACTCGAAGTTTGAATTCCTGCCGCTGTCGTCGTTTGAGGCGTCTTATAAGACAGCCCTGCAGATCTGCCTGCTGGCCGCCCGTTAAGCGGGCTTTCGTGCCAGCATCGTGGCAAAGCGCAGCTTAATGCGGTTGCCGTGTTCATCGGTGCGGTGCAGTTCGCCAACGTCTTCGTTGTATTTGAGCAACTGCCAGCCTTCATAGTAGTTGCTCAGCTCACCGCTCCTGAACGCAAACGGGAAGCCGACCGTGCAGGGGTAGTCTGCCGTATCCATGGCGGCAACGATCAGATTGTAACCGCCCGGCGTCGTGCAGCGCTGCATATTGGCGATAAGGCCCGGGATGGTTTTTGCCTCCAGGAACATCAGCACCACGGTAGAGAGAATAAAATCGTACTGGCCGTCAAAGCTCAGGTTGTTCAGATCCTTAATCGCGGTATGCAGATTAGCGATCCCTTCTTCCGCCTTGATGCGCTCGATATTGTCGATGCTCATCGGGTTCTTGTCCCACGCGGTGACATCGTAGCCGTTGGCTGCAAGATAAAGGCTGTTACGGCCGTTGCCGCAGCCCAGATCCAGCGTTTTACCGGGCTTCACGATCTCCGCGCTGTACAGCACTTCTGAATGGGTACGCGTTAAGCCATATTTCTCAGTGAAGTAATTCTCATCGACGGTCATTATTGTTCCTCGGATTGCATAAGCTGCGCTTTATCAGCACGAACCAGAAGTTTGCCCTGAAGCAGCAGAATCAATGTACGCACCAACAGCCACCCAATAATCGCGTTGGTGAAGATAAACAGCGGCACGGCAATGGCGTGAAAAAAGCCCGTCGGACTGCTTTGTCCCAGATGCAGACCCGTGGTTGCCAGGGCCGATACGCCAAAGGAAAAACTCCAGAATGAGGCATTGAACGGCTGGGACAAATACCATGGCATCAGGCGGAGCATAAATAGCAGCTGCAGCAGGCCATAGCCGAACAGCATTTTCGCAAACGTATCCGCCTGACCGCCATTTACGCTGAACCAGGCGCTACATGCCACCAGCGCGGGCGCCAGTTGAATACCCAATGAAGTACGCAGTGCGGAGGGCAGTTCTCCTGCACTACGAAGACGCTGAAGAATAACCGGTTCCAGGCTGAGCCAGGAAAAGACGCCCGCGCCAAGGAAGACTAACCCTGCATCGTTGAAGCCCAGGGCACCACATGCCATCGCGCTAATAAAATTATTCGCCACCGTAGGCAGATATAATCCAGGCGTGGTCGCCTCTTGCGGATGTTTCCCGCGCCATAACCCGGCGCTTTGCCAGGCGGAGTATGCAAGCTGCACCACCACGCCAATGCCAAACAATGCCAGTGACACCGCGCGAAACCAGGGGACAAAGCCGATGGCGACCAGCATCGTGGTGGCCGGGAAAAGGCTGACAAAACTGCTCATCACCGGGTGTCGCATCTCTGCCAGCACGCTGCGGGGGAAACGGATCGCACGCGTCACAAACGCGACCGTTAAAAGAAACCAGCATATCACCGCAAGGGCTACGAGGCCCTCACCCGGCCAACGCGTCACTGGCCAGAGGGTGCTGGCGTATCGCCAGGCGAAACCCATCCCGATGATGCCAAGCACCATGCCAAAATACCCTGCGGGCAGGTTAAGTACCTGTTGGGGTTTGTTAAATTTATTCATTAATTTTAATTTTTAAAATGTATTTTAAATGCCATTTTAAGCGGTTTCTGCAGCGGATGCCAGCAAAACGAAAAGCCGAAAATTTGCTACGTTTAGTTGAGATGCTAACCAGAGATCAAACGATGAAAAAGTACCGGCTCAGCGATGAAACCCGCCTCTGGCAATGGAAAAACGGCGAAACCACCCACGCCGCTACGCTGCGGCAGATCATCGCCACGGCGGACTTTAACGACGTGACGGTCGGCACGAGAGGCGGCTGGATTGACGATGAGCGCGCCCTCGCGCAGGACGGCGACTGCTGGATCTACGATGAAAACAGCGTGGTGTTCGCCGGGGCAACCGTATCCGGCAACGCGCGTCTTACCCTTCCATGCATCATTAGCCATGACGCGCATATCAACGACAGCTGCTGGGTGGACGGCGCGGAGGTCAGCCACGGGGCGCGAATAAGTGACAACGTCACTATTCAGCAATCCTGCGTACGGGGCGAGTGCCATATCTACGGCGACGCGCGCGTGCTGCATCACAGCGTGGTCATTGCCGCCAAAGGGCTGACGCCTGATCATGAACAGATCCTCCAAATCTACGATAAGGCGACGGTGAGCCAGTCGCGCATTGTGCACCAGGCGCAAATCTACGGCGAGGCGATGGTTAATTTTGCCTTCGTTGAACACCGGGCCGAAGTCTTCGACAACGCGATCCTGGAGGGTAACGAACTCAACAACGTCTGGGTGTGCGACTGCGCGAAAGTCTACGGCAACGCCCGCGTGATAGCCGGTTTCGACGACGATGCCATCCCGACGGTGCGCTACAGCTCGCAGATTGCGGAGAATGCCGTGGTTGAAGGCAACTGCGTCATCAAGCATCACGTCCTGATTGGCGGTCAGGCATGGCTGCGCGGCGGGCCGATCATGCTGGATGATAAAGTGGTGATCCAGGGGCGCGCGCGAATCAGCGGGGATGTGCTTATCGAGCATCGGGTTGAAATCACCGACGATGCGGTCATAGAAGCGTTTGCTGGCGAGAGCATTCATCTGCGCGGCGAAAAAGTGATAAACGGCGACCAGCGCATCACCCGCACGCCGCTGCTGGGTGCGTTATAGGGTATAAATCCTGCCGTAGATATTCACGTCGTCAAAGCGGCCATTCAGGTATTCCGCTTCCCGCAGGCACCCTTCCAGCGTAAAACCGTTGCGCACGGCAACGCTGTTGCTGTGCTGATTCGCCACCCGACACTTGATCACAAAACGGCGGATCTCACCGCGTTCAGCGTAGTAGCGCATAAACGCCTGCAGTGACTGAGAGAGGATGCCCTGCCCCTGGTGGGCTTCATCCAGCCAGTAGCCGATGTAGCCGGCTTTGTTGGTCGGTTCAATGGTGTTGAACGACAGGACGCCAACTAACGCATCATCCTTGAAAATCAAAAACATTTTAGCGTAGCCGCGCTGATGCAGCATCTGGTTGCTCTGCACGTTGCGGCGGGTGTCCTCTTCGCTGATCGCGTGCTGCGCCCAGTCAAAGGCGGTTTGCAGAAAGGCTCTGTTTTTAACAACGAGATTGTGCAGGTCGGCGGTGTAGCGCTCTTCGACGGCGCGAAGTTCGATATCCTGGGTGACGGGGATGATTTCTGAAGACATGGTGCCTCTCAATTGCCGGGTGGCGCTAGCGCTTACCCGGCCTACGTTTCGAAACTGTAGGCCGGGTAAGGCGAAGCCGCCACCCGGCACAATCCCACAAGGGTTAACGCATTACCCTGTCGTCAACGTACTGACGTTTATCCGGCGCCGGTGGGAAATACTGGTACAGCCAGGTTTCACTGATGGCGTCGCCCTGACAGCGCAGGAACAGGCGCATATCCACCGGCTCCGTCGAATCCGACGTCGGGTACCAGTCAAACAGAATGCGATAGCCGTCAAACGGCTCAACGTAGAGGATCTCTACCTGCTTCGCTTCACCGCTGGAGAGCGTAATCACCGGCTCGATGCCTTTTGGCGCAGCGGCCTTCAGGTCGCCACCGACGAAGTCAATCGCAAAGCGACGGGCCCACACTTTCGGGTAGTTTTCCCCTGGAGCCCAGCCTTCCGGGAAGCCGCCCATGCCGGTGCGGGTCGCATAAACGTTCGCCAGCGGGGAGCGCACCGGCGGCATCGCGCTCCAGTAGAGACGATATTTGAAGTCCAGCTCGTCGCCCGCTTTTACCGCTTTTTCCGGCTGCCAGAAGCAGACCACGTTATCCAGCGTTTCGCCGGTGGTCGGGATCTCCATCAGGCCAACCGCGCCTTTACCCCAGTCGTTACGCGGTTCCACCCACAGGCTTGGGCGCTTGTTGTACCACCCCATCACGTCCTGATAGTGCGAGAAATCGCGATCGAGCTGCAGCAGCCCGAACCCTTTCGGGTTTTTATCCATATAGGCGTTGAACTGCAGCTTCTGCGGGTTGTTCAGCGGACGACAAATCCACTCCCCGTTGCCGCGCCACATCGCCAGGCGGTCGGAGTCGTGAATTTGCGGGTGAATGGTGTCGCACATGCGGCGTTCGTTATTGCCGCAGCTGAACATGCTGGTCATCGGCGCGATGCCGAGCTGCTTGATGTCCTTACGCGCATAGAGGTGGTTTTCCACCTCCATGATCACCTGGCTCTTCTCGCAGTGGATCACGAACTTATAGGCGCCGGTGATGCTCGGGCTATCCAGCAGCGTATAGACGGTAAAGGTGGTGTCGCCGGGCTTGACGGTTTCAAACCAGAAGGCGGTAAAGTCCGGGAACTCTTCCGGCGTGTCGGTAAAGGTGTCTACCGCCAGACCGCGGGCGGAAAGGCCGTACTGGTAGGTGTCGTCCACCGCGCGGAAATAGCTGGCCCCCAGGAAAGAGACGATATCGCGACGCGCCAGCTCCGGCGCCTTAAACGCGCGGAAGCCCGCAAAGCCGAGATCGCTTTGCCCTTCCAGCTGTTTGGTATCCACGCCCGTTTCACCGTAGCTGAACAGCTCAGGACGGAAGTGGATCTCGCGCGCCATAGCGGTTGACTGGTCCAGCGAGAACATCCGCACGCGGCGGCGGAACCCCATTCCCATGTGGAAGAACTGCACGTCCAGCTGACGTCCTTCAATGTTGTTCCACAGAGACTGCTTTTCGTCGTAGCGAATGGCGTTGTACGCCTGCGGCGTCATGGTTGCCAGCGTCTCCGGCAGCGGACGCGGCGCGCCACCCCACGGGGTTTTCGCCAGGTCATGCGCCATGGATTGCAGTACGGAGAAGTCAAAACGACGGCTCTGGCCGTCAGCAATGTCAGAGTCGGCAGCGTATGCCGCTTTGGAAAACAGGGAAGCAAGGCCGGATGTGCCGCTCAGGGCTGCCACTGCCAGCGAGCCTTTTAGAAAACGTCTGCGATTCATGCCTGGAAAAACGTCCTTATGGTCGTGTGAATGTGTTCCGCGCTCGGCGAAATGACGGCAAGAAAGAACGCACAGCCTAAACAAAAATGGTTAAGAATCCAATTGTTGGCCGGTGATTATATGAACAAAGTGAGAAATATTTTCTGTCGACCAGAACGGCCCGAAAGTGGTGTAAAGAAAGCCTGGAAAATGTGTATAAAAATGCCCCGTCAGGACATCAGCTGACGGGGCCAATGAGGCGGTTATTTTACGCTGACATCGATACCCGGGAAGTACTTATCAGCGAGTTTGGCGATCGTGCCGTCGGCACGTACCTTATCAATTGCGGCATCAAGCTGCTTTTTGGTGGCCTCGTCACCTTTACGCAACCCAAAACCGATCCCGCTGCCGAGGATGGTGTCGTCAGACACCGGTTTGCCGATGAAGCCAAACCCTTTTCCCTGCGGCTTGCTGAGGAAACCTGCCTGCCCGGCCGCGGACATGACCAGCGAGGCGTCGATACGGCCATTCAGCAGATCGCCCCAGGCCATATTCTGATCTTTATACGACACCACGGTGACACCCTGCTTTTCCCAGTGCTCTTTGGCATAGGTTTCCTGAATGGAGCCCTGCAGCACGCCGATGGTTTTCCCCTTCAGCCCTTCAGGCGTCGCCTCGACCGCCGTCCCGGCCTTGCCGACCAGCTGCGACGGAATACGGTAGATCGGCTGGGTAAAATCAATGCTCTTGCGGCGCTGATCGGTGATATTCATCGCCGAATTGATGGCGTCGAATTTCTTCGCCACCAGCCCCGGGATCAGCGCATCAAACGAGGTTTCCACCCAGCTGCATTTCAGCGCTGCCGCTTTACAGATGGCATTCCCCAGCTCAACGTCAAACCCTTCCAGTTCGCCTGCCGCATTGCGGCTTTCAAACGGCGGATATTCGGCTTCCAGACCGTAACGCAGCTCGGACGCTGCGAAGGAGGAAAAGGTACACAGCAATCCCATGCCGACAACTAGCGCGCGTAATTTCATCTCAAACTCCTTAGCGTGGTTTAACCCGACACAGGGCCTGGGCACCTGCCCGTAACGTCGCCTCATCTTTCGCAAAAGAGAGACGAATCAATTTATTATCCGTGCCGTCCGCATAAAACGCCGACAGCGGAATGGTGGCAACACCGTACTCAACGATCAGCCGTTTCACCAGCTCGCTGTCGCGCTCGTCGCTGAACTGGCTGTAGTCCGCCAGCATGAAGAACGAGCCGGCGCTTGGCAGCAGCGTAAACGGCGAATCGGACAGCAGACTCTGCAGCAGATCGCGCTTGCGCTGGTAAAACGCCGACAGCGACAGCCAGGTTTGCGGGTCGACCATATGTTCAGCAAACGCGTGCTGCATTGGCGTATCGGCAGAGAACATTAAAAATTGATGGACTTTACAAATCTCGTCCATCAGTACCGCCGGTGCAACACAGTAACCCACGCGCCAGCCGGTGACGTGATAGGTTTTTCCGAAAGAAGAAATAATCACGCTACGCTCCGCCAGCTGCGGGTGCGTAGCCATCCCGTGGTGCGGCTCACCGTCAAACACCACGTGTTCGTACACTTCGTCAGACAAAATAATGATGTCAGTATTGCGGGTCAGCGCCGCCAGCTGCTGCAGATCGTCGGCGGAGAAGACCTGACCGCTCGGGTTGTGCGGCGTATTGATGATAATCATGCGCGTGCGCGGGGTGATCGCGGCGCGAACCTCGTCCCAGTTGACGGCAAAATCCGGCACGGTGAGCCTGATGGCAACCGGCGTTGCCCCCTGCAGGCGGACAATCGGCGCGTAGCTGTCAAAGGAGGGCTCAAAGTAGATCACCTCATCGCCCGGATGCACCAGCCCGCTGATTGCCGAGTAGAGCCCTTCGCTGGCGCTGGCGGTCACCAGCACCTCGCGGCCCGGGTCATACTGCGTGCCGTAAAGCGTGGCAATTTTATCGGCAATGCGCTCTTTGAGCGTCTGCAGGCCGGTCATCGACGCGTACTGGTTATGCCCTGCCTCCATCGCGCGGGTGACGCCCGCAACAAGCTTCGGGTCGCAGGAAAAATTCGGTGCGCCCTGAGAAAGGTTTATCGCGTTATGCTGCGCCGAGAGCTGGCCGATAACGGTAAAGATCGTGGTGCCCACATCGGGCAGTTTGGAGCGCGTTTGCACAGGCGTTTGTAAAGTCATCCTCTTTCCCTTCTCATGGACATTGCATAACTATTCAAACAACATCTCTGTTGTCGGGACAATCGAATTGTTGTCATAATAGCCATGAGAAAAACGCATAGCTGAGGTGTTTTCATGTCGCGCCGTTCGCTCCCGCTCAATGCCATCGACGCATTTTTAGTCACCGCGCGTCACCTGAATCTCACCCATGCTGCCGCAGAGCTTTGTCTGACGCAGGGGGCCGTGAGCCGCAAGATAGCCTCCCTCGAGGCCTGGTTTGGCTTTCCGCTTTTTGAACGCCACGCGCGCGGCCTGCGCCTCTCTTCACAGGGCTGCGCCCTGCTCCCGGAACTGCAGTCTGCGTTCGAACACTTGCTGACCGTGGCCGACCAGGCCCGCAGCCAGCAAACCGTGATCAGGCTCAAGGCGCCCACCTGCGCCATGCGCTGGCTGGTGCCGCGCCTGCTGGAGGTGGAGCGTGAGCAGCCGGATCTGCAGATCGCCCTGACCACCACCACCGATCATAACGTCAATTTCAAAACCGAATCTTACGACGCGGCCATCGTGTTCGGCACGCACATCAGCGCAGGCGACCTGCTGTTCGAAGAGGCGCTCACCCCGGTGATAAGCCCGGTGCGGGCGGGTGCAGCGCTGGGATCGCTGACGTTCCTGCACCCGACAAGGGATAAGACAGACTGGTCGCTGTGGCTGACGAAACAGGAAGGTCCGGGCTTTGCCATGCACAAAAATCAACACTTCGACACGATGGATCTCGCCATCACGGCCGCCATTCAGGGGCTGGGCGTCGCCATTGCCGACGAAACGCTGGTGGCCGAAGATGTCCGCGCGGGAAGACTGATGCGGCCTTATGAAACCAGCATAAAAACCGGCGCGAGCTACCGGCTGGTGCTGCGCGAAACGCCAGGGGAGGAAAATGGGCTGGCGGCGTTTCGCGCCTGTTTGCTTAATCGAGGCTGACGTGGTGCTTCATCACCCGTTTGAAGAGGCTCATCCGGGCGCGCATAAAGCGGTTTTCAAGCCTGAAACCTGCATGTTTATTCACGCCGATGCGTAATAAAACGTCCCGCCCTTTACGGCATGCGGGCCAGTGCGTCGGCCCGGGCAGGATCTCGCGAGGTCCTGCGTCTCGCGCAAAGCTCACCCAGTAATCGGCCACCTGAGCAGCAAACTGCACATCCCGTTCGTTGACATACTGGCGTGAAGGCTCCACCTGGCCGAGGGTATCAAAGACGTAAGGCACTTCATTGCCGTGCCACGCGCCGTTGATATAGGTGGCATGTTCCGCTTCCGCGACATAGTCAAACCAGTAACGCCAGCACAATCCGCCGACGCGCTGCTGCGCCTGCATCACGACGTAGCCCATCGTGGTGAACGCCATGTCGCGGCACACCTGCCTGCCCAGCTCCTCATCGCCTTTGACGCCCGGATAGAGCAGCTTAATCAGCCCCAGCCCGAAGCGTCGCTCCCGGCGAAGCTTCTGGATTTGCCCGGCGAGATCGATGCCAAACACCGCCATCACGCTGGCCTCATCGCTGTTCGAGCCGATCATTACCGGCACGGGGTGCTGGCGAGCGGCGAAAAAGACGTCCAGCATCGCTTCAGGCAGAACGCAATCCCCGACGATGGGGGCCGGAGCAATGTTCAGCGGCGCGGTGAGCGGCCAGAACGCCTCCGGCGGAATGGCGCGCAGTTGTTCGGCTGTCGCCTGTTCCAGGCCAAAATGGGCGGCCAGCGCCTCCCCTTTTTGCAACGCCTGCTCTCTCGGCGTGTCCGGCAAGGTGTACCCGCTTTGCACAATCGCCTTATGGAACAATCCTTCTGCAAGCGGAGAGGCCAGCAGAGAGAGCACGCTGCGCGCGCCCGCGGATTCGCCAAACAGGGTCACGTTAGTGGGGTCGCCACCAAATGCGGCGATATTGTCCCTTACCCATTCGAGGGCGGCGATCTGATCCAGCAGGGCAAAATTATGCACCACGCGTTCTTCCTCGCCTTCCAGCGCGGGATGGGCAAAAAAGCCAAGATGACCGAGACGGTAGTTGATCGTCACCACAACCACGCCGCGCGTGGCCAGCGCTTTGCCGTTATAGGGCGGTAAGCCACCCGCACCGATGGTAAAGCCGCCGCCGTGCAGCCAGACCATAACCGGAAGCGGCCCGGCGCGCTCTGTGGGAGACCAGACGTTCAGATAGAGGCAGTCTTCCGAGAACTGACCGGGATCGCCCCCGCCCAGCTCCTGGCAATATTCGCTGCTTTGCCAGCTTGAGGCCGAAAAAGCGGTAGCCTTGCGAACGCCATCCCACGGCTCAGGATGCCGCGGGGAGCGCCAGCGCCATTCGCCAACGGGCGGTGCGGCATAAGGAATACCGCACCAGACGTGGACATTTTCATCGGTTAAACCAGACAGTGCGCCCTGGCGCGTTTCAACCACAGGGGCGGAAGGATTTTGCATAACGACCTTATTTTTTCCATCACACCCCAGCAGAGTAACGCTTTCAGAGCAAACCGCAACGCTGTTTGCTGCGCGTTTCAGCCTCCTCATAGAGGGTAAATTCGTCATACACCGGGCAGCCGAGGGCCGCTTCAAACGCATCGCGGCTGGGGTTACCGTGGCTGCGGGCCTGGGTTTCATTCCCGAGATTGGACTGGAAAATCCCCGCGGCGCTGACCGGGAGGAAATCTTCGTAGGTGATCGGCTGTGCGACGACCCATCCGCGCTCGATCAGCGGCTGCGGATCGTCGCCCGGCCGGAACGCATGGCGATGCGCTTCACCCGCTGGCGTCAGACGGTAGCGGAAATACGCCAGCTCCTGACGGCGCATTAACAGTTCGCTGTCAGGGAAGGCGCTAAAGATCTCCTGCAGATGCAGCTGGTGCGTCAGGTTATCTTTGCCTGTACCGGCCTGGGCAAGGAGGCTATCGTACAGTTCCCGGCCTTTCGGGGTCAGCGCCACGCCGCGCTGCTCAATCTCACCGAAGCGCGCGGTGTGGGTGCCTTTGTGTTCACCGGCAAACAGCACCGGCTCTTCCAGTGCCTTGAAACTGGTTTGACGCAGCAGGACGGGCACCTCGCGACGCGGCGGCCCTTCAATCAAAATTTTCGGCTCAATACCGTACTTCGGCATCAGCTCCTGCACCCGGTCAATATCCAGCGTGCGCGGCGTCAGGTGGTTAATATGACAGCCCGGGAAGCAGACCACATCGGCGATCAGCCGGTGCTCGTTATGCAGCGCGAGATAGGTCTCCTGATCGACCGTCGCATGGCGGTGCCAGCGGAAGGTTTCCAGCGCTTCCTGCACAAACTCCTGCGCCTGCTCGACGGTAAACTGCCCTTCCGATTCATACAGATCGAGAAGCGCCAGACAGCGCGGGGTGAAGATGTTTCGGTGAGACAGAATTTCCGCCGCACGTTCGCGCAGCGCGACGTTTTCAATCAGCTCAAGGCGCAGCAGCGAAGTAAAGATGCGGAACGGATTACGGCACAGCGCCGCATCATCAATCGGCCGAAATGCCGTTGAGTGGACCGGCACCCCCGCCTGGGAGAGATCGTAATAGCTGACCGGGTACATCCCCATAATGGCAAACATACGGCGCAGGGTTGAAAGTTCCTGCGCACTGCCGACGCGGATTGCCCCGTGACGCTCGACGTTCAGACGCGCAAGCTCATCGGCGTTTGCCAGTTGTTCATGTAATAGTGGATCATTTTCCAGCACCGCCAGGTTTACGTCCGCTACCAGTTCAAGCAAGGTGCCGTACTGCGGAACTTCCTGCTGGTACATCGCCGACATAGCCTGCGAAAAGTGTTCCCGAATGTCATCAGCCGTGATGGTGTTCGCCATGATGTCATGC
Organism: Enterobacter sp. PL1; assembly: GCF_945957325.1. NCBI lineage: Bacteria > Pseudomonadati > Pseudomonadota > Gammaproteobacteria > Enterobacterales > Enterobacteriaceae > Enterobacter > Enterobacter sp. PL1. Next base: position 346,489 of record NZ_CAMFKT010000001.1, read on the forward strand.
CTCCAGTGAATATTACCTGGAGTGTAGAGAAACCCGTTCCTTCCGGGGGGAAAGATTTCTGATTTGTGATCTTAAGACGACAGTGGTCAAACCGTGTGCGACTGGCCTCTGAACAAGCCTTAACGAAACCGCCCTTTCGCGCCTGGCGCTTTTTATCCAGGATTTTCCTTATAATTATTTATGGTTTCGCTTTCTAGCTATAAAGGAGTATTTTTTATTTTCCCCTGGCTGCAAATCAACCAATTTGAGTGCGTCATTATTTTTATCCTCAGCTTTCAAATTTTTAGCTCAAAGTTAGGAATAATCTGAACAGTTGTTTACAAGTCCTTCCTGTCTATCCATATTTCCAACGCAAGCGAAGCGCAAATTTACAAATATTTAAAAATAACGCAACCGCAAATAGCAAAACGCATTTGACGGATCTCACACAGCGACTAGAGTTATTACTCGAACGACGAGTGATACGGAATATTTTCGTATCGTACTGACATAACCAATATATGACTATGAGGTTTAATATGGCAGAGCATCGTGGTGGTTCCGGTAATTTCGCTGAAGACCGTGAAAAAGCATCAGAAGCTGGACGTAAAGGTGGCCAGCACAGCGGTGGTAATTTTAAAAACGATCCGCAACGCGCATCTGAAGCGGGTAAGAAAGGGGGACAGAACAGTCACGGCGGAGGCCGTAAATCTGATAACTCCTGATCTTATTTAGTACTCTTTTAATAAAACCAGAGAGCATGCTGCGGGCTGAAAAGCTCGCAGTACCCTTTCTTTATTTTACCGGAGCGTAATAATTATGAATATGAAAAGTGTAGAGGATGTATTTATTCATCTTCTGTCGGATACCTACAGCGCAGAAAAGCAGCTTACCCGAGCGTTAAGCAAACTTGCCCGCGCCGCCTCCAGCGAGAAACTGAGCGCCGCCTTTACCGCACACCTTGAAGAGACGCAAGGTCAGATCGAACGTATCGACCAGATCGTGGAACAGGAAGACGGCATCAAGCTCAAGCGCATGAAATGCGTCGCAATGGAAGGCTTAATTGAAGAAGCTAATGAAGTCATCGAAAGCACGGAAAAAAATGAAGTCCGTGATGCCGCATTAATTGCCGCTGCGCAAAAAGTGGAGCATTACGAAATAGCCAGCTACGGTACCCTTGCCACTCTGGCAGAACAGCTCGGCTATAAAAAAGCCGTTAAGCTTCTTGCCGAAACGCTGGAAGAAGAGAAAGAGACCGACCTTAAACTCACCGACCTGGCCGTTGGCAATATTAACCAAAAAGCGCAGAAATGACGCGATAATACAGGTTAAATAAAATGAGCATCAGTCCCAGGACTATTAAACGGTGCCATTTAGCGGCAGCGATAATATGGTTCATTCTCGCCATCCCTTCCGTCATCTGGTGGAAGAACAGCGTGCTATGGGTTATTATCATCAGTATTTATGCCAATATTGTCGGCCATTTATCTGGCTACAGTGCCGCACGCGCCGATCAGGCTGCTGAAAGTGAGACCAAATAAGCGAACCCTAATGAGGATACAATGATGAATCACGTAGAACACTACCATGACTGGCTACGCGATGCCCATGCAATGGAAAAGCAAGCCGAATCTATGCTGGAATCCATGGCCAGCCGTATCGATAATTATCCTGATGTTCGCGCCAGAATTGAGCAACATATTAATGAGACAAAACGGCAAATCACATTGCTGGAGGAAATCCTCGACCGTAATGATATTTCTCGTTCGGTCTTAAAAGACTCGATGAGCAAAATGGCGGCGCTGGGACAATCCATCGGCGGCATGTTCCCTTCTGACGAAATCGTGAAGGGCTCGATCAGCGGCTATGTTTTCGAACAGTTTGAAATCGCCTGCTATACCTCCCTGCTGGCGGCGGCCAAAAAAGCGGGTGACACCGCCTCGATACCCGCTATTGAGACGATCCTCGCCGAAGAGCGCGAAATGGCCGACTGGCTGATTCGTCATATCCCGCAAACGACGGAACAGTTCCTGCTGCGTTCAGACGCGTCGGGTGTCGAAGCGAAAAAATAACCCACAGGAGAGTGAGCATGTTTCGACACGTCAAACAGCTGCAATACACGGTTCGCGTCGCCGAACCGAATCCCGGCCTGGCCAACCTTTTACTGGAACAATTTGGCGGACCGCAGGGTGAACTGGCCGCCGCCTGCCGCTACTTTACGCAAGGGTTGAGCGATGACGATCCGGGCCGTAAAGACATGCTGATGGATATCGCGACCGAGGAGTTAAGCCACCTCGAAATCATCGGTACCCTGGTCGGTATGCTGAATAAAGGTGCCAAGGGCGCGCTGGCGGAAGGGGTGGAAAATGAGGCCGAGCTGTATCGCTCCATGACCGAAAACGGGAATGACAGCCACATCACCTCCCTGCTCTACGGCGGCGGAACCCCGCTAACTAACTCAGCGGGCGTACCCTGGACGGCGGCCTACGTCGACACCATTGGCGAGCCGACGGCGGATCTGCGTTCGAACGTGGCGGCCGAGGCCAGAGCCAAAATCATCTATGAACGGCTGATCAACGTGACTGACGATCCCGGCGTTAAAGATGCCCTGGCGTTTCTGATGACGCGTGAGGCGGCGCATCAGCTCTCCTTTGAGAAGGCGCTGCAGTCCATCCGTAATAATTTCCCGCCGGGAAAACTGCCGCCAATCGAGGAATTCACCAACAAGTACTACAATATGTCTGAAGGTGGAGAGGTTCGCGGAAGCTGGAACAGCGATAAACATTTCGATTACGTTGAGTCCCCCCAGCCTGCGGTGGATGGCGGCGATGGCAGTGCCAGCGTGACGCTCACAACCGAGCAGGCAACCCTGGTTAAGGCGATGTCTGCCCGCACGAAGTCCGATCCACATTCCGACCCGCTGACCGGTGCCGAGCTGGGTGCCGGTAAGACTAAACCGTAATCGGTTTGCCGGGCAGGCCTGACCTGCCCGGCAATTCGCGTGCCCCATCGTCTCAGAGGTACGGACCATGTTCGAACTCGATGCGTTTCATCTGGCCAGAATTCAGTTCGCTTTTACCGTCTCGTTCCACATCCTGTTTCCTGCGATCACCATCGGTCTCGCCAGCTACCTGGTGGTGCTGGAGGGCATGTGGCTGCGCACCAAAAACGACGTCTGGCGATCGTTGTACCACTTCTGGCTAAAGATATTTGCCGTTAACTTCGGCATGGGCGTCGTTTCCGGGCTGGTGATGGCGTACCAGTTTGGCACCAACTGGAGCGGGTTCTCCCAGTTCGCGGGCAGCATTACCGGCCCGCTTCTGACCTACGAGGTATTAACCGCCTTCTTCCTGGAGGCCGGATTCCTCGGCGTCATGATGTTCGGCTGGAACAAGGTCGGCCCGGGGCTGCACTTCTTTTCGACCTGCATGGTGGCGCTCGGCACGCTGATGTCGACCTTCTGGATCCTCGCCTCCAACAGCTGGATGCATACGCCGCAGGGTTTCACTATCGAAAACGGGCAGGTTATCCCGCAGGACTGGCTGGCAATCGTCTTTAACCCCTCCTTCCCGTACCGTCTTATTCATATGGCTATCGCCGCGTTCCTGAGCAGCGCGCTGTTTGTCGGCGCGTCGGCCGCCTGGCATCTGCTGCGCGGTAACGATACGCCCGCCGTTCGCACCATGTTTTCGATGGCGATGTGGATGGCGCTGCTGGTTGCCCCTATCCAGGCGGTGGTGGGCGATATGCACGGCCTGAACACGCTTGAGCATCAGCCAGCCAAAATCGCCGCTATTGAGGGTCACTGGGAAAATCCGCCCGGCGAAGCCACCCCGCTGCTGCTGTTTGGCCTGCCGGATATGGAGGAAGAGCGCACCAAATACGGCCTGGAGATCCCCGCGCTCGGCAGCCTGATTCTGACGCACAGCCTGGATAAACAGGTCCCGGCCCTGAAAGACTTCCCGAAAGAGGATCGACCCAACTCGACCATCGTTTTCTGGTCGTTCCGCATTATGGTGGGGATGGGTCTGCTGATGATTACCCTCGGTCTGCTCAGCCTCTGGCTACGCTATCGCCATCGACTTTACCACTCGCGTCCGTTCCAGTGGTTTGCCCTCTGCATGGGGCCTGCGGGGCTGGTCGCGCTGCTTGCCGGCTGGGTGACCACCGAAGTAGGCCGTCAGCCGTGGGTTGTCTATGGCTACCTGCGCACCATCGACGCGGTATCGCTGCACAGCACCCTGCAGATGAGCATTAGCCTGCTGGCGTTCTTCGTCGTCTACTCATCCGTATTTGGCGTGGGCTATGTTTATCTCATCCGGCTGATTAAGAAAGGTCCTCAGCCCGTTGATACGCTGACGTCAAACACCTCGGGCACGCCTGCCCGTCCGCTGTCAGCCGCGGAGTCTGTTCCGGAAGAGGAGAGAATCTGATGGGCGTCGATATCTCAGTGATTTGGTTTGCCATCATCGTGTTTGCCACGCTGATGTATATCATTATGGACGGCTTCGATCTGGGGATTGGCCTGCTGTTTAACTTCGTGGGCGATGCCAAAGAGCGCGATGTGATGGTCAACAGCGTGGCGCCCGTCTGGGACGGCAACGAGACCTGGCTGGTGCTCGGCGGCGCGGGGCTGTTCGGCGCGTTTCCGCTGGCCTATGCGGTGATCATTGATGCGCTGACCATCCCCCTCACCGCGATGCTGATCGGCCTCATCTTTCGCGGCGTTGCCTTTGAGTTCCGCTTCAAAGCCACCCCTTCACACCGCAAATTCTGGGACTACTCCTTTGCAGGTGGCTCTCTGCTCGCCACCTTTAGCCAGGGCGTGGTGGTGGGTGCCGTGATCAACGGCTTTGACGTGGAGGGTCGACGTTTTGTCGGCTCGGCGCTGGACTGGCTCACCCCCTTCAACCTCTTCTGCGGCATCGGTCTGGTCGTCGCCTATACGCTGCTGGGCACCACCTGGCTCATTATGAAAAGCGAAGGCGCGCTGCAACAACGCATGCGCGAACTGACCCGCCACGTGCTGCTGGCGCTGATGGTGGTTATCGCGGTAGTCAGCGTCTGGACGCCGCTCGGCTGGCAGTACGTCGCCGACCGCTGGTTTACCCTGCCCAACTTCTTCTGGTTCCTGCCGGTTCCGCTGCTGGTCGGGATCTTCAGCGTGCTGATCTGGCGCCTGACGCGCAACCCGGCCAGCCACGCGCGCCCTTTCCTGCTGACGCTGGGGCTGATCTTCCTCGGGTTCAGCGGTCTGGGTATCAGCCTCTGGCCGAACATTATTCCGCCGCGTATCACTCTGTGGGAGGCCGCGGCCCCGCCTGCCAGCCAGCTGTTTATGCTGGTCGGGACGTTACTGATTATTCCGGTGATCCTAGTGTACACCGCCTGGAGCTACTACGTGTTCCGGGGCAAGGTTTCGGATACTGAAGGCTATCACTGAGGCACGCTATGACGGACTGGCATACACGGGCCATTATTTACCAGATTGATACCGCACTCTTTTATGATTTGAACGGCGATGGCTGCGGGGACATCGCCGGGATAACGGCCAAGCTGCGGTACATTCGCCGCATGGGGGCGACGGTTATCTGGATCACCCCGTTTTACCTCACGCCCTTTCTCGATGAAGGCTATGACGTCAGCGACCATCTCCAGGTGGATCCACGCTTCGGAAAGCTGGCCGATATCATCGCCTTTATTGAACAGGCCCGCGAGCTGGGCATGCAGGTCATTATTGAACTGCTGATCCAGCACACCTCTGACGCGCATCCCTGGTTCCAGCAGGCCCGCCGTAACCCGGCGTCACCCTATCGGGATTACTACCTCTGGTCAGATAGTGACGACGACGATACGCCCCCCATGTTTCCCGGCGTGGAGGAGAGCATCTGGACCTGGGACGACGAAGCGGGACAATACTACCGGCACATGTTCTATCGCCACGAACCGGACCTGAACCTGACCTCGCCCGCGGTGCTGAAAGAGATCGAGAACATCATCCTCTTCTGGCTCAAGCTGGGCGTGTCGGGGTTCCGCCTGGATGCCGCCTCCCACCTGACCACGCAGGCGGGAAACGGTGATGAAAAAAAGGGCCTGTGGATCCTCGAACATATGCGCCGTCTGATTGAGGAGCATAATCCGGACGCGATCCTGCTGGGTGAAGTGGACGTCGAGGTGGAGGCCTATCAGGACTACTTTGGCAATAATGACCGCCTGAATCTGGTGCTCAATTTCTGGCTCAACAAGTATTTTTACGTCAGCCTGGCCCGCAAAAGCGCCCGTCCGCTGCGCAACGCGGTGAAGAAAATGATCGTGCCGCCCGATTCATGCTGTTTTGCCAACTGGCTGCGCAATCACGACGAGCTGGATCTGGAGGGCATCAGCCAGAAAGACAAACAGTTTGTCCTCGATACCTTCGCCCCTGACGACGAGATGAACGTCTACCAGCGCGGGATCCGCCGCCGCCTGGCGCCGATGTTGAACGGCGATCTGAAGCGGCTGGCGTTCTGCCACGCGGTACTCTTTTCCCTGCCCGGCGTTCCGGTGATGCGCTATGGCGATGAGATCGGCATGGGGGATGACCTCGATCTGGAAGAGCGCTACGCCGTGCGCACCCCCATGCAGTGGGCAGGATCGCAAGGCGGCGGTTTTTCGGCAGCCGACCCGGAAAAATTTATCGCGCCGATTATTGACCGCGGTCCATACCGCTATCAAAAAATCAACGTCGCTGATTCGCTGCTCCACCGCAACTCGCTCCTGCACCGCATCATTGATATCGCCAATACCCGCTCGGAGTTCCCCGAAATTGCCGTTGCGCCCTTTCGGCTCCTTACGATCGATAGTGACGCGGTGCTGGGGATCTATTACGAGACCGAAGAACGCAGCATCCTGACCTTTGTTAACTTCAGTGAGCAGCCGGTGCAGTTCACCGTGAAGGGGATCCGCAACACGACCTGGACCGCCTGTCTCGCGGACAAACGCTACGATGACGCGCTGGTTTGCGGTAAAACCGTCGAGCTCAGCCTTGGCGGCTACGGCTATCGCTGGTTCTGGACGCACCGCAGCGCGCTGCGCTGATTACGGTTTCCGGCGGATTATCAAACGCGTCAACACAATACCCGCCACCGCAAGGGCCCCTAACGCCACTTTGCCCGGCATACCGGAGGTCACGGACGACGCGCGGGTTTTCGCTTCGTCAGTGAAGCGACCATGGATTTTGTGCAGGTCGTTAACCGGCTGGTCGAGATAATCCCGGCGGTCCGGCGCGTTCAGATCGTCTGTCATCTGACCTTCCCAGGCTTTCTTCACCATCAGCCTGTCCAGAAAACCCGGGAAGAGGAACTGCCCGACAATCGACTGAATGGTGCTGCTGCCTACCCACAGCTCGCGCACCGGCTTTTGCGCCACCCTGAAGATGGCGCTGGCGGCGACTTCAGGCTCGAACACCGGCGGTACCGGACGCATCGCCCACGCGAACTTGTTCCTTGCCCATTCAAACTGCGGCGTGTTGAGCCCCGGCATCTGCACCATCGAAAGCTGAACCCGGCTGTTCTCATGCATCAACTCGGTACGTACCGCGTCGGTAAACCCGCGGATCGCCGCTTTGGCCCCGCAGTAGGCGGACTGCAGGGGAATGGAACGGTAGGCCAGCGCGGACCCTACCTGGATAATCACCCCCCTGTCGCGCGGAACCATAAGCTCGAGCGCCGCGCGGGTACCGTTCACGTAGCCGAGGTACGTCACCTCAGTCACGCGACGAAACTCGTCCGGCGTAAGGGTGCGAAACGGCGCCAGCACGGCCCCCATGGCATTGTTAACCCAGACATCAATCGCGCCGAGGCGATACTCAATCTCGTTAGCCGCATCCACCACCGCCTGACTGTCGGCGACGTCCGCCTGCATGGCGTGCGCATTTACGCCGAAGCGGCGCAACTCTTCCTGGGTGGAGTGCAGGCTGGCTTCATCACGGGCGATGAGGCCCACATCGTAACCTGCTTTTGCGAAGCGCAGCGCCGTGGCTTTTCCCACGCCCGCCGTCCCACCGGTAATCACTATGACAGCCATAGAACCTCCACGTGAACTCAACCGTTATTTCCGTCCGACAATGCTGTTACCAGCTCTGCCAGCGAAAAATGCACCGCTTTTTCCACCACGTCCTGACAGTCTCCGGAGAAAAGCACGGTACGGGTTTTCGTCTCGCCACGTATGTTCCACGCAAAACAGACCGTCCCCGCCGCCGTGCCGTCGTCGCCCCCTTCCGGGCCAGCGTATCCGCTGATGGCGATGCTGATATCCGCCTGGGCAATGTCGCGGATGCTGGCGGCCATCTCGGTCACCGTCTGTTCGCTGACGGCGGTATAGCGCGCCAGCGTTTCAGGACGCACGCCGAGGATCCGCGCTTTCGCGGCATCGCTGAACACTACCAGCCCGACATCATAAAAATCGGCCGTGTTCTCTTCAGCGCAGAGCGCCACCGAGAGCTTTCCCCCGGTGCAGGATTCCGCCGTGGTTAAGCGCAGACCGGCATCGGTTAACTTGCTCGCCAGTTTTTTTGTCAGCTCACCGACGGTGTAATGGTTATCGTGCAAAAGATTGCTCATCTTGCCGCCTCTTATTTCTCGAAAGGAATGATTGAAATATGTCCATTGCGCTCAAGTATGGCATATTTAATTTGGCTTATTTCGGTAATGCCATTATTCTGACGCGCGAAAACCAGAATATCATCGCAAGAGACATCGACCTTTTTGAGTTTATCCGCCAGGGGAACGCCGTTTTCCACCAGAATCACGGGCGTGCCGTCCAGAATATTCTCTACCGGGGAAAAATACTTTTTCATAAGGCCAAAAATAATATCCACTACCACCAGGGTGGTAATCGTAATCATCGCGCCGGTGACGGAAAAATCCTGCCCCAGAAGCGCCTGCTGCGTGGCTTCACTAATTATCAGGAGAAGAATGAGATCAAAGCTGGTCATCTGCAGCAGCGCGCGTCGCCCGGCCACTTTAAATACCACCACGAGGAACAAATAAATAGCCAGCGCACGAAAGACCATATCCATATCAGCCTCCTACGGGTAAATAAATTGCCAGAGGGTGATCTCCGGCTCGTTGTTTACGCGGATGACCGAGTTCCATTTACCGGCCCGGGACGGTGTGGTAAAGAGTAATACCGAAAAGTTGTCCGTCTTTTTCAGGTTGTGATAAACAAAATAGAGGCTTTTTCCGTGGCTGAACATGGCGTCCGGCTGGGGCCAGACGCTGCCTGGATCATACGCATCGCTACTCTCGCTGGTGACGCTGAGGGTATAGGCCCCCTCCGTTTTCACCGGAAACGCAAGCTGCATCCGTGTCTCCGTCTCCCGCCGCCCGAAGCGCTCATAGTTTATGGTCAGCGACTTGGCGGAATTTGTTTTTACCGTATCGCTGACTATTCCGCTTGAAAACAGACCGGCAATGGCGGCAACGATAATACCTAACAGAACGATAAACCCCACCTGACGAAACGCGTATTCAAACGTCAGCAAGCGATATCTTTCCTCAATCCCGGGTAACTTTTCATTTTCACGCTTCATGGCCATCGTCACCGTTTCGCTTATTATCCGATAATTTTGATTTCTAACGCGAATGTTTTTAGGACTTATCACATTTGCCACATAAAGGAATAGCAACAATACTTAATAAGTCAAGACACCCAAAATGAAGGATATCCGATGAAATTATCGCTTATTTCCGCTTTTTTGATATTTCTGGTTCCGGCCGCATGGGCAGATAATAACGGCGGGTTACAAAAAGGTGAAGCCCCGCCGCCGCCCCACGCGCTGGATAGCGGATATCGCGGAACCGATGACGCGCGTATTATGACCATCGATCAGGCAAAACAACTGCACGACGGTGCGACCATTTCATTACGCGGTAATCTTATTGACGGTAGCGGCGATAAGTTTGTATTTCAGGATAAAACCGGAAAAATCGACGTTATTATTCCCCAGGCAGTCTTCGATGGCAGAACGGTAAAACCCGACCAGATGATCAGCATCAACGGTTCGCTTGATAAAAAATCATCTCCTGCCGTCGTCCGTGTCGATCGTTTGCAGAAATAATTCAGCGAAGCGTTAACGCTGCAGTTATCCATCAAATCTCACCCCTTGGCTTAAGGAGTCAGCTATGAGTGATACCCAACAACGTACGAACGCTTACCCGCAACCCCCGTTCCCGGAACAGCCACAGACGCCACCGGGACTGGCATCCGAAATGCAACCTGTACCCGACCACGGGGAAACTAGCTACAAAGGGCATGGCCGCCTGGCCGGTAAAAAAGCGCTGATCACCGGCGGTGACTCGGGTATCGGTCGCGCAGTGGCCATCGCCTATGCCCGTGAAGGCGCAGACGTGGCCATTAACTACCTGCCTGAAGAGGAAAAAGACGCCGCGGAGGTCATCGACCTGATCAAAGCCGAAGGCCGGAACGCCGTCGCGCTGCCGGGGGACGTTCGGGACGAAACCTTCTGCCAGAATCTGGTCGAAGAAGCCGTCTCGAAGCTGGGCGGGCTGGATATTCTGGTCAATAACGCCGGTCGTCAGCAGTTCCGTGAATCCCTTGAAGAGCTGACCACCGAAGATTTTGACGCGACGTTTAAAACCAACGTCTATGCCCCCTTCTGGATCACGAAGGCGGCGCTGCGCCACCTGAAAGCCTCGTCCGTTATCATTAATACCTCCTCCGTTCAGGCCGTGAAGCCGAGCCCGGTGCTGCTGGACTACGCCCAGACCAAAGCCTGCCTGGCGGTATTTACCAAATCCTTAGCCAAGCAGCTGGGTCCGAAAGGCATTCGCGTCAACGCGGTCGCCCCTGGCCCTTACTGGACGGTGCTGCAATCCAGCGGTGGCCAGCCGATGGAAAAAGTGAAGGAGTTTGGCGGCGATACCCCGCTGGGACGTCCGGGTCAGCCCGTCGAGATTGCCCCGCTGTACGTCACGCTGGCCTCGGATGAATGTTCATTTACCTCCGGCCAGGTATGGTGTTCTGACGGCGGTGACGGCGTGATCTGACCCCTTAACCCTCCCTCTCTGCAGTGAGCAATAAATGAACAAGGATGTTCACTTTTCTTCCCCTGCCGAAAAACATGTTGTAACTCAAACAGATCAAATGTTAAAAATATTTTGCTATCAAGTTATCAAAATTAAACAACTTAGCTTGTCAACCGCATCGCTCTGTTTTTAACATCGCCTATGGAAAAAAATGGTCTGTTCAGTCAGCGCATACGCTTGCGCCATTTGCATACATTTGTGGCCGTCGCTCAACAGGGAACGCTGGGGCGTGCGGCTGAAACTCTTAACCTGAGCCAGCCTGCGCTCTCGAAAACCCTCAACGAGCTTGAACAGCTGACCGGCGCCCGTCTTTTTGACCGGGGTCGGCTGGGGGCGCAGCTTACCATCGTGGGCGAACAGTTCCTTACGCACGCCGTCAAAGTGCTGGATGCGCTCAATACGGCAGGCCAGTCGCTGCATCGAAAAGAAGAACACACCAGCGAGGTCGTCCGCGTCGGGGCACTGCCCACCGCCGCGCTGGGCATTCTTCCGCCGGTGATTGGCCAGTTCCACAAGCAGCAACGGCATACCACGATCCAGGTTGCCACCATGAATAACACCATGCTGCTCGCGGGGCTGAAATCGGGCGAGCTGGATATCGGGATTGGCCGCATGTCCGACCCTGAACTGATGGGCGGTCTCAATTACGAGCTGCTGTTCCTGGAGTCCCTGAAGCTGGTGGTTCGTCCCGATCATCCGCTGCTGCAGGACACGGTGACGTTAAGCCGCGTCATGGAGTGGCCGGTGGTGGTGTGCCCGAAAGGGACCGTCCCACGTCAGACCGCCGAAACCTTGCTGCAAATGCAGGGGTGTACGCTGCCCTCAGGGTGTATCGAAACGCTTTCGGCCTCGCTTTCACGCCAGCTCACCCTCGACTATGACTACGTCTGGTTCGTTCCCTCCGGCGCGGTAAAAGATGATTTGCGCCAGGGCACGCTGACCGCTCTCCCGGTAACGGCCCCCGGCGCCGGTGAACCTATCGGCATTTTGGCCCGGGTAGATACCCCGCTTTCCACGGGCGCGCAGACGCTGCTGAGCGCCATCCGTAAATCGATGCCGGTTTAATACCCCTCACCCTAACCCTCTCCCCTAAAGGGGCGAGGGAACAGACCTGCGCGTTAATCAAATAATGCGAAATGATTCATTAACAATTGCGTAAAACAATTTAACAGTTTTATCATAGCCGTGAATTCACCAAATGGTTCACAAACAGTTTGATATAAACGAATTCACCCGTACTAATCATCAATCCCACCGCATTTATTACCCAACTGGTACATACCCGACACGGCGGTGGGATCTAAAGGAGAGAGAAATGGCATTTGGCAGCGCGCCACGTGGAATACCGCGTATTCTGCAGTGGCTTCTTGCCGGACTGATGATGCTCATCGGTCTGGCGGTCGGCGGGTTGGGCTTTAAGCTCGCCACCGTAGGCGGGAGTAGTTACTTCCTGATAATGGGCGTGGCAATGGTGATTGCCGCGATCCTGATTTTCCTCAACCGCACCAGCGGGATCCTGCTTTACGGCATCGCGTTTATTGCCTCGCTGTTCTGGGCGGTAAGCGATGCGGGCTGGGATTTCTGGCCGCTCTTCTCCCGCCTGTTTACCTTTGCCGTGCTGGCGTTCCTGTGCGCCATCGTCTGGCCCTTCCTGCGTGCGGCAAACCACACTGCACCGAACAAAGCCCCCGCTTTTGGCGTCGCGGCGCTGCTCGCGGTGGCCATGCTGGTCAGCCTCGGCTGGATGTTTAAGCCGCAAACCCTTGTGGCAGCGAACGAGCCCGTGCCGGTGAAACCCGTCGCACCCGGCGAGCAGCAAAAGAACTGGGAGCACTGGGGCAACACCACCCACGGCGACCGCTTCGCCGCGCTGGACCAGATTAACAAGCAAAACGTCAGCTCGCTGAAAGTCGCGTGGGTTGCGCACACCGGCGATATTCCGCAGAGCAACGGCTCGGGTGCGGAAGATCAGAACACGCCGCTGCAGGTTGGCGACACGCTGTATGTCTGTACGCCGTACAGTAAAGTGCTGGCGCTGGACGTGGATTCCGGTAAAGAAAAATGGCGTTATGATTCGAAAGCCACCGCGCCGAACTGGCAGCGCTGCCGCGGTCTGGGCTACTTTGAAGATCATGCAAACGTGACAGCGTCACAGATCGGAACATCGCCAGCGGCATGCCCTCGCCGCCTGTTCCTGCCCACCACCGATGCCCGTCTGATTGCCATTAACGCGGATAACGGCAAGGTCTGCGACGACTTTGGCGACCATGGCACCGTGGATCTGAGCGTCGGCATGGGTGAGATCAAGCCGGGATATTATCAGCAGACCTCCACGCCGCTGGTGGCCGGGAACGTTGTTGTCGTCGGCGGTCGCGTCGCGGATAACTACTCGACCGGCGAGCCGCCGGGCGTGGTTCGCGCCTACGACGTTCACACCGGTAAGCTGGCCTGGGCGTGGGATCCAGGTAATCCGAACCTGACCGGCCTGCCGCCGGAAGGCCAGACCTACACCCGCGGTACGCCGAACGTCTGGTCTGCGATGTCCTACGACGCCAAACTTAACCTGATCTACCTGCCAACCGGCAACGCCACGCCAGACTTCTGGGCGGGCGAGCGTACCGCGCTGGACGATAAGTACAGTTCCTCCATCGTCGCCGTCGACGCGGCCACCGGCCAGGTCCGCTGGCATTTCCAGACCACCCACCATGACCTGTGGGACTTTGACCTGCCTTCCCAGCCGCTGCTGTACGACCTGCCTGACGGCAAGGGCGGCACCACGCCTGTGCTGGTGCAGACCAGCAAGCAGGGCATGATCTTCATGCTTAACCGTGAAACCGGCAAGCCGGTGGCGAAGGTCGAGGAACGCCCTGTCCCGGCGGGTAACGTTGAAGGTGAACGCTACTCCCCAACCCAGCCGTACTCCGTAGGCATGCCGATGATTGGCAACCAGACGCTGACCGAGTCCGACATGTGGGGCGCGACGCCAGTCGACCTGCTGCTGTGCCGCATTCAGTTTAAAGAGATGCGTCATCAGGGCGTCTTTACCCCGCCTGGTCTCGATCGTTCCCTGCAGTTCCCGGGCTCACTCGGCGGGATGAACTGGGGCAGCGTCTCCGTTGACCCGAACAACAGCCTGATGTTCGTCAACGATATGCGCCTGGGTCTGGCAAACTATATGGTGCCGCGCGCGAACGTGGCGAAAAATGCCAGCGGCATCGAGATGGGGATTGTCCCGATGGACGGCACGCCCTTCGGTGCGATGCGTGAACGCTTCCTGTCGCCGCTGGGCATTCCGTGCCAGAAGCCGCCGTTTGGCACCATGTCGGCCGTTGACCTGAAAACCGGCAAGCTGGTGTGGCAGGTTCCTGTTGGTACGGTGGAAGATACCGGCCCGCTGGGCATTCGCATGCACATGCCAATCCCAATCGGCATGCCGACGCTTGGGGCATCGCTCTCGACCCAGTCCGGCCTGCTGTTCTTTGCCGGCACCCAGGATTTCTACCTGCGCGCGTTTGATACCGCCACCGGGAAAGAGATCTGGAAAGACCGCCTGCCGGTCGGCAGCCAGTCCGGCCCGATGACCTACGTGTCGCCGAAAACCGGTAAGCAGTACATCATCATTAACGCCGGTGGTGCCCGCCAGTCGCCGGATCGCGGTGATTACGTTATCGCGTACGCGTTACCTGATAAGAAATAACCGATGAAAAAAGGGACCTTTTGGTCCCTTTTTTTGCCCGGTGGCGCTTCGCTTACGCGGGCCTACAAATACAAGTAGGTCGGGTAAGGCGAAGCCGCCACCCGACAAAACACGCGACTCAGAACGTCTCCCAGTTATCCCCGGAAACCGTCGCCGCCGGGCGCAACGGTACGTTCTGCGCCACCGGTGCAGCCGTCACCGCGCGGTTCGGCTTCGCACCGCTCAGACGAAACGCCCCAACCGCCTCGGTCAGACGCGCGCCCTGTTCTTCCAGAGACGCCGCCGCCGCGGAGGCTTCTTCCACCAGCGAGGCGTTCTGCTGGGTCACTTTATCCATCTCCGAAATCGCCTGGCTCACCTGGACGATACCGCGACTCTGCTCATCGGACGCCGCGGCAATCTCCAGCATGATGTCGGTGACGCGCTTCACCGCTTCGACGATCTCATTCATGGTGTTACCGGCGGCAACAACTTCACCGGACCCCTGATCGATCAGCGAAACCGATTCGTTGATCAGGCTTTCGATCTCTTTTGCGGCATTCGCACTGCGGCTTGCCAGGGTGCGCACTTCACTGGCCACCACGGCAAATCCGCGCCCCTGTTCACCCGCCCGCGCCGCTTCTACCGCCGCGTTAAGCGCCAGGATATTGGTCTGGAAGGCAATGCTGTTAATCACGGCGGTGATTTCAGAGATCTTCTTCGAGCTGCTGGAGATATTGCCCATGGTTTTCACCACGCCGGAGACCATCTGGCCGCCGCGGGTGGCTTTCCCGGAGGCATCTTCCGCCAGCTTGCTGGCATGATGGGCGTTATCGGCGTTCTGTTTCACCGTCGCAGTAAGCTGTTCCATGCTGGCGGCGGTCTGCTCGATGGCGGCAGCCTGCTGCTCGGTGCGGGAAGAGAGATCGGTGTTACCGGCAGAGATCTCGCTGGTGCCGCGGTAAATCTCCTCCGCCCCCTGACGCACGGTGCCGACCGTTTTTTCAAGCGAGTGCTGCATGGTTTGCAGATCCCGCGTCAGGCGGCCAATTTCGCTGCGCCCGGCCACGTCGTCCGGCATCGTCAGGTCGCCCTTAGCGATATTCTCGATACGTTTCGCTGCCCGCTGCAGCGGATTGATTACCGTGCGGCGCAGCACGACAAAGGTCATCGCCGTCAGCACCAGCGCCAGCGCAAACGCGCCCACCATAAACATCAGGCCCAGCTGCGTGCGGCTGTGCGCCTGCGCCGTCAGCGCATTGGCACGGTCGGTACGGATCTTAATCGCCTTCAGCAGTACGGCGTTGTACGCGTCGTCCAGCGGACGCGCCGTTTCGTTTTCGTGGTTGATGATCGCCTCGAACATGCCGTTTTTGGCGAATTTGACCATCGGCTGCATGCCCGCGATATAGGCGTCATACCGGGTCTTAAGCTCCGCATCCAGCGCTGCGCCCTCGGCGGTACGCACGGCGCGATTCATGTAGGCGGTAAAGCTCTCCTGGGACTGCTTAATGCGCGTTTCCGCCTCGCTGATGTTCTGCTTCATCGCATCCATCTCTGCGATACGGCTTGCCGCACCGGCGTGGATCAGATTGATACGCGCGGTTCGCAGATGGTTTGAGCTGTTCGACAGCCCCATACGCACCTGAATTTCGGATGTGACATCCTGCTGATCGTTATCGGCCTGCAGCAGGAAATACCCTGCCAGACCAGAGCTCAAGGCAAACAGAAGAATAATGCCACCGAGAATGGAGGAAAACAGCGGAACCAGCCTGATGTGATGCAAGAAGCCCAGCTTGCGCTGCGCCAGCATCGAAGTAGTGTTGTCCATGACCGTCGACTCTCTTGTAGGTAAGATGCGTAAAAACACGCCTGTTAAATAGTCATCGGCACGGCAGAGATTTAGATTACGGCTAAAAACGCCGCACTGGTCACACTTTAGAGAAGATTATTAAAGAAATGCCAGCGGCGAAAAACCGCTGGCAGAAGAGTTACTTGTCGCCGAAATGGATAACGGTACGGATGGATTTTCCTTCGTGCATCAGATCAAACGCCTCGTTGATCTGCTCCAGCGGTAAGCGGTGGGTAATGAACGGATCGAGCTGAATCTTGCCGACCATCGCATCTTCAACCATACCCGGAAGCTGGGTACGGCCCTTCACGCCGCCAAACGCGGAACCGCGCCATACGCGCCCGGTGACCAGCTGGAATGGACGGGTTTTAATCTCCTGACCCGCACCGGCCACGCCAATGATGATGCTCTCGCCCCAGCCTTTGTGGCAGCACTCCAGCGCGGAACGCATCACGTTGACGTTGCCGATACACTCGAAGCTGAAGTCCACGCCGCCGTCGGTCATCTCAACGATGACGTCCTGAATCGGCTTCTCGTGATCTTTCGGGTTCACAAAATCGGTCGCGCCCATTTCACCGGCCAGCCTGAATTTCTCCGGGTTGGTATCGACCGCGATGATACGGCCGGCCTTCGCCTGCACCGCGCCCTGGATCACCGCCAGACCAATGCCGCCGAGACCGAACACCGCCACGGTATCGCCCTCTTTGACTTTTGCGGTGTTATGCACCGCGCCAATACCGGTGGTCACGCCGCAGCCCAGCAGGCAGACTTTATCCAGCGGCGCCTGCGGGTTCACCTTCGCCAGCGAGATCTCCGCGCAAACGGTGTATTCGCTGAAGGTGCTGGTGCCCATGTAGTGATAAACCGGCTCGCCGTTGTAGGAGAAACGGGTCGTCCCGTCGGGCATCAGCCCTTTCCCCTGAGTGGCGCGCACCGCCTGGCAGAGGTTAGTTTTGCCGGATTTACAGAACTTACACTCGCCGCATTCCGCAGTGTACAGCGGGATCACGTGATCGCCCGGCTTCAGGCTGGTCACGCCCTCGCCCACTTCTACTACAATCCCGCCGCCTTCATGGCCGAGCACCGCCGGGAAGACGCCTTCCGGGTCGTCGCCCGAGAGCGTAAACGCATCGGTATGACATACGCCGGTATGGGTGATTTTGATCAGCACTTCGCCTTTCTTCGGCGGTGCCACGTCAATTTCAACGATTTTGAGCGGCTGGCCGGGGCCAAATGCAACTGCAGCGCGAGATTTCATATGTCTTCCCTTCTTGTCAGGTATGTGGATTTATTTTAGATAAGAGCGCAGTAAATGGCCGACTTCCGCCATGCGAACGGCACGCTGATCCGGCGTGGTTTCCCCCGCTACCAGCTCATCTTTGAGGTGAATTTCAACCATTTCGCCCATCAGGCCATTGGCAGCCCCGCGCACGGCGGCAATTTGCTGCAGGATGGCCAGACAGGGGTCGCCCGACTCCAGCGCGCGTTCAAGGGCATCAACCTGACCCCGAATGCGACGGACGCGGGTAAGAATACGTTTTTTATCTTCGGGTGAATGCGGCATACGCCCTCCTGATACTATAGGGGGGTATGGTACCTATTTTGTTACCGCTGTGTAAACCTAAAGATGAGAGGGTTGAGGTTTTGTACAAAACTCGGGGGAGGCATTAAATACGCCAGATAACGAAGCAAAATAAAAAAGCGTAAAGTCTCATCCTGATAAGCCGATAAAAACAGGGTCTTTTTTTAATATAGGGATATTACATGCGTAAACTCATCTCCTCCATTGGGCTCATAGCAGGTATGGCTGTAGCCACACCCGCGGTTCACGCCAGCACGTTGACACAAACGTTGACCCGCTGCGACTCAACCTTTTTCAACGAGATTTATCATCAGCGAGCCAAACTCAGCCGCGTAGCCCCCTTAACGCTTAACAAGCATTCGCAGGCCTGGTTCAAAGCCCCTGAAGACGGCAATCGCACCATCTGGTTTGCTCAACCGCTGCATGAATTAAATCTGACGGTATCGGGATATTACCTGCAAACCAGCAATCTCGATGAAATCAATTACGGTAAGTACTATTACTGGGGACTCATTTTCAAAGAGTCACAAGAAGAAGTGATGTCCAGACTTGATCATTTGTCCTGGAAAAAGGCGGGAGATGATTATGTTTCTCAGACGATGATTAAAATCAACCCAACGAGTGAGTGGGAAGACAACGCGCAGGCGGTGTCAGGTATTGCTCCGGCAAAAGAAAGTACCGAAAAGCTGTTAATGCTCAGCAAAAGCAAAGACGGGACATTATTGCTCTGTACCGTTCAGGGAAATGTAACGCCTGACATGCTGACGACATTACGACCTGATTTATCCGCAGGGGATGCGAAATGAAAAAGCTAACATGGCTGGTATTACTTATGCTGACAGGTTGTACCGGGACAAGTAAACCCCAGCCCCAGTCTACCCCCAAGCCACCGGCAGGCGTCATAAAAATCCTTGAAGATAAGAAAATTGCTTCGTATATCGATCTTCGGGTGATTTCAACTTATCAGGGTAACGACCGCTTACGCCGCTTTTATTTCATCAATAACTACGCCGAGAAGACACTCATTATAAAAAATCCTCCCGTCTACATAGCGAGTTCCCGGGCAATCGACGTGATTAATTGCGACAAAAACCAGCGTGCTATTATGGCGCGAACCTATTTTTCCAAACCGTTCGCGGAAGGTGATGTCGTACATGTGACACAGGATGTGGGACAATGGGAAAGTTACCCGAAAGACTCTCTTTTTGGGATAATAGCGGAAAGCATGTGCAGTATTCCCGTTGAAAAACTCAAGCCAGAGCCAGCGAAAGATAATAGAAAACCATTATTAGATTAATACAGGCAAGGCAGAGACGCAGAGCATACGCTCTGCATCTCTATGTTACGGTTCACAATACAGTATTAAATTGCTGGACCAATTTCAGTTCCCGACTGTACCAGTCACGCCAACCGTAACCCATATACACAGAAGGTTTACTGGTACCTTTGGTCAGCATCTGGGTATCCGCGCCGGTCGAAAGGGTTTGGGAAAAGCGGACAAAAAAAGCATCATCAGGCGTCGAAAACGGCGTGGCAGCCCCTACAGCAGCATAGCTAATGAATTTCTTGTCAAAGCCATAAAATAGCTCCTTTTTCATGGATGCGCTTACCCCTGCGCAATGCATATACATTGCGCCTGAGGAATTATTGTAAATTATGAGTTAGCTATTATTCCGGTCTAAACCCGGGTTTACCATTTGCTGCTCGCCATTCTTTGATTTCTTTTACAACCCCCTCAGGGGTATCTTCACGAGTTTTTGAAGGGTAAAAAATAAGGTCAGAACCCTCTGGATATTCTGTTATCTCCTCAAAATAAAGCACATTCTCAACGTCTTTACTTTCAGAAGAGTTTGCTGGATTAAAAATTCCGCGAACAAACTCTAAAAACTCAGTTTCAGAATAATCAGTGATTCTTTTTTTATGGTCCATACCTGGTACCTCACTCCTTTTTATGAATTTCAACATGGCGCTTAG